>CAIQYP010000298.1 GCA_903876045.1 uncultured beta proteobacterium | reverse complement strand
GCCCGCTTAAGCGGGCGGGGGACACGAACGGAACCATCTACCCCGTTGTCAGCGGCGTACACAAAACGCTGCCTGCAAGGTCTGCAAACGCGGTGGAACTGAGATTGCCGACGCTCTATTGGAGTCATCCATTTTTGAAAATTGGCAGGCGGTGATTTTGACCGTCGCAGACGGGCTGAACACTGCCTTAGCTCGCCACCGCGAAAAACTTTCAGAGATGCCCAGAGCTGACACCCGGGTTCGCAGGAAGCGGACTTTCAAAGCGTGTACTGGAATCTCGTCACCGGACATTCACATACAAAAATCAACTATTCATTCTGGCGCTCGATAGTGCAACCTAAAGAGCCAGTCACAGAACTGAACGCAAAGCAGGCGTTTTACGAATTGAGCGGAGGCTTAGGTGCTCAGTGAGACCGGCCGAAACATAATGATGTCGCGCTGAGGATCTGTGCCCAAGGGAAAGACATGGCTACCGACTTCGGTAAACCCGAATTTTTTGTAGAAAGCGATAGCTCTGGGATTCCGTTCCCAAACGCCGAGCCAAACCACATCGGATTTTCGCTTGATCATTTCATTGAGGCACATCGCCATCAAATCTTGAGCAATGCCCCTCGCATGCCACGACTTTGCGACATAAATTCTCTGAATCTCACCTGGATTCTTTGCAGTTACACAGCCAGGTGCTTTGGACCACCGAAGCTGAGCAAATGCAATCAGATTGCCGCCATCTTCGCAAACCAACGTAGTCATTCGTGGGTCTGCTATCTCGCCCAATTGAATACCCTCGGTATAACTCGTTTTACAATGAAGATTCATGTTTTCAACCGTGTTCATTCCTCCGAAGGTGTCACGGAAGGTCTCCTCAGCCAATGCAGCCAAATTCTTTGCATCAGTAGGAATTGCGTGTCGAACAGGGGGCATGGGTGGATCCCAGAGCGTCCAACTCAATATATGGCGTTACTGCGCTCGACCTGCACTGCACAGTCGTAAAACGTAGGCGCTCGTCCCATGTCAGTAAGCTGATCGTTGGTGAGTTGGTTCACATTGCTGCCGTCCAGGCCAAGCTTGCGCCACCACACACCCAGTCCGTTGACCACGCCTGGTCGCGCGCGTTGGTTGATGCGCACCGTGCAGCGGTAGGAACCGCGGTCATTGAAGATGCGCACCGTGTCACCCGTGGCAATGCCACGTGCCGCAGCATCGTCTGCATGCATTTCCAGCAGCGGTTCACCTTCGATGTCGCGCAGGCTTTTGACGTTTACAAAACTGCTATTGAGAAAGTTGCGAGCCGGCGGCGAGATCATGGCCAGAGGATAGGTGTCGCCCGGTCGCGGCAATTCGTAATTGGGCACATGGTCGGGCAAGCCATCCTGCCCCTCATCAGCCAAACGTTGGCTGAAAAACTCACATTTGCCGGAGGGCGTGGGAAAGGCTCCAAATGCAAAGGGCGCGTCTGGCAGTGGCGCGGTGACAAAGCCCTTTTCAAGCAGCTCGTCAAAATTTATGGCGTCGCCAAAGGCCTGATGAACCATGGTTAAGTCGTCTTCGGCAAAGCATGGGTCGGTATATCCCATGCGCTGCGATAGCGCGCGGAATATATCCGTATTGCTGCGTGCCAGGCCCACCGGCGCAATCGCCGGGCGGTTCAGGAGCACATCGGTATGGCCGTAAGCGATATGAATGTCCCAGTGTTCCAGCTGGGTGGTGGCTGGCAGGATGTAGTCGGCATAGTCGGCCGTGTCGGTGCGGAAGTGTTCCAGCACCACGGTAAACAGATCCTCGCGGGCAAAGCCTTGCACTACCTTGCCCGAATTCGGAGCCACCGCCACCGGGTTGCTGTTATAGACCACCAGGGCTTCGATCTGTGGGCCAAAGGCCGTGCTGCCGGACTCCAGCAGCGCGTCCCCAATGGTGGCCATATTGATGGTGCGGGGACGACGTGCGCCCAGCAGGTCGGGCCGCTGCAGAAGGGCCTTTTTGGGGGCATGCACTTCCCAGTTGGACAGCAACATGCCACCGGCGCGCTTGCGCCAGGCGCCGGTGATCGCAGGCAGGCAAGTCACCGCGCGCACAGCATTGCCAGCGCCGTGCACCCGCTGCATGCCGTAGTTCAAGCGAATGGCCACGTTCTTGCCTGCCTTGCAGGCCTCGCCATAGTCGCGTGCCAGGCTTTCAATTTCTGCGACGCTAATGCCGCAAATTTCTGCGGCACGCGCAGGCGTCCATTCCAGCGCTCGTGCACGCAGCGCCTCCCAACCCAAGGAGTGCTGCGCAATGTAGTCGTGGTCCAGCCAGTCGTTGCGAATTAGCTCGTGCATCAGTGCCAGCGCCAGGGCGGCGTCGGCTCCTGGGCGAAGGGCGATGTGCTGGTGGCACTTCTCGGCGGTTTCGGTTTTGCGCGGATCAATGCAGATGATCTTTGCGCCATTGCGCTTGGCAGTTTGCACATGGCGCCAGAAGTGCAGGTTGCTGGCAATTGAGTTGCTGCCCCAGATCAGGATCAGGTCGGATTCGGCAAAAAACTCCACCTTCATGCCAATCTGCCCGCCGACCGTAGTCTCTAGCGCAGCGGACCCGGCCGAAACACAAATGGTGCGGTCCAGCAACGAGGCTCCGAGTTGGTGGAAGAAGCGTGCAGCCATGCCCTCTCCCTGCACCAGGCCCAGGGTGCCGGAGTAACTATAGGGAAGAATCGCCTCCGCATTGCGTGCTGCGATTTTGCCCAGGCGCGAGGCAATGTCGCTCAGGGCTTCGTCCCAAGTGACTTCTTCGAACAGGCCGCTGCCTTTCGGGCCACTGCGCTTCTGTGGCTTGAGCACGCGCTCAGGGTGGTATGTGCGCTCGTTATAGCGTGACACCTTGGTGCACAGCACGCCGCCGGTATGCGGGTGCGCCGCGTTGCCATGCACCTTGATGGCTATGCCGTCCTGCACACTGGTGACCAGCGAACAGGTGTCAGGGCAGTCGTGCGGGCACGCGCCGGTCACCTCGAAACTGCCGTGCGCGGGAGGGGGCAAGGAAGAGACTCGCATGCGCTATGGTAATTTTTGCGGCGCCGTAATGTCCGCCTGAATCTGATTACCCCCATCGCCTCCATGGCTGGTGCTCGGTTTTATAAAGTGGTCAGCATAGAGCGGGCAAATTGCAAACTGCGATGACAGCAGACAGCATGGTGGAGCCAGAAACCCTGAAACTTCGGCTTTCCACTCGTTGCACCCGCATCAGGCTATCGGAAGCTGCTGGCATCCGCAAGGCCCCCGCTGCTTTGCATGAAAAACAACTGCACACCTGGCATTTCCTGCTGAACCTGTTCAACATAGCGCCGCAGGACAGGCGAAAGATACGCGTCGACCACCGTAGTATCACCACGGCTTACAAACTTCATCATCGGGCTGGTTTCATGCGAAGTGCTTATCTGTGTGAAACCAACTTCGCAGGCGATTTGTTTGGCTTGTTGCTCATGCTGGCAATAACGATAGCCGTGCATCAACACAATGGCCACGCTGCGGATGCCCCCTAAATGATGCATTCGCAATGCCTCTCGTAGGCCGGCCTGGTCAAGCGCTTCCACCACATCGCCATGTGCGCCCATTCGCTCTTGCGCCTCGACCACGTCACAGTACAGAAGTTCTGGCAGCACTATATGTCGGGCAAAAAGTTTGGGTCGATTTTGGTAGGCAATGCGTAGCGCGTCACGAAACCCGCGCGTGATCACCAGTAAAGTAGGCTCTCCCTTGCGCTCCAAAAGCGCATTCGTCGCCACGGTGGTGCCCATCTTTACACAGGCCACCCTCGCAGCGGTCACCGGTTCGCCTTTGCCCAAGCCCAACAAATGGCGGATGCCCGTCACCGCAGCGTCAGTGTATTGCTCTGGATTTTCACTCAACAATTTGTGCGTCACCACGGTACCGTCGGGCATCTTCCCAACCACGTCCGTGAATGTGCCACCCCGGTCTATCCAAAACTGCCACTTACCGTCAGTCGTTGGTGCGGAATGATCAGTCACGTGCAATGGCTCCAGTTGGTCACAGTCAGTTTTGTGCGCGGCATTTTTCTGTATTGCGCTAGCCAACGAGCAATTTATAAGCTACTGAGTTTGCCGGGAATTCGCTGTAATTTCCTCAGCAACTCGTCTTTGGATCTCCCATAGGTTGCGGTCACGAATACCATGGGCATCAATATGGGAAACAGTCTTATGCAGATACGCTGCGGCAGAGCCTAAGTGTCCAGCCGAATGGGCTAAAGTCTTTGCGACTTGATCCAATGGCAGTTTTCCGGAGTATGCAGGACCCTCAGTGTCAACTACAAACGTAAGCGCCAGATGTGAGCCGTTTGCTGTGCGAATATTTATCCAACGCGGAATGTATGTCGCAGGAATGGCATCAATTTCGCGGCGTAGGATAGTTACCAATTGACCAAAATGGTCCTTCTTGGGAAGGCGAAGTGCGACGCCCCTACAACTGCCTCCGCGATCAATCGCTAGCATAAGTGATTGACGTTGTGGCGTGCCTCGGCAACGTGTGAGTTCAATGCAATAGGAACGATGCCAACCGGTTGCAGTTGACGGTATTGCCTCTACAACTTCAAAACCTGGACTCCAGATGAGCGATCCATATGCGAAGACCCATAGTTCCTCCGGTGAATGCTGCTTTAACAATTCAGCGGCTAGTTCGAAATAATATGCCTCTTTGGGCTCTTCCATGCCCGGACCAAGACCAGGATCAGGTTCAACCCGATCGACGAGCGCCACAATCTCAGCGGTTAGCTGAATTGTCTCTGTCATATTCGGTTTACGGGCCATAAGTCTATTTCTCCCCTAAGCGTTCGGACTCATCTTTCACCGTTAGACATCCTGGTGACAATTTTTCAGTCGCCAAAGAAAAAGATCAACTTAAGTAAACCTTGTATCGCCAAGCCAAAGAGATAGGCATCACAAAAAAATTCGGCTCTAAGGCGGCGTGTGTAAATAAAATGCATTTCATCAAAATGGTTCTGCACAGTTTTGTAAATGGCGCTAATTGCGATTGAGCCGTACTTGCGAATGACTTAAGTTTGCTTGTCAATACAAATAATGCTGACAGGCAAATCTGGCGCGCGTCTGAAATGCCCCAATAACAATATTTGCATTATGGTTAATACAGTCTTGTGTACTTCGATGCATGCTTCCTATTCTTTGCAAACCGATTTACTGACGTGACCTGGCTGACGGTCACCGATCTGACTTTTGACCGGCTCCGGCATTGCTATTCGTATTCTTGCACTCAGGAAGGATTAAGCATCATGGGCACTACCGCCAACATCATCGATTTTGAGTCACGTTATGCGGCCGACTTCAAGCAACTCAACTTGGAGTGGCTCGAACTGCATTTCCGAGTCGAGCCCGTGGACGAAAAAGTACTGTCACGACCTGAAGACATCCTGCGTGACGGCGGCGCGATCTGGTTGGCTCAGGACAGGGGAGTCATTGTCGGTTGCTGTGCGCTGATTGCCAAGGGAGACCGCACCTACGAACTCTCAAAGATGGCCGTCACTGCCGGTGCGCAGGGAAAGGGTCTGGGTCGCCGCCTGCTTGAAGCCACCGTGAAGGGTTTTGCTGACATAGGTGGCCGCCAACTTTTTCTTGAGACAAATACTGCTTTGAAGGCGGCTATCGCGCTGTACGAAAGTGCGGGATTTGAACATCAGAAACGACCACATCCGTCGCCATACGAACGTGCCAATGTTTACATGGTTTATACGGGCGAAGGTCGGTTCAAAACTTAAGGGCAGGAAAGCCAATATGTCCAATACTGCCGGGGGAACCAATAAAGACTAATGGTTTAGGGAGACGGCAAATGAAAAATGGAGTGGCTCACGCAAGCAAGCTGCATCTGACACCTGAGTTGGTGGCGATGGTAGAGCGAATAGAACCTGACCCTGGTCCTGAACCCGGTACCAGCGAACATACGGATGAAGAATTTCGCATGATGGTGGATAACTTGCTGAGTGAATATTCGCCAAAAGATCTTTGGGTTTTTGCATACGGTTCCCTAATCTGGAATCCGGAATTTGCGTTCGAAGAAAGGCGCCCCGCGGAGGCTAAAGGTTGGCATCGCTCCTTTTGCCTAACGCTAACAAGGTGGAGGGGAACGCGGGAGTACCCCGCCCTCATGATGGCATTGGACCGTGGCGGCAGTTGTAAGGGCGTGTTGTACAGACTGCCTTCAGGTAACCATGCCGCGCAGCTAGACTTGCTGATGCGGCGTGAAATTGACGCCAATCCACCTACAAATGTTGGGCGGTGGATTTCAGTGCAAACCAATCAAGGGCCAGTTCGTGCGCTCGCGTTTGTTGCTGACCGAAACGGTCCCGCTTACGCAGGAAAAATGGACGTCATCCAAGTCGCCAGAATATTGGCGCATGCAGCCGGCCACTGGGGTTCATCAGCCCAGTATCTATACCGAACCGTGTCCATGCTTGAGTCGTTAGGTATCCGTGATCGCAACCTGTGGGCAATACAGGCACACGTAGCAGAGACTATTCCAAGTATTTCGCTATCGACGCCCCCGAAGTGGGGGACATAGCGAATTGCAAAGCATATTAGCCAACCCGAAACTGGGAATTCCACCGCCAAATTTGCTTGCCCCGAACCCGACATTCCCTCCACAAGCGTGGTGGTCACCAGTGCAGCGTCAACAGCGAAACTATTTCGTGTCCACCAAGTTGGCGCTGTCTCGCTGGTTTATGGTCATACACCTGCTGACCCGGTCGAAGAACATCTTGTCGGCGCTCGAACTGATGCGCCACCCGGGGGGATGCTACAAGACTGCCTGGTTCTTTAAGCAAAAACTCATGGAACTCATGCGCGTGCCCGAGAAGACGGTCGCCAACCCCAAGGGGTGGGTGGAGATCGATGATGCCTATCTGGGCGGCAAGCGCTCGGGCGGCAAGGTCGGGCGAGGCTCCGAGAGCAAGGTACCGTTTTCAAGATGGTGGTCATTCGTTAACGAAACCACGACGTGGTTTACTGCGAATAATTGTCTTTCGCTTTGGACCAAGGTAACGTAGAATTTTTCGCAGATCAGTCGAGACGTTTCTGCAAAATCCAATCTTCTGAGGTAACTAGAATGTTCGATTTTCAGCTATTTGTTGAGCAGTGCCAGGGCGCACTGAAGGAAGTTGATCCATCAGGGGCAATTCGCGATGTCCTTGAGCGCACAGTGTCGAATCCAGCCGAGGTGCTGGCGGGTCTCGGTGAGCCGAACAGAGCCACCGTCAAGACGATTCATGCCGCTGACGACCTGACGATCGTCAACGTCATTTGGGGTCCGCACATGACTACCGCGCCGCACAATCATAGGATGCCGGCAATCATCGGCATTTATACCGGGGCGGAAGACAACATCTTTTGGCGCCGCACCGTCGACGGTCAGCAAGGCCTCATAAAGGCGGCCGGAGCCCGATCCCTCCGGGCGAAGGACGTCGAAGTCCTAGGAGTCTGGGCGGCAGAAACTCCGTGATGAAAAATTAGGCATTTTGGGGGGTACTTCACCCCTTGGCATATCGAAAATAATCGCTCCTGGGCGATT
>CAIQYP010000297.1 GCA_903876045.1 uncultured beta proteobacterium | reverse complement strand
GCCACCGAATGCTTCTCCATGAACTCGCTCATGTCGATGCGAATCAGGTGGTCTTCGCTGTCAAACAAGAAGCCCGCCAGCGCCTTGCACAACTCCGTCTTGCCAACCCCCGTGGGGCCGAGAAACAGGAATGAGCCGGTGGGTCGATTCGGGTCAGAGAGGCCCGAGCGCGAGCGGCGGATGGCGTTGGAGATAGCGGCAATGGCCTCCTCTTGGCCCACCACACGGTCATGCAGCTTGGTTTCCATTTGCAACAGTTTGTCGCGTTCGCCTTGCAGCATCTTGGACACCGGAATGCCCGTAGCACGGCTCACCACTTCGGCGATTTCTTCGGCACCGACCATGGTGCGTAGCAATTGCGCCCGGCCACCGTCCTTGGCGGACTGGGCCTTGCCGGTCTCTTGCGCCTGGGCGTCTTTGAGACGCTTTTCCAACTCAGGCAACTTGCCGTATTGCAGTTCGCCGGCCTTATTGAAATCACCCTTATCGGTGAGTTCCTTAATCTGGAAGCGTAGCTTTTCCACCTCTTGCATGATAGTTTTGGAACCTTGGGCCTGGGCCTTCTCGGCCTTCCAGAGTTCGTCCAGATCGGCAATTTCTTTCTGCAAGGCCTTGATCTCTTCGTTGATCAATTCAAGCCGCTTTTGCGAGGCTTCGTCCTTCTCGCGCTTGACGGCTTCGCGCTCAATTTGCAACTGGATCAGACGGCGGTCTTTCTTGTCCATGACCTCAGGCTTGGAGTCCAATTCGATCTTGATCTTGGAGGCAGCCTCATCGATCAAGTCAATTGCTTTGTCCGGCAAAAAACGATCCGTAATGTAGCGGTGCGACAACTCGGCCGCCGCCACGATGGCAGGGTCGGTGATCTGCACGCCATGATGCACTTCGTAACGCTCTTTCAAGCCGCGAAGGATAGCGATGGTGGCTTCGACGGTGGGCTCGCCCACCAGGATTTTCTGAAAGCGGCGCTCCAGCGCAGCGTCTTTTTCAATGTACTTGCGGTACTCGTCCAGTGTGGTGGCGCCAACGCAATGCAACTCGCCACGGGCCAGCGCGGGCTTGAGCATGTTGCCCGCGTCCATCGCGCCTTCAGCCTTGCCGGCACCCACCATGGTGTGCAACTCATCAATGAAAACAATGGTCTGACCCTCGTCCTTAGCCAGGTCTTTCAGCACATTCTTCAGGCGCTCTTCAAACTCGCCACGGAACTTGGCACCGGCCAGCAGCGAAGCCATGTCCAAAGATAGAACACGTTTACCCTTGAGAGAATCCGGCACCTCGCCCGCCACGATGCGCTGGGCCAGGCCTTCAACAATCGCCGTCTTGCCAACGCCGGGTTCGCCGATCAGCACCGGGTTGTTCTTGGTACGGCGCTGCAGCACCTGAATGGCGCGGCGGATTTCGTCGTCACGCCCAATCACCGGGTCCAGTTTGCCCTTGCGCGCGCGCTCAGTCAGATCGACGCAATACTTTTTGAGCGATTCACGCTGGTCTTCCGCATCGGCGTTGTCCACACTTTGGCCGCCGCGCACCGCATCGATAGCGGACTCCAGATTCTTGCGGGTCATTCCATTGGCGCGAACCAGATTACCGATGTCACCCTTGTTGTCCGCCATAGACAGCAGGAATAGCTCGCTGGCAACAAACTGGTCACCGCGCTTGATGGACTCCTTTTCGGCGGCCTGCAACAGACTGACGGTATCGCGCGCCACCTGTACTTGGTCCTGCCCTTGCACTTGCGGAAACTTCTTGATGGCAGCTTCGGCTCCGGTCAGCAGGTTGTTGACGTTGACACCTGCACGTTGCAACAAGGCCTTCGGCCCGTCATCCTGGCGCAACATGGCAACCAGTACGTGGGCCGGTTCAATATAGGCATGGTCGTTGCCCAGCGCCAGCGATTGGGCGTCGCCCAGTGCTTCCTGAAATTTAGTTGTTAGTTTGTCAGTGCGCATAAAAATTCCTTTGGACTGTTTGGTCTGATGCCTCACAGCTTGAGGCCATGGGACATGTTTTCAAGTGCAGTAGGTCACTTAGACAAGTTCTGACGCTGATATCCGTCAACAAAGATGCAACTCAATTTCAAGATGCTGGTTCGGCCGCGCTCTGGCTGAGGTACCTGCCGGGATGGGCATGCCCTGTGGCCTCATGGCGTCAAAGGCCCGCAAATCGGCCACAGGGCATACCCATCCCGGCGAGAACTATGGACATGTAGAAGTGAAGAAAACGAACCCAACTCGCGGCACCTCGTACGTACAGGCTGTGTCCAAGGGGGAATGCTTGTTGTGCGTTGCGCAAGCGTTTCCGAAGGAAAAATATTGCGCACCAGAACTGCAGGCAGGTCGAAGCGGGTAAGGGCTGGGGCCGATTTGCGGGCCTTTGACGCCATGAGGCCCCAGCCCTTACCCGTTTCGACCCCCCACATAAGCGGGCGTAAAACCCGTTGGCCAAAGAAAGGAACGGGGAAGAACTAAGAAGCGTTGGACCCGGCAATTCCCCAGCGCGCCAAAGCATTGTCATCACTGACCCGCGCATCCACCCAATGCGCACCATCGGGCGTGGCTTCCTTCTTCCAGAAGGGCGCTTGTGTTTTCAGGTAATCCATCAAAAACTCGCAGGCCTTGAAGCTCTCACCACGATGCGCCGAAGTCACCGCCACCAAAACGATTTGATCCAGCGGTTGCAAAAGACCAACGCGATGCACCACCCGCGCGCCAAAAATGTCAAAGCGACGATGCGCCTCGTCAATCATGGCCTCGATGGACTTCTCAGTCATGCCAGGGTAATGCTCCAGTTCCAAGGACTGAACGGACAGGTCCGCACCACCATTGCGATCACGCACGGTGCCTACAAAGCTGCAAACCGCGCCTACCCGCTTGTCCTCGGCACGTAAGCGCGCCACCTCTTCAGTGAGATCGAAGTCCTGGTTCTGAATGGAAACGCGTGGCGTGCTCATGGCGGTAGTCCTAGCCACCTGTAACCGGGGGGAAGAATGCGACTTCACAGCCTTCAACCAAGGCTGCAGACTCGTCACTCATGACCTGATTCAGCGCCATACGTACCGCGCGACCACGAGCCAGGGATTCACCCACGTTGCCCGGTCGCGCAATCAACTCATCGCGCAATTGAGCCAATGTCACGGCAGTTGTATCCAAAGATTCAGAAGCCTGACCGACGGCCTCGCGTATGGAGGCAAAGTAGCGGATGTTGATCTTCATGCAAGCAATTCGGCAAAGGAATAAAAGCGCACTGGGGCGCCCTTTTGAATGATTTGACCACCGGGATTGTCAACCAGTCCATCGCCCCAGACCGCCGAAGTCAGCACGCCAGAACTCTGGTTTGGAAACAAATCCAGACCACCAAGCGCATTGCGGCGCACCCGCAAAAATTCCTGGCGCTTGTCGGCACGTGGCCACTCGAAATCAGCGCGCTTGCTGGCCCCCACAGGCAGCACATCTGACACGCCTTGCAGGCGCAACAGGAAGGGGCGCACCAGCAGCAAAAAGGTAACAAAGCTGGAAACCGGGTTGCCAGGCAGGCCAATGAAATGGGCTGCTCCAACCTTGCCGTGCGCAAAAGGCTTGCCGGGTTTGATGGCGATCTGCAATAGGTC
>CAIQYP010000296.1 GCA_903876045.1 uncultured beta proteobacterium | reverse complement strand
GGGCATAGCGCAGTTTGGGCCGGTACATGCCGGTCTTCTTGGGTGTTTGAAACTGAACCGCTTCCAATAGCAGACGTGTCAGCACGGGGGTCGGCATCTTGCAATTGGCCGAACGATGCGCCTGCGCAATGGAATCCCACAGCGGACCTAGTCCCTGGCGTTTTTGCGCGGAGATGAAATGGACTGTTGCGAATTTTAGAAAGCCCATGCGGGTTTCCAGCGAGCGTTTGACAAGCTCGCGTTGGTATTCGTCGACCGCATCCCACTTGTTCACTGCGATGACCACGGCGCGGCCCGATTCGAGAATGTAGCCCGCAATGTGGGCATCCTGGTCTGTCACGCCCTGGGTGGCATCAATCAACAGCAAGGCAACGCTTGCGGATTCAATGGCCTGCAAAGTCTTGACGACGGAGAACTTTTCAATGGCCTCAAACACCTTGCCTTTGCGGCGCAAGCCTGCCGTGTCCACTAACTCGAAACGCTGGCCGTCGCGCTCAAAAGGCACCGAAATCGCATCCCGCGTGGTGCCTGGCAAGTCAAATGCCACCAGGCGCTCCTCCCCCAGCCAAGTATTGATTAGAGTGGACTTGCCGACATTCGGTCGGCCAGCGACGGCCAACTTAATCACTGACGGATCCTGCTCTGCCTCCTGAGCATCTTCCTCACTGAGGTGCAAAGGCGCAAGGGCCATTTCAACCAGCGTGCGAATGCCCTGCCCATGTGCAGCGGACACCGGAACCACCTCGGCAAGCCCTAACTCAAAGAATTCACCAAGTTGAGCACCGGTGGTCATGCCCTCAGCTTTATTGGCCACCAAAAGGCAAGGTTTGCTGAGTTTGCGCAAATACTTCGCGATGTCATGATCCTGCGAAGAAACGCCTGCTCGTGCATCGACCACAAACACGACTACATCCGCTTCAGCCACGGCTTGCCGTGTCTGTTTAGCCATTTCCTTGTAAATGCCTGTGGCGGCATCGGGCTCAAAACCACCCGTATCAATCACGATGTATTCGTGCTTGCCCTGAACGCCAGTGCCATAGTGGCGGTCGCGGGTCAGGCCGGCATAGTCGGCCACGATGGCGTCCCTTGTTTTCGTCAGGCGATTGAAAAGGGTCGACTTACCGACGTTGGGTCGGCCGACCAATGCAATAACGGGTTTCATAGAGGCTTTATAAACAGCCTACTCAGGCCGGAACGCGTAGACGGAGCCACGGCGACTCACAACCAGCAAGGTCTTGCCGGCCAACACGGGCGCCACAGAAAGGCCGGAATCGTCAGTGACGATCCGGTTTAAGGGTGCGCCATCTTCTTTTGAGAGAAAGTGCAGGTTACCCGAGTCATCACCAACTATCAGTGATCGACCTGCCACTAGGGGTGCACTCATCATTCGAAAGCGGTAGCGGTCCAGAGTCCATGCTTTTTCGCCGTCGTTGCGACTCCATGCCGTCAGGCGACCGTCGCTATCTGCGCCATAAACCATTTTCCCATCGCCAGTAACCCCGTTGCTGCCGTTGGCTGGTTTCGTCCACTGCATACGGCCAGTTCCAGCGTCAACGCAAGCCACGGCGTATTGAAACGCTCTTACACACAATTGGCTACCCTCCCGGCTGAAACCGGCAACCACGTCGCTCAGTCTCTCTACCTCGTTGGTGCCCCGGGCATTGACTACGGACGTTTCCCAGCGGGTACTGCCATTGAGCGGATTCAGGCCGGTGACGCGGCTACCAAAGCCGACGACCAGCGTATCGCCAACGGCGGTAAGCAAGCCGGCCTGCCCAAGCACAAGTGCTTCACCCGGTTTTTGTTGTTGCCACAACTTTTGACCACTAGCCACATCAAAAGCGCTGACACTTCTGTCGCTGGAAAAAGCAAACACCCGTCCTCCCGCAACTAGCGGCGCGGTCAAGGTAAGGGCTTTAAGCTTTTGCCGCCATAAAACTTTGGCACCATCAAGCACGACAAGTTCATTGACTCGGGTCACTACGGCGCTGTAACGACCATCGCTGCCAACGCCGGCACTCAGCGGTGTATCGAGTGACACACGCCATACATCTGCGCCGGATTGAGCGTCCAGAGCCACCACCGTTCCGGAGGTACTGGCCAAGTAAGCACGCCCATCAACCACCCGCACGTCCAACGCAAAGTCAACCGGCCCCAGTGCCGCAGTCCAAGCAGCACGTACGCCCAGTAGTGGAACATTGGCCGCCAGAGGTGCAGGCTTGGGTCTGTCCGTACTGGCACATGCAGCCAACAGTGCCACCAGTACTATCGCTAGAAGGTTACGCATTACCAGGCTTCCCTGAAGTGAAAAAATACTCACTTGGATGCGACGCCTTTGTCACCATCCGCAGACTTGATCGCAGCTTCATCCATAGGATCTACGCCAAGGCTGTTGAGCTTGACCAGCACTAAGCGGCGGTAGTCGGTTCGCTCATCGAAGGCTTTAAACGCTTTCAAATACTGCGCCTTTGCTTCAGACTTTTTACCTTGTGCCAAATAAACGTCACCGCGTCGGTCTGCTTGTAAAGCAGCGAATTCCTCAGCCACCCCCGTATCCAGCACTTTTAAAGCCTCGTCGTAGGCTTTCGCATCCATCAGCACACCGGCCAGACGTAGCCGCCCGACGGAAGCGTAGCCCGCGTCAGCTGATTTTTCAGCAACCCATGTCAGCGTGGCCTTAGCCTCATCCAATTTGCCAGACTCGTAAAGGGACTTGGCCACCAGCAAACCCGCCTGTTGCGCATAGGCCGTAGATGCAAAGCGATCCTTCATTTCAGAGAATGCGCGATCCAGTTTCACTGCATCACCTTCGCCTGCAACCTTTTCGATCTCATCGAACATGGCGGCAGCCTGAGCCGCCTGATTGCGCTGCCAGTATTGATAACCGTTCCAGGCCGCATAAGCGCCCAGCACGACGATCAATACCCAAGTAATAGCGTTGCCGTATTGCTTCCAGAAGTGCTTGATCTCATCAAGCTGTTCTTGTTCTTCAAGGTCTAAATGATTTGCCATGGGACTAATAAGTTAAGCGTTGGATTGTAGGCTCTTGCCCCATTGGGCAGTATCAAGCAGTGGACGACTCTGCTGGGCGATGCTCGCGTCGCGCAGAGCCTTCACGGTAACCGCACCCTGCGCCATCTCATCAGCGCCAAAAATTAGGGCGAAACGGGCACCCGAAGCGTCTGCGCGCTTGAACTGAGACTTCATGCTGGCCATGCCCTCAGCAGCGGTGGCCTGCATTAATACCGACACACCCTGCGCCCTCAATCCTTGCAAACAGGCCATCACCGCGGGCAAGAAAGCGGCATCGGGAACAATGGCATACGCATCCAATTCGGATGCTTTTTCTTCGGCATTCGACTCTTTGAGCAACTCCAACACCCGTTCCATACCCATGGCCCAGCCAACAGCCGGTGTCGGCTTGCCACCGATCTGTTCAAACAAGTAGTCGTAGCGACCACCTGCACAAATGGTGCCCTGAGAGCCCAATTTATTGGTAACAAACTCGAAAACGGTGAGGTTGTAATAGTCCATGCCCCGCACCAGACGCGGATTGATGGAATATTCAACCCCGTTGGCTTCCAAAATATCGATTACGGTTTGAAGGTGCTTCTTGGACTCTGCGCCCAAGAAATCGAGCAAGCGTGGCGCCGCTTCAATCACCGCTTGCATCGCCGGATTCTTGCTATCCAGCAACCTCAGAGGGTTGAGGTGCAGACGCCGCTTTGCCTCTGCATCCAGCAGGTCATGGTGCGCCTCAAAGTGCTTGATCAAGGCAGCACGATGCTGATTGCGCTCATCAGGTTGACCCAGACTGTTGAGTTGCAATTCCACGTCTTTCAGGCCAATCTCCTGCCACAAGGCATGCGCTATCAGAATGATTTCAGCATCGACCTCACCACCACCAAAACCAAGCGCCTCAGCGCCGATTTGGTGGAATTGCCGATACCGACCGCGCTGAGGGCGCTCGTGTCGAAACATCGGTCCCATGTAATAAAGGCGCTTGCCACCGTTGTAAAGCAGTGTGTGCTCAATAGCTGCCCGCACCACACTCGCCGTGTTTTCTGG
>CAIQYP010000295.1 GCA_903876045.1 uncultured beta proteobacterium | reverse complement strand
CCCAGCCAACGATTACAAACATAGCGGGAGTGTGACAGTGAGGCAGTTGGCCCCATGGGTTGAATAGAGTGGCTTTTTAGGGCCTATCTCTATCATATCGTCCGGCCGGGGGCTGTACTTGAATTTCTGAGGTGGCCCCGCGCTGGCTTAGTGCAGCAGAATGCCACCGGCTCCGGCACCCTTGCCGGCGCGGGCCGGTGGCGAGCATAGGCCACACTCGAAATGGCGGCTGTTTTCGTAGGCTTCAGATACAAAGTGACCACCGCATTTGGAGCATTTGGTCATCGACAGCATGTTGTTGTCGATGAATTTCACCAGGCGCCAGGCGCGGGTGATGGAGAGCAAGGGCTCCACACCACAGGCTGCGATTTGCTCGGTATAGAGCTTATAGGCCTTCATGATGGCGTCGATATCTTCCAGCGCGCTGACCTTGGTCAGGTATTCATAGGTGTTCTGGAACAGCGAGGCATGGATGTTGGGTTGCCAGGTCAGAAACCACTCGGTGGAGAAGGGCAGTTGACCCTTGCTGGGCGAGCGGCCCGCCACTTCCTTGTACAGGCGCAACAGGCGCTCATAAGACAGATCGGTTTCGCTTTCCAGCACCTGCAGGCGGGCACCCAGGTTAATCAGGGCGACGGCGCGCTCCACTTGCTTGGAATCGTTCAGTACGCTTTTGGTGGCCATGGTGCTGCTCCGGGTGGATTGAATGGTTTACAGGGTTTCGGCAAAGCGGCCGGCCATCAGGATGCTGGCATGCAACCTAGTAGTGGCGTCGTTGTCGACCTTGGCGGCAGAGTGGTTGGTTAGCAAGTTCCAAACGACTTCGTCGTCCATACGGAAGCGGCACAGCAGCATGTTGCCGGAGGCAATCTTGAGGATTTGGGCGGGTGACAGCGCGGCGATCATGTCGGCCGACTCTTCGGACATGCCCAGGCGGAACAGGGCTTCGGCCTTGTCCTGGCGGATCAAGTTCTGGGCCAGCATCAGGTAAGTCAAATTGGCTTCCCGGATCTCAGAAAGGATTTGTTCGTTTGTCATGGCTGGCTCCAAAAAGTAGTGCATTTATTTAGGAGGTAAACAGCATCCTTTTGTTTGCTGCTCACCATGGACTGAATTCTGGAAGCAGGCTGTCGATACTTGAATCAGGGTTTGGATGTTTGGCCTGTCAGGTTGCGAGTGCGCGCGTGTAAGGCAAATTCCTACAAGGCGCAAATTGAAGACAATTTCAAATTTCGTGCAATTTCAGCCCTAAAGTTCCCCCAAGGTGCACCGATAAATAAACCAACGAGCTTCAACCAGGGTTCGTTGTCAGGCAGGCAAACACCCACCTGACTCCGGTAAATCCGGTTCAATCATTTAAAGGAGCTTTATCATGAGTTACTCGATCAACACTAACATCAACTCGCTGAATGCGCAGCGAAATGCGGGGATGAATGCATCGTCCTTGTCCACTTCAATGCAACGTCTGTCTTCCGGTTTGCGCATCAATAGTGCCAAAGACGACGCCGCCGGCTTGGCGATCGCCACTCGGATGGATGCGCAAGTACGAGGCATGAATGTTGCGATACGCAACGCCAACGATGGCATCGGTTTGGCTCAGACGGCTGAAGGTGGCTTGCAGACCCTGACCGACATGGTGCAACGCATGCGAGAATTGGCAGTCCAGGCAAGCAATGGTACCAACACCGGCACCGATCTTTCCGCCTTGAACTCAGAATACCAGCAACTGGGCACTGAAATTGGACGGACGCTGAGTTCGGTGCAATTTAACGGCCAATCCCTATTGGATACGACATCAGGATTCACTTTCCAGGTTGGCGCAAACTCAGGTCAGGTTATTACTGTAGAGGCATCGTCCATGAATGCATCGACCGGTGATTTGTCGAAGGCGGTGACGGGTTCGGTTTCCAGTTTGGATACCAGCGTCGCCAGCGCAAACAGTACCAAGCTGGATGATCTTGACAAGGCGCTAACCGCCATTAATAACATTCGTTCCAATCTGGGCGCAGTTCAGAGTCGCTTTACTAATACCATTAACTTCCTGCAGACCGCTTCGGAAAACCAGTCCGCTGCTAAAAGTCGCATTATGGATGCAGACTTTGCGGCAGAAACTTCGAACCTGAGCCGCGCGCAAATCCTGCAGCAGGCTGGAACAGCCATGATCGCCCAGGCTAACCAACTGCCGCAAGGAGTGTTGGCCCTGCTGCGTTAAATCGTAAAAAGCCTCGCAAAAGCCTGGACGAGATCCAGGCTTTTGCATTTGCGGGGTGTTTGCCCTGTAATAGTGACCTTGCGCGGGTCCGTATTGCGTTACAAATGAGGCTTGTGATTGATGTATTGAAGTCAAGGAGTTCACGTGGCTATCTCATCCCCGGGTCTTGGAAGTGGACTGAACATTACTTCCATCGTTAGCCAATTGGTCGCAGTGGAGTCGCTACCAGTGCAACTATTACAGAAGAAGAGTTCCGTGTTGCAGACCAAACTGTCGGTTTTTGGGCAAATCAAGTCGGAGTTGTCGGCACTAAAGGAAGCCGCAAGCGCATTGACCGACCTCCCGACCTGGAACAGTAAAAGCTTCACCTCCAGCAATGCCGCAGTGACTGGCACGTCGACTTCGGAGGCAGCAGTGGGCTCTTTTTCGGTCGAGGTCCAGAACCTTGTGACCACGCAATCCGCGACCGTCGAGGTGCCTACCGGATATCAGTCGACGGGAACATACACGCTGAATATTCAATTGGGCACGCGGGTATCGAAGACCGCTCAGTCGACGCAGCTTGCGAAGGACGACCTGTTTACGCCCGGGTCCGTTAAAGCGGAACCCATTACCGTCAAGAAAGGGGACACACTTGCTGATATTGCTGCCAGCATCAATGCTGATTCGAATTCT
>CAIQYP010000294.1 GCA_903876045.1 uncultured beta proteobacterium | reverse complement strand
GGGGTAGCGCAACACGGCAATGTTTTGTGAAGCGTAGCCGTCAGAGGGCTTGATCAGCAAGGGCAGGCCCAGTTGTTCCACCACCTGCTTCAGGTCTGCATTGGACCGCGCCAAGCCGAAATCTGGTTGCGCAATACCGGCCTCGGCCAATGTGCGGCGCACACTGTACTTGTCGCGCAACTGCACGGCGTCAGCTGCCTTGATGTGTTTGCATTCCAGCATCTCGGCCAAGCAGGCAGCTTCTACCAGGCGAATGTCGAGCAGGCACAGCACTGCATCAATGGGTATTTGTGCATGTACTCTCAGCACAGCTTGCGTGACCGGGTCAAACGCAAAGTCCGGTATTTCCAGCAGATGTTGCGCTTGCTTCAGCAGGGCCCACGCGGCATCCTGCTTCTTGTAATGCTGCAGGTCAGAGGTGAGAAAGGTAAAGCGTTCGCCCCGATCGACAGCCACCTGAACCAGGTCGAAATCATTGCCGCCTGGCAACTCGATAATTAATAGGTGTGCCATGGTGTTAATAGGTTTTGTCTAGGCAGACAGTAATTCGGCTTCAGACATTTTTCGGAAATGCTCAGTCCACTGCAACAAAGTAGACAGTGCGGCTTCGACTTGGCTTTCGGTGGTGCCATCAAACTGGAAGCCGTCTGCCGTCCATTGGTCTGGCGCGCGTGCAATGCCAATGCTGGACCCCATCACCATTGCACCCACGTAGCCAAACAGAGCCCGCAGGTTCTGAATCACCAAGGCACCGCCGCTCCATCCAGTGGAGGCGCTGCATAAGAGCACGGGCTTGTTAAAGAAAGGGTTGCCAAAGCGGGCGTCGATATGCGCCAAGCGAGATACCCAGTCGATGGTGTTCTTGAGTAGCGGGGTTGCTTGGCCGTTGTATTCGGGGCAGGCCACGATGATGCCGCTGCATTGGGAAAAGCGTTGGTGCAGCGCAGTCAGAGTGGCTAAAACGTCCGCATCGGCTTCCAGATCCTGATCAAACAGGGGCAGGCCCATGCTGCGCGGCTCCAGCAGGTCCACGGCACATTGCCATTGCAAGGAAAATGCCAAGTGATCCAGCAACCGCGCGTTCCACGACTCTCGCCGCTGGCTACCACTGATCAGCAGCAAAGTACTCATATGCGGCGAAATGAAAAGGGGGCGGTATGCGTCAGGCGGTGACGTTCAACAGCGAGCCAGACCCGCTCGATGTTTGCACAGGTGCAGGCACAGCACTTGCCTGGGTCTGACCGCCATGGTGGTGATGCCCGGCGCGCTTGGCCTGAAAGTCTTGTGCTGCCTTTTGAGCCCCTGCCAAATCGCCAGACTGCAACGCTTGCGCGATAGATGCCAGGGGGCTGCTGCTATTGACCGTGCCACTGCCCCCGGTGAGGGACTTCAATGCATTTTGCGCAGATCCGATGTCGCCGGACTGCAGCGAAGCAAACAGGTCTTTAAAACTCTGCTGTTTTTGCTGCCAATTGGCCATGGCCACACCTTGCGTGGCGCCGGTTGGTGCGGAACTGTTGACGCGCATGCCCATGGTGAACTCCGATCTGTGCGTAAAAGTTGGAAGTCCCATGCCCATGGGTCCCCTGATGTGAAGGAGTCTCCAACAGCCAGCAAGATGGTTTGCCACCATAAGCGGGCCATTTACCATCCTATTTACTTCACGTTTACAGCTGCTTCACAAAAGGCCCCGAAATGGCCAAACTTTACAAAGCTGCCCGTGTAAAGAAACTCGCCTTTGTAGCCGTTTCGGCCGATGAATCAGTGGCGACTCATGCCAATCCAAGCCACTTCCGGTCTGGTGCAGTAGCGCTTAGGAAATCAACATGGGCTGGAAAGTCAATTCGGGTGGAGCAGGCTCGCAAGTGAGCTCAGCGGCGTGGCAACAACGGCAGCAAAACATGCAGGCCCTATCCAAG
>CAIQYP010000293.1 GCA_903876045.1 uncultured beta proteobacterium | reverse complement strand
CGTCCACTTCAATACACACGCCGCTGATGAATGCCGCTTCGTCACTGGCCAGGTACAGCGCTGCGTTGGCCACATCCAGCGCGGTTGAAAAACGGCCGAGCGGAATGCTGGCACGAAAGATGGCAATGCGCTCGGCGGTCAGCGGGCCGCCGGCGAATTCAGTGGAGAGCCCGGTCTCGGGGTTGAACACCGGGTTGATGCAGTTGACGCGAATATTGTCCGGCCCGAGTTCGGCCGCCAGTGATTTGGAGGTAGTGATCACAGCACCTTTGGAGCCGTTGTACCAGGTCAGGCCAGGGCGCGGGCGCACACCGGCGGTGGATGCAATGTTGATGAAGCAGCCGCCGCCCTGCGCGCGAAACACGGGCGTGGCATGCACGGTGGCCAGGTACACACTTTTGACATTGACGGCATAGACTTTGTCGAACTCTTCTTCGGTGACTTCCAGCGCTGGGCGGTTGCGGTGGGTCCAGCCGGCGTTGTTGATCATCACATCCAGACGGCCGTAATGTTGCAGCGCGGCCGCCACTAATGCTTTGACTTCTTCGGTGCGGGTCACATCGGCAGCGAACAGGGCGGCCACTCCACCAGATTGAACAATCTCATCCACCACGGCGATACCGGCAGCCGGGTTGATGTCATTGACGATCACTTTGGCACCCTCTTGCGCCAGGCGCAGGGCGATGCCTTTGCCGATGCCGCCACCGGCGCCGGTCACGATGATGGACTTGTCCTGTACGCGCATGGCCATTTCCTTTTCAAATGAGTAAACCGTGCAATCCCGAAATTTCGGATTGCTGTTTCAGCCGCCGTGTTTGATGGCCACAGTCTTCAGTGTGGTGAAACTCTGCAAGGCTTCAAAGCCTTTTTCACGTCCGTAGCCCGAAGACTTGACGCCGCCAAAGGGCAACTCCACGCCACCGCCTGCGCCATAGTTATTGATGAACACCTGGCCGCTGCGGATGCGCCTTGCCATGCGGAACTGGCGTGCACCATCGGCCGTCCAGACACCGGCCACCAGCCCGAACGGCGTGCCATTGGCCAGCGCTACCGCCTGGTCTTCGCCCTGAAACGGCATGGCGCAGAGCACCGGGCCAAACACTTCTTGCTGTGCCAGCCGGTGCTCTGGTGGCACATCGCGCAGCAGTGTGGGCGCTTGGTAAAAGCCCGACTCGGGCGCCTCATCCACCACCCGGCCTTGGGCCACCATGGGGATGTGGGCAACCTGGGCATCGCTCAAGAAATCCCAGACGCGCTGCTGCTGGCTCTGGCGAATCAGCGGGCCCAAGTCCAGGTCCATGCTGGGTGGGCCAACCCGCAGGGCTTCAAAGGCTGCACCCAGCCGTTCCAGCAGCGGCTCGTAAATCGTTTGCTCCACCAGCAGACGTGAACCGGCCGAACAAGTCTGGCCGGCGTTTTGCACAATGGCGTTGATGATGGCTGGCAGCGCCGCGTCCAGGTCGGCATCGGCGAAAACGATTTGCGGGCTCTTGCCACCCAGTTCCAGCGTGACCGGGCAATGGCGAACGGCTGCCACCTGCTGGATCACAGTGCCCACCGTGGGACTGCCGGTAAAGCTGATGTGGTCAATGCCGGGGTGGCGCGCCAGCGCATCACCCACCTCATGGCCATAGCCGGTCACGATGTTGAGGGCACCGGCCGGGAAGCCCACTTCAGCCGCCAACTCCGCCACGCGCAGCAGCGACAGGCAGGCGTCTTCTGCTGGCTTCACCACGCACACATTGCCCGCCGCCAGCGCACCGCCCACGCTGCGACCAAATATCTGCATCGGGTAGTTCCAGGGGATGACATGGCCGGTGACACCATGCGGCTCGCGCCAGGTCAGCACGCTGTAGCCGTTCAGGTAGGGGATGGTGTCGCCATGCAGCTTGTCGCAAGCACCGGCATAAAACTCAAAATAGCGCGCCAGCGCCGTTGCATCCGCACGCGCCTGGCGTGTGGGCTTGCCGCAATCGCGCTGCTCGATGGCGGTGAGTTCATCCAGGCATTCGCTGATCCTGCGCGACAGGCGCATCAGCAGGCGGCCGCGCTCCACGCCGTCGAGCTTGCTCCAGGCCCCTTCAAAGCATTGGCGTGCGGCCTGCACAGCGCCATCGATATCGGCCGCGTTGCTGCGCTGAATGTGCGCAAACACCTGGCCATCGGAGGGGTCCAGCATGGCGATGGTCTGGCCACTGGAGGAGGGTCGCGTTTGATTGGCAATGAAGTTGAGGTGCATAGTGGTCTGCGTTCAGTGGGGGTCAGCGCAGTGCGCGCGGGCGTTTGGCAGAGACCGGTGGTGTGGTCATTGGCGACACGGGTTGATTCCAGAAAGCGGTGCCCGACTGTTTGATGCGGGCAATGGCAATGTCCATGTGCGATGTCGCAGCGTGTCGGGCCGCATTGGCGTCGCCCGCTTCGATGGCCTGCACGATCAGGTCATGTTCAACCAGAAGCCGGTCAGCAAAGTCAGTCCGGCCGGCTGCGTTGGCGCGGGTCACGCGCGTTGCATCCTGCAGGAATTGCCCCAGGTACTCCAGCGTGCTGATGAGAAACGGATTGCCTGCAACTTCTGCAATGGCGCGGTGGTATTGCACGTCTTCCCGCACTCCGTCGCCACCAGCTTGCACGGCCTTGTCCAGCAGCGAGAGGAATTTGCGGATGCGTCGGATGTCAGCCTGTGTGCGCCGTTGCGCGGCCAGGGCCGCGACTTCGGCCTCCAGCGCCCGGCGCACTTCCAGTATCTGTATCACGGCTTGCCGGGAAGCAGCGGATTTGGCATCAAAGTTGAGGGGCGAAAATCCCACCTCTTTGACATAGACACCGCTGCCCTGCAACGACTCCACCAGCCCCAGTGACTTGAGCCTTGAAAGGGCTTCGCGGATGACGGTGCGGCTCACCGAAAGTTGCGCCCCCAGTACCGCCTCGGTAGGCAGCTTGTTGCCCGCGACCAGGCGACCTTCGCGAATTTCAGCTGCCAGCGCATCCGCCACCTGGTCGGACAGACGTGCGCCGGTTGCAGTGGGTTTGAACGTCGCGGACATGGCGGAGCGCGTCAACTCACCAGGGGCCTATTTTGCGTACACCAGATCGCGCAGGCCCAGCGAGATTCCCGGCACGTAGGAAATCACCATCAAACAAGCCAGCACCACCAGCACAAACGGAACCAGGTCCTTGATCATGCGGTCCAGCGAGATGCGCGCCACGGTGCAGGCGGCAAACAGGTTCACACCAAAAGGCGGCGTGATCATGCCCAGCGCCAGGTTCACCACCATCACCAGCCCGAAGTGAACCGGGTCAATGCCAAAGTGCTGCGCCACGGGAGCCAGAATGGGTGCCAGCACAATGATGGCCGCGCTGGTCTCGATGAACATGCCAATCACAAACAGTGCAGCATTAACACCCAGCAAAAAGTAGGCAGGTGACTTCAGCACGTCCTGCAACCAGTGGCCAATGGCGTCCGGCACACCGGCACGGGTGATGAGAAAAGCAAACAGCCCCGCGTTGGCAATGATGAACATGATGACCGCGCTGGACATCACCGACTTGTGCAGAATCACCAGCAGGTGACGCGGCTTGATTTCACGGTAAATCAGCATGCCCACTGCAAGCGCGTAAAAGACGGCCACGGCAGAGGCCTCGGTGGGGGTGAACACACCGCCATAAATGCCACCCAAAATGATGACGGGCATCATCAAGGCCCAGCCCGCCTGCCAGGTGGCCTTGCCAAAGCTCAGGCGTCCATCGCCGTCATTTTTGCCCCAACCCCTGTAGCGGCAATACACCCACACAAACAGCATGAGCGCACCACCAATCAGGAGGCCCGGGCCAAAGCCGGCGATGAACAGTTCGCCGATGGAGACTTCGGCGCTCACGCCGTACAGGATCATGGGGATGGACGGCGGAATGATCACGCCCAGTTCAGCGCTGGTGGCTTGCAAGGCTGCCGCCCAGGTCGTCGGGTAACCGTGCTTGATCAAGGCCGGAATCAGGATGGTGCCAATCGCAAAGGTGGTCGCCACCGAAGAGCCTGACACTGCCGCAAAAATCATGCAGGTCAGCACGCAGGTCATGGGCAGGCCACCCTGCACGCCGCCGACAATGCTCTTGGCAAACTCGACCAGACGGCGCGAGATACCACCGGTCTCCATGACGTTGCCCGCCAGAATGAAAAATGGAATGGCGGCCAGCGGAAACTTGTTGATGGCGTTGAACATTTCCTTAACAGAAATGAGCATGTGGGCGTTATTAACCTGGATGCCCACGATCGATGCCAAGCCGATAGAAACCGCGACGGAGATGGTGAGCGCAAAGCACAGCACCATCGTGACCAGCATGACGAAGCTCATTGGGCTGTCTCCAGTTCCATGCGTTGGGGGTCGATCAGATTGCCCACAATGCCGATGACGGAAAACACGCCACCCACGGGCAAGGCCAGGTAGGCCCAGAACATGGATATGCCTTCAAGCCCGATGACGGTTTGCACGCGGCCGCGTTGCGCGTAGTCCCAGCCCCACCAGATGATCACAGCGACCAGCGTGAGCGCTGCCAGGCTTACCAGCCAGTCCAGCACGCGTCTCATTTTGGGTGGGCTCCAGCGGTAGAGCACATCCACGCTGACCATGGCACCCCGACGAAAGGCCGCCGGTATGCCCATGAAGACCATCCAGATCAGACTGAAGCGGATCAATACCTCGGTCCATTCCGCTGGTGCCTCCACAATGAAACGCATGATGATCTGGAACAGGCCCAGGCAAGCCGCCACGGCCAGCATGGCGCAGGCGACCGCCATGGCAAAACCGGTGCAGAAGCGTTCCACTTCAAGGAAAGTTTTTTTCATACGCTTTTCATTCGGGATGGACAAAAGAACGCGCACAACCCGTGCGGGTCGAGCGTCGGACAAAACTGCGTTAGTCGTTGTTGTGGCTGGACCTGCCGTCACTTGACGTTGCGGATGGCGTCAATATTGGCCTTGCCGAACTGCTTCTCGAAATCGGCATTCACAGCGGTCAGAGCGGCAACGAATTTGGACTTGTCCACGTTTTCCACCACGCTCATGCCCTTGCTGCGCAGGTCGGCCACGCCGGTGGCATCGTCTGTATCCACGCGCGCACGGTTCGCTTTTGCGCCTTCTTTGGCAGCGTCCAGAAAGGCTTGCTTGTCGGCGGCGGAGAGCTTTTCAAACGTAGCCTTGTTCATCAGGAAGATGCAGGGGGAATAGACGTGCCCGGTCAGAGACAAATACTTTTGCACCTGGTCAAACTTGGCCGACATGATGACGGACAGCGGGTTTTCCTGCCCGTCCACAGTACCTTGCTGCAAGGCGGTAAACACCTCCGGGAAAGCCATCGGCGTGGTGATGATGCCAAAGCCCTTGTAGGCGGCTACGTGCACGGGGTTTTCCATGGTGCGCATCTTCAGGCCCTTGAGGTCTTCGGGGGTGTTGACGGCACGTTTGCTGTTGGTCATGTGGCGGAATCCGTTCTCGGCCCAGGCCAACGCCTTGAAGCCCTTGGAGTCGAATTTGCCCAGCAGGTCCTGACCGATAGGGCCATCGAGCACGGCGCGCGCATGCGCCTTGTCGCGGAACAGAAAGGGAATGTCCAGAATCTTGGCTTCCGGCACAAAGTTGGGCACAGGGCCGGTAGAACTGAAGGCCAGTTCCTGGGTGCCAAGCTGCACGGCTTCGATGGATTCACGTTCGCCACCGAGCGCGCCCGCGTAGAAAGTCTGGATCTTGTAACGACCGCTGGTGCGCTTTTCCACTTCTTTGGCAAAGGTGTCAATGGCAACGCCTTGGTGCGAGTTTTGTGCCACGGAGATGCTGATCTTCATGGTGGTCTGCGCGGAGGCAGCGGCCACCAGACCCATAGCGAGAGAGAGGCCGATAAACAGTTTGCTCAGTTTCATGAAATGTCTCCTTCTTTAAAATAGTTCAAAATTTGTATGACAACTTTAGGTTGTTGAATTTTTATCTTCCCGGCTGTTGCAGGGCATCGGTGTTTTCCCTGACGTAGGCCCTGATGATGTCTTCAAAGCTGGCTTCTGGCAGCAGGCTCAGGCTGCGTGCACGCACGGCGTTGATACGGGCAGGCCAGGTTTTGACGATGTCGTGAATGGCTGCGTCTGGCGTCCAGTCGATCAGCGCCGCGACTTCCGGTCCGGCCACCCGTGCCAGTGCGGCAGCCATGTCTGCTGGCGTAGTGGTGAGGGCGGGCAACGTCAGCGCCGTGCGAGGCCCCCAGGCTTCCGCGCCGGTCTCGGCGGCACAGACCAGCCCGGCAACCGTGAGCGCGGGTGAGGACAGTGCCACCGGGGTCTCGGGTGGCACCGGACATACCGCGCGCACACCGGCCAAAGGTTCGCGCAGCATGCCGCTCAAGAAACTGGACGCGGCGCCATTGGGCTTGCCGGGGCGCACGCTCACCGTCATCAGGCGCACGCTACGCCCCTGCACAAAGCCCTTGCGCGTGAAGTCGGCCATCAACTGTTCGCCAATAAATTTCTGAATACCGTAGCTGCTTTGGGGCGTTGGCAAGGTGTGGTCTTCGATGACCGGCGGCAGTGGCAGGCCTGGCGCATCGCCAAACACGGCCAGTGAGCTGGCAAACACCACCAGTGGTTGGGTCTGCAAGGCCCGGCAGGCTTGAAGCAAAGCCAGCGTGGCAGCAAAGTTGCTGTGCATGCCCAGATCAAAATTGGCTTCACACTCACCACTGACTGCGGCCGCCAGGTGGAAGACCAAATCGGTTTGCACATCCACGACAGGGCCTGCGGCCAAAGGCTGCTCCAGCAATTGATTCAATTCGCCGGTGAGCGCGCTGATGCGTGGGTCTGCCATCAGGTCGGGTGGCGGCAGGGCGCGGTCCACCAGGGTGATGCGCGCAATCTCGCGCGGCACACCACCGGCCACCGATAGTTTTCCTTGGGCGAGCAGTGTGCGCGCCAGGCGCACGCCTAAAAATCCGGCACCCCCGGTGATCACGATGCGGCAAGTCTCATTGCCATCGGTGTTTGGTTTTGACATGATTTTTGCTCCGGTAAATCGTTTGAATTTTCTGGCGCGATACTACATTCAGTCCGGCGGCACCTTTTAACTTTGAGAAAGACAGGGGAATCCCCACATGATTGCATCCATCCTTCTGGTATTCGTATTGGCCTACGCGGCCATTGCGCTGGAGAACTTGGTCAAGATCAGCAAGTCCGCCTCGGCGCTCATGGGAGCTGGTCTGATGTGGACGCTGGTTGCGGTAATGGGCGGGCCGGCCATTGACCTTGAAAGCAGTCTCAAAGCGTCATTGGTCAGCACCGCACAAATTGTGTTCTTCCTGATGGGGGCCATGACCATTGTCGAGGTGGTGGATGCACACGATGGCTTTGAAGTGATTACCTCGCGCATTCGCACGCAGCGGCTCTCCGCGTTGATGTGGATGGTCGGCATTGTCACGTTCTTTCTGAGTTCGATTCTGGACAACCTGACCACCACCATCGTCATGGTTTCGCTGATGAAAAAGCTGCTCGACAAACGCGAAGACCGCTGGATTTTTGCCGGTCTCATCGTGATCGCAGCCAATGCGGGCGGTGCCTGGACGCCTATTGGTGACGTCACCACCACCATGTTGTGGATAGGTGGCCAGATCACGGCGCTGGAGATCATGAAAGGGCTATTTATTCCTTCGATGCTCAACCTGCTGGTGCCGCTGGCAGTGGCAAGTCATTGGCTGGGTCAGCAGCCGGTGGTGCCACCCGTTCGCGTGAACGATGAGCGCCAGGGCGTGACCACTCCCTTTGAGCGCGGCCTGATGTTCTCTCTGGGGTTGGGAATCCTGGTGCTGGTGCCGCTCTTCAAATCGCTGACGCACTTGCCGCCCTTTCTGGGTATTTTGTTCGGCTTGGGAATTTTGTGGGCCGTCGGTGACCTGGTGCACCGCCAGACCGAAGACGTCAAAAAGCAGCGGCTCACGATTGCCAGAGCATTGACACGGATCGACATGAGTTCTGTTGTGTTTTTCATCGGAATATTGCTTGCAGTCGCGGTGCTGGAGCACACCCATGTGCTGAGTGGGGTGGCCAAGTGGCTGGATCAAACCGTGGGACGGCAGGATCTGATCGTCATCCTCATCGGCCTGGCCAGCGCCGTTGTCGACAACGTGCCACTGGTGGCCGCATCCATGGGCATGTACAGCCTGCAGCAATACCCGGCAGACAGTTTCTTGTGGGAGTTCATGTCGTACTGCGCCGGCACCGGTGGCTCTATCCTGATCATTGGCTCTGCCGCCGGCGTCGCCGCCATGGGCCTGGAAAAGATGAACTTTGTCTGGTACTTCCGCAAGATCAGCGGACTGGCGCTGCTGGGCTATCTGGCAGGCGCCCTGGCCTATATCGCGCAGCAGCGGCTCTGGGGCTAGCAGGCGCAAGCTGATTCAAAGGTGTTTACAGGCGGGAACACTGCGTTTGTAATACGTACTGACATCATTGCGGTGAAGCCAATTGAATACAACAGACAACCTGCCCCCTGCTATTTCTGAAATCATCGAACACGATGAAGTGCCCGAGGGCCGCGTCATTCAAGGCCACGACATGACCTTTCATGGGCCCGTCTATGGCGAACTGGTTTCCAGTGGCGGCACGGTCGGTTTTGAGAACACTCTGGGCTGGGGCAAAGTGATCAACCCTATGGGTCGCGTTCACGGCAGGAAGCGCGCCTTCCACGCCACGGTGCAAGCGCCAGGCGGCGTAATTGAACTGGCAACCGCCGAAAGCTGTCTCATTATCGGGCGCGAGGTCACGGTGCGTGAAGCCATCAAGTGCCAGATCTTTGCGCACACCCTGCACATCGGCACGGCTGCTGGTTGCATGATCGCAGGACGTAACGTGCACATTCGCCATGCCAGGGACCACAAGTCCGAACCCAACATGATCACCATGGTGGTGCCTGATATGCCCGATTTAACGGAGGTGCTGGCGCCACTCAACGCCGAGATTGCGGGGTTGAGCCCGCGCGTCGAAGCGCTGACTGCCCGCATTGGCGCCTTCAAGGCAGATGCCGCGCTAACGCAGTACCTTGCCATCCGCGCCAAGGTGCGGGTCGGCATGTTGGAGCTGAGTGGCGACAAGGCCGAAGGCTATGCGCAAATGGCCGAGCGATTGGAAGAAACCGCCAAAGCGCTGGAGTCGGCAGTGGCCGAGCGACGCCCGCTTGCCGAAGCCCTTGCCGCTGCCACCCGGCAAGTAAATGACTTGCGACAGGAGCAAACTGCGCGCCTGGATGACTGTCGTTGCAAGATTGATACGGTGGGCGGCGAGACCATCGTGCGCCAACTGCTGGAAGCGCACGACGACCCGGACTTGAGTCTGATTCCTCTGCCCATGATTCCCAAAATCCTGTTCCGCAACGATGCGTCACTGAAGTTTCTGTACGCTGTGCATGCGGGCAAAGTGGATTGGCGCGTGGCCTGATTGAAAGCCACCGCGCCGTACTGCTCAGGGAGCTATTTCAGCTGGCTGCGTTGGGTCGGCCAATCGCCTCGGCCACGATGGTGGCCTGCAGCAAACCTTTGTCATCGCGCGCATTGGGCATGTACTTTTTAGTGATGCTCAGTTTGACCTGCGGTTTGGGTGCACCCATTTCCACCACCGCGTCATGCGCCAATTTTTCGGCCAGGGCTTGTGCTGTCTCCAGCGCTTCCAGCACGTCGTTGAACTGGAGTGTGCTGGCGTAAGAGTGCATGCGGAACAGGCCGGTGCCGTCGCCCATCACCTCCACCGTGACGCTGTGCGCCACCACGCCGGTAGCTGCGCCCACGGCATTGGCCACTTCGCAGAATTCAGGGAACACCACCTCGCAGCCCAGGCGGCGTTGCACCTCTTCGTAATAAACCTTGACCGGTCCGCCCACTGCCACCACCGGGATGCTCGGTTTCAGGCTGACCGTGGCCAGGCCGAGTGCGCCCCGGCCGGAGCAGACAGCGTTGGTCAGCGGGTTGTCGGCCATCTCCACACCAAAGGCCGTTTGCAAAATCGCCAGGCCGGTCAGGCGCACGGTCTCGGCCCACACGTCCTGGGCAAAGGCCCGGGTGCGCTCGGGTGTGGGCAGCTTCATGTCACGCAACCGGCAAGCCAGTTGCGTGGCCATGGTGGCAGCCTCGGGCGACCAGTTAGCCTGCAGGCCCAGCACGTGGGACACGTCGGAAGGCGTCAGGCTGCTGACCTGCACCAGGCCCTTGCGTTGCAGCGTGGCGATGGAGCGCTGTGCACTCAGGGAGGTGGCCAGTTTGCGCAACGGTTGGGGCGCGTGCGTGATGGTTTGCAGAGTCTCCAACTCGCGCGGGCTGAGCCCGTTGTGCTCCTTATCGCTGTCGGCGGAAAACGGCAGCAGCACAAACTTGCCATGCAGCGAGCCACCGCCATCCACGTCATCCAGGTCAGCGCGCAGCATGGTCAGCACTTGCGGATAGCGCGCAGCCACCAGCGACACCGGTGCCACGCGTTGCGGGCCCACCTGAATGCGGCCGTTGGCATGCAGCGTGATTTCGCTATCGCCACCCAGGCCGATGGTGCGCACGTCGATGGCGCGCACCATGGTGCGCCAGCCGCCGACTTCGGCACCTTCTTGCCGGATCTTGGGGCGACCGTCGATCAGCAGCCCGAGGTCGGTGGTGGTGCCGCCCATGTCCGACAGGATGAAGCTGTCCAGACCACTCAGCCACTGCGCGCCCACCAAACTGGCAGCCGGGCCGGACAACACGGTTTCAATCGGCCGTGTCGCGACGGATTCGGCCAGTGCCAGCGAGCCATCGCCCTTGACGATCATCAGCGGGCACTGGATGGAAAGTTGCGCCATGGCGCGTTGTACCGCGTCGATCAAACCGGAAATGCGCGGGATCAGGCGGGCGTTCAGCACCGCAGTGAGCGCCCGTCGCGGTGCGTCCAGCGCCGACGACAACTCGGTCGACAGCGTGACCGGTTTGCCGGTGCGCGCCACGATGATGTCGCGCGCTTCGTGTTCGTGTGCGCCATTGCGCACGGCGAAGGTGGAGGCCACGGCAAAGGCGTCCACCTTGCTGTTCATGCCAGCCAGTGCGGCTTCCAGGGCTGCCGCATCCAACGGGCAGACGGCATCGCCGTTGTGATTGTGGCCACCCGCAATCACGGCCATGGGAATGTCGGGGAAGGCTTTGGCAATGCCGGTGCGCTCGACCATGGCGGCGTCAAAGCCGATCAGGATCACGCCGGTGGCGCTGCCGTGTCCTTCGACCACAGCATTGGTGGCCAGCGTGGTGGACACCGACACCATGGCAATGTCTTGCGGCGGGATGTCATGCGAGAGTTTGGCCAGTGCCTGGGTGATCGCCTCGGCCACGCCCACGGCCAAGTCACCCTTGGTGGTGATGGCCTTGGCGGTCGCAATGATGCGGTGGCCGCGCGCCTCGATCACGGCGGCATCGGTATACGTGCCGCCGGTGTCTACGCCGATTAAATAGGTGTGGCTTGGGGTTTGGCCTCCCTGGCCTGGCATCACGATGCTGACTTGTCGGTGTCGCCGGAAGCAGCGGCCCCGCCTGAGCGACGGCCACGACCCCGGTTCAGGTTGGCACCGGCAGCGGCACCTCCAGCACGGCTTTGCTCGCCACCCCACTGCGCACGGGCGCCGGTGGAAATGTCACCCAACGCGCTGACCACGGCTTCCAGTTCGGGGGCCGGGCCTTTGGTGTGGGCGTCCAGCGCGTCCTTCATGGCGCGCAAATGTTTGGGGGATGTGCCGCAGCAGCCGCCGATGATGCGGGCACCGGAGTCCAATGCCATCTTCGCGTACACGCTCATCAGTTCGGGCGTGCCGTTGTAGACGATGCTGCCGTCCACATACTGGGGAATACCGCAGTTGCCCTTGGCCACCAGCACCACGTCCGGGCCCATGGCCGCAGACAGGTTGTGGATGCAGGCCACCATCTCGGAGGCGCCCACGCCGCAGTTGCTACCGCAGGCGGCCAGACGCGGCGACAGAGACTTCTCGATCTCGGAAAAATCGCTGGGAGAAATGCCCATCATCGAGCGGCCATTGGTGTCAAAACTCAGCGTGCAGACTACGGGCAGGCCGACGCTGCCGGCGCCGGCCACGGCGGCTTCCACTTCTTCGCGCGAGGACATGGTTTCAATCCACATCACATCGGCACCACCGGCTGCCAGGGCACGCGCCTGTTCGGCAAAAGCGGCTTGTGCCAGCTCTTTGCTCAGAGGGCCGATGGGTTCCATGATTTCGCCGGTCGGGCCAATGCTGCCGGCCACCACCACGGTGCGGCCGCTCTTGTCAGCCACTTCGCGCGCGATGCGGGCGGCAGCGGTGTTGAGTTCGGCCACGCGGCTCTCGGCCTTGTGCAGCTTCAGGCGGTATTGGGTGCCACCAAAGCTGTTGGTCAGAATGATGTCGGCACCGGCGTCAACAAAACTTTGGTGCAACTTGGCAATGCGGTCCGGGTGCTCGGTGTTCCACAACTCAGGTGCGTCACCCGACATCAGGCCCATGTCAAACAGATTGCTGCCGGTGGCACCGTCGGCCAGCAGCCAGGGGCGGGTTGCAAGAAGGTGGGTAAAGCGGTTGGTGGTCATGAAATGCGGTGCACGCCAAGGCGTGCAGAATAGGATTGGGCAAAGTAGGATTTTGCCTCAGGCCGCAAAACCTTAGGGTGGACGGCGTTAGCACTCAACGTTGCAACCTTTTTCGCAAGTATTTTTTGTAAGGAAACTTGCAAGGACTATGCAAAAGTCAGGGCCTGGTACAGAATTACATAAGCATTTTTACTATTTTTATGGATCAGGGAGGCCACAAATGACTAAAGCGGAAGACGCTGCGATGCAGGTGGCATCGGTTTATTTGCGGGCTAATCCGGAAGCTTCGCTGGATGAAATCGCCGAAGTTATCAGCCAGTTTGGTGGATTGACCGGGCCTGGAGAGTTGGACGGCGACTCCGAGTCCCGCAAAGAGGACGATGAAACCGGGGAAGATTCCGAGTAGTCCGACGACCGCCATGGGCGTCAGGCGCTGTAGCGAAGTTCGCAAGACGCTGTAAGACCGGACAATCTTCGAGCTTTCAACTTGAGTGCGCAACGCTCGGCGCACAATATCTTGTGAATGACCCGGCGGGGATGATTTTCAGCTTCGCTTCAGAAAGCAAGAAATGCCCCTCAACCCCATTGAAGCCTCCCCCACAGAAACCATTGATTTGCCAGCCAGCGGATTGAGTTCGGTGCAGGCTGCCCAGCGTCTGCAAAAGGATGGCCCCAACAGCCTGCCCGGTGACCAGCGCCGCAGCTTGCGCGATATCGCTTGGGAAACCCTGCAGGACCCCATGTTTGCGCTGCTGTTGGCAGCTGGCGCGCTGTATCTGGTGCTGGGTGATTTGCAAGAAGGTGGGGTGCTGTTCGGCTTGGTGCTGGTGGTGCTGGCGCTGACGCTGTACCAGGAAGGCCGCACTGAAAACGCCCTTGCCGCCCTGCGCAACTTGAGCAGCCCGCGGGCCTTGGTGGTGCGCGATGGCGTGCGCCAGCGCATTGGTGGAAGCGAAGTGGTGTGCGGTGATGTGCTGGTGCTTAGTGAGGGCGACCGCATTGCCGCTGACGCTGTGCTGCTCGAAGGCAACGATGTGCAGGTGGACGAATCGCTGCTCACGGGTGAGGCTGTGGCGGTGGGCAAACTTCCCGAACCAGGAGGTGCTCCGGCGACGCCGGCACACCCCGGTGGGGAGGGGCAGGCTTATCTCTATTCCGGCACCCTGTTGGTACGCGGGCATGGCACGGCGCGGGTGATCGCCACCGGAACGCATACCGAAATCGGCCGCATCGGCACTGCGCTGGAATCATTGGGGCACGAGCAATCTCCCCTCAAGTTGCAGATGAGCGCGCTGGTCAAAGTGCTGGCTTTTATCGCTCTGGGGGCCAGCGTGTTTTTGTTTGGGGCCTTTGGCTTGTTGCGGGGCGATTGGATGGCCGCGCTGCTGGCCGGTATTGCCCTGGCCATGGCGCTGTTGCCGCAGGAATTCACCGTGGTGCTGACCGTGATACCCGCGCTGGGGGCTTGGCGTTTGTCCAAGCAGCAGGTGCTGACGCGCCGCATTGCCGCCATCGAGACCCTGGGCGCTACCTCGGTGCTGTGTGCCGATAAAACGGGCACGCTGACTGAGAACCGCATGACCGTAGCGGAGCTCTACGTGCCCGCGCAGGCGGCCAGTGCAGGGGAAAGTCTGGCGGTGGATTACGCGACCAGCACCGAATTGCCTGAGGCCTTTCATTTGCTGGTGGAGTACTCAATACTGGCCAGTGTGAGCGACCCTTATGACCCGATGGAGAAGGCTTTTCATCGCCTGGGTCAGCATTTTCTGCAGGGCACCGAGCACCTGCACCGCGACTGGAATCTGGTGCAGGAATATGCGCTGACGTCGCAACTGCGCGCGATGTCCCATGTCTGGCGCGCCTCTGTGATCGAGGGGGCAGAGGAGGGCGGCGTCCACAGCGTGGCAGCCAAAGGTGCGCCCGAAGCCATCTTCGATCTGTGCCACTTGGACGCGGCCATCCAGAGCCAGCTCAATGCTGCGGTGGACGCCATGGCCGCCAAGGGTCTGCGTGTGCTGGGCGTGGCGCAGGCGCGCTTTGCCGGTGATGACTGGCCGGCCATTGCGCACGACTTTGAGTTTGAGTTCGTCGGCCTGCTGGGCCTGGCCGACCCGCTACGTGCAGAAATCCCCGAGGCCGTGCAGCAGTGCCAGGATGCGGGCATTCGGGTGGTCATGATCACCGGCGACTATCCCGCAACAGCACGGGCCATTGCCCGTGCCGCGCATATCGATGTGACAGACGCTGGTCAGGTTTTGACCGGCAGCGACCTCGCCGAATTAAGTGACGTGCAACTGCAGCAGCGCATGCAGACCGTGCGGGTCTGTGCCCGCATATCGCCGCAACAAAAGCTGCGCATTGTGCAGGCGCTCAAGGCAAACGGGCAGTACGACCATACAATCATCGTTTTCACGAGCGACCACGGCGACATGCTCGGCTCGCACGGCCTGATCACCAAGGGCGTGGGCACGGCCTAT
>CAIQYP010000292.1 GCA_903876045.1 uncultured beta proteobacterium | reverse complement strand
AGTTTTTACTCCCCCATCCCCCAACCCCTTACCCCCCGTCGGGATAAGGGGAGCTTAAGGCGGACAGCCGATTTGGTTGCTGCGCTTCGGCTGCGCTTTTACGGGGGTGCTGGGGTTTGGGTCAGAGAGTCACATCCACCCATGGGGCCGCAGTTTGTGCGAATGGGTGTTTGGCATGACTGTCTTGCGGTGATATGAAAGAATCGCTCGCAACACAGGGATTTGCAGCAAACCATTTGTTGATGGCCTTGTTCGCAAATCCGCAAAACTTCGGAGCGACTTATTCATGTGCACGTACAGATTTATGCCCGGTCATTGGATTGCGATGTCCATCCTGTGTTGGGCATTGATGGGCTGCAGTGGTAACAACAGTTCGGTAACGCATATCAGCGGCACTGCGGCCACGGGGTCGGCCATCGCCAACAGCACCATCACCCTGAAGGACAGCAACGGGCACACGTTTAGTGCAACCTCGGATGTCAACGGAAATTTCTCCATTGACGTAGATAACGTTCAGCCACCCGTGGTGGTTAAGGCGCCTGCGTCTTCTGGCAACGTCTATGCGGTGGTTGGCGCATCGGAACTGACCAAACAAATCAACGTCACGCCCTTGACGCATGCGGTTGTGAAAATGGCGTTGGGTGTGGCGGATGACGCTGCAGTGGACGCCGCGTTTGCGAGTGGTTCTTTCAGCCCGCTCGGCCCCACTGCCATTGCCAAAGCGGACGCGGCCTTGGGCGATCTTTTGCGCTCGGAGCTGGGCACCTTGCCAGGGGTTACTGATAGCGCGACCAATCTGCGCTTTGCCAAATTTACGCCCGCCAGTGCCAAACAATCCGGCGACGAGATCGATCGACTGCTTACGCTGTTCCAACCGGCCGTTAGTGGCACGGCTTTCATCAGCCTCAACCGGTTGCCTGAATTAGTCAACACGGTCAGCGTGACCCCTTATGACGGTGTTAACGACGATTTGCTGACTGGCGGATTGGGGGCCTTGGGTTTGGCTGCTACTGTTGCTCCCGCGTATGCAAACGCCGCCAACCCGACTGCGGCCGAATTGCGCCGCAATGCAATCTATGCCAATTACCGCGCTGTGCTGGACATCAATGCCAACAGTGGTTACGCCACCTTGTATGGCCCCAATGTGGACAAGAATGGCATAGTCACCCCGATTGCGGCGGGTGTCGGCCTGATCGGTGGCAAGGAATATATTGCCTATGCCGATGATGGTAGTGGGCTCAAGAACGTCACGCTGATGGTGCAAATCCCCTCCACCTTTGACACCACCAAGCCATGCATCGTGACCGGCACGTCATCGGGTTCGCGCGGCATTTATGGTGCCATTGGCAGCGCGGGCGAATGGGGCTTGAAGCACGGGTGTGCGGTGGCCTATACCGACAAGGGTACCGGCACTGGTCTCTACACGTTTGACACGGACCAGGTGAATGCATTCAGCGGCCAGCGGGTTGCGCGCGCAACGGCCGGCAGCACATCCATTTTCACGCCGGTTGTGACCGATGCCGCACGCACTGCCTACAACGCCAGTTACCCCGGACGCGTGGCTTTCAAGCACGCCCACTCGCAGCAAAACCCCGAAAAAGATTGGGGCAGAAATACGCTACAGGCGATTAGCTTTGCCTTCTATGCCTTGAATGAAGAGTACGGCGCCACCGTGACCGGACAAACGGCCAGGCAGCGCACGTTGACGCCGTTAAATACAGCAGTCATCGCTTCATCGATTTCGAACGGGGCCGGTGCGGCACTGATGGCCGCTGAGCAAGATAAGTTGGGTCTGATCAAGGGTGTGGCGGTCAGTGAGCCGCAGATTCAGACCAGCGGCGCCACCGCCTTTACAGTCCAACAAAATGGCACGACCGTGGCGGCGCAAGGCAAATCGTTGTACGACTATTCCAGTTTTGCAGCACTCTATCAGCCCTGCATTCACGCCACTGCGGTGGGTACAACAAATGCCAATCGTTGCAATAGCCTGTTGGCCAAAGGGCTGTTGACGGGCACCGCCCCCGCCACTGATGCACCGTCGCTGACGGCGCTGCAGACCGACGCCCGCAACCGCATGCATGCCTATGGCTGGCTTAGCGATAGCGACCCGTTGCTGAACCTGCCAACGCCAGGCGGCAACTTCGGTAACGCTGTCTACGTGGGCTGGAGCAACCTGATGGTGACGGCCACCTATGCCTACGCCTATGGCCAGTTTGCTGCAAGCGACCATGTCTGCGGTTTCAGTTTTTCCAATGTAGATTCCGTCACGGGGGTGCCAGTCGTTTTTGGCGCAACCGATGAAGCCGGCAGCTTTGCTACCCAGAGCGGTATTCTGGGTTCGCTGGTTTATGAAAACTCGGAAGGTGGCGCCAAGGTGTTTGCTTTGGGTACATCGCCTTCGACCCATATGCAGGACCAGTCACTGGATGGTTTCTTGTGCCTGCGTTCATTGGCCACTGGCGTGGACCCGTTTACCAAAGCGCCGCTTACCGGCACGTTGGCAACCCAAAGCAAGAAGGTGCTTGCTGGTATCGCAGCGGTTCAGGCGACTGGCAATTTGCAGGGCAAGCCGGCTGTCATCGTGCAAGGGCGTGCGGACACGCTGATTCCAGTCAACCACGCCTCGCGCGCTTACCTGGGGCTGAATGCCAAGGTAGAGGGGGGCAGCAGCAAGTTGCGTTATATCGAAGTGACCAACGCCAACCACTTTGACGCCAACGCCAATGACATGCCCACAGTGATCGTGCCGCTGCATGTGTATCTGTTCCGCGCGCTGGATGCGGTCTATGCCAACCTGGTCAATATCACGCCCACGCCCTTGCCACCCAGTCAGGTGGTGCGCACGACCACCCGAGCGAGCATCGCTGAGGTCATCACGAACCACAATGTGCCAAACTTTGTGACTACTCCTGCCGCTGCGGATGCCATTTCAGTGATCGCTACGACGGTCAATATTCCCAACTAGCCCATTCACATTCGATGCAACCATCACACATCCTGCAACCTCGCCTGCACGACCTCGGCGGCGGCTTTGTCGTGCGTCGCTTGCTGCCGTCTGCTGATCGCCAGGCGGTGGGTCCGTTTGTGTTTTTTGACCACTTCGGCCCGGTGCAGGCGCAGCCCGGCGATAACCACGATGTGCGGCCACACCCGCACATTGGGCTGTCCACCGTGACCTATTTGTTTGAGGGCGCGATGATGCACCGCGACTCTACCGGCGTGGTGCAGCGCATGGAGCCGGGGCAACTCAACTGGATGACGGCGGGCAAGGGCATCGTGCATTCGGAGCGCACACCAGAGGATTTGCGGGACAAACCGCGTGTGGCGCATGGCCTGCAACTCTGGATGGCGCTGCCGGCGGACCAGGAGGAATGCGAGCCCGCGTTTCACCACTTTGAGGCCAACGCGATTCCGAAGGTGTCGCTGCCCGGTGCGCAGGTGACGGTGATGGCGGGCACGGCCTTTGGTGTGACCTCACCGGTGCCAGCGCGCTCGCCCACGGTATATCTGGACATGCAATTGGAGGCGGGTGGGGCGCTGACGCTTGCCGTTGATTATTCCGAGCGTGCACTGTATGCGCTGGACGCGGGTTGCACCTTGGATGGCGTGGACTTGCCGCAGCACCAGATGCTGGTCTTGCCCACAGGCACCGAGCCACTGCTGCAGGCTAGTGACCAGGCGCGCGTGGTGATGGTGGGGGGCGAACCGCTGGGCCACCGCTTCATCGTCTGGAACTTTGTCTCCAGCAGCAAAGAGCGCCTGGTGCAGGCCCGTGAAGACTGGATCGCAAAGCGCTTTCCCAGCATTGCGGGCGAGACCGAATTCATTCCCTTTCCCCCGCCCAAAGCTTAGCCGCTCGGTTATAAGTCTGCATGAACCGCAATCTCTGGCTGCTCGCCCTGGCCCAAGGCCTATTCCTCACCAACAACGTTACCTTCATCGCCATCAACGGCCTGGTGGGCCTGAGCCTGGCGCCGCTGGCCTGGATGGCCACCTTGCCAGTGGTGGGCTATGTGGTTGGCGGCGCTTTGAGCACGGGGCTGGTGGCGCGCACGCAGGCGCGTTACGGGCGCAAAGTTTCTTTTCAATTGGGATTGCTGGTGGCGCTGCTGTCTGTCGGCCTGGGTGCCTGGGCGGTGCTGGATAAATCTTTTTGGATGCTGGTGACAGCCACCGTGGTGGCAGGTTATTACAGCGCCAATGGCCAGCTTTACCGTTTTGCGGCGGTGGAACTTTGCACGCCAGACTACCGCGAGAAGGCGGTTTCTCTGGTGCTGGCTGGCGGGTTGATGGGCGCGGTGATTGGCCCCAATCTGGCGATGCGCACCAAGAGTTTGCTGGCGGTTGATTTTGCCGGTGCCTATGTGGCTCTGGCGGTGGTGGCTATTTTGTCGTTTGTTACGGTGTCGCTCATCCGCTTTGCACCGCTGCCCCCGCGCAACGCTGCAGCGCCCAAAGGCCGCCCGGTGGGTGAGCTATTGCGCCAGCCGGTTTTCTTTATCTCGCTGCTCACCGCCTCCCTCAGCTATGGCGTGATGAACTTGCTGATGGCTGCCACGCCACTTGCGATGCAGACTTGTGGCCTGCCTTTTTCCAGCACGGCCTGGGTATTGGAGTGGCATGTGATTGGCATGTTTGCCCCGGGCTTTTTTACCGGCAGCTTGATCAAGCGTTTTGGTGCCTTGCCGGTGATGGGCGTGGGCGCCTTGCTTAATCTGGTGTGCATTGCTGTGGCGCTCACCGGGCAGGAGCCCATGCAATTTCTGGTTGCACTGTTCACGTTGGGTGTGGGCTGGAACTTTCTGTTTACCGGCAGCACCACGCTGTCTATGCAAGGCTATTTGCCCGAAGAGAAAGACCGCGCGCAGGCCACCATCAACTTCTGTGTGTTTGCCACCATGGCGTTCACCTCGTTTGCGTCGGGTGCGCTGGTTACCACCCAGGGCTGGAACTGGCTGAATATCGGCTCCCTGTTACCGGTTGTGGTGATGGGCTTGGGCTTGCTATGGCTGTACCTCAGGCAAGCGGCGACACGAGAGCAACTGAAGGCATCGTGAGCCCCAAGCGTTTTGTGCTGCTGAATCGTCGGCAAGCCTCGCTGCTGGTCGCCGCCTCGGTGTTGGGTGCCAGGCTGGACGCGCAGGCCGCTGACGGCGCGCGCTGGTTGCCCTGGCCGGACACTTTGCCCACACCAGAATTGCACTTGCCCGACCTGAATGGCAAAGCCTGGGATCTGGCGCAAGAGCAGGGCGCGCCGGTGCTGGTCAACTTCTGGGCCACCTGGTGCGAGCCCTGCCGCGCGGAGATGAAGTCTTTCGAGGTACTCGAGCGCCAGTTCAAAGCGCAGAGGCTCAAGGTGGTTGCCGTCAACTACAAAGAGGCGCGTGAACCGGTACAGCGTTTTCGTGAAGCCTATGGTTTGTCGTTGGCCTTTGTGCGCGACTCGTATGGCGATGCGGCCCGCACCTGGGGCGTCACTGTTTTTCCGACTACATTTGTTATAGGCACCGCTGGCCGAGCCGTTCTACGGATCGAAGGCGAAGTGGACTGGGGCAATGCGGCAAATCAGAAAAGACTGCAGGCCTTCCTTCAAATGCAGCCCGCATGGCAAACAGCCCGCGCAACTATTTAACTTTTTCAATCGGACCCCTATGACACTATCCCGCCGACACCTGCTGCAAGCAGGTTGCGCTGCTATGGCCACGCCGCTATTTTTCAAGCAGGCCTTTGCCGCCGAGCGCAGCTTTGCTCCCAAGGTCGAGGGCTGGAGAAACTTCGAGATCAGCACCACCATCACGCTGCCCGAAGCCAATGGCGTCTCGCGTATCTGGTTGCCGGTGCCTGACGTCAACAGCGATTACCAACGCAGCGGCGAAAACACCTGGACCGGCAACACCACGCAGGCCCAAATTAGCGCCGACACCGCGCAAGGCACCAAGCTGCTGTATGCCGAGTTTTCAGCCGATGTGGCGGTCCCCACGTTGACGCTCAAGAGCATGGTGCAGACGCGCAACCGCGCGGTCGACTGGACGCAAACCCGCAGCGTGCAAGAAGACCCGGCCGTGCTGAAATTCAATCTGGCGCCAAGCGAACTGCTGCCGGTGGACGGCGTGGTGTTCGACACCGCCAAGCTGGCGATTCAAGGTGCCACTTCTGATGTGGACAAGGTTCGCGCGATTTACCAGTGGGTGGTGGACAACGCCTACCGTGAGCCCAAGACCCGTGGCTGTGGCGTGGGCGACATCAAGGCCATCTTGGAGAGCGGCAACCTGGGCGGCAAGTGCGCTGACCTGAACGCCGTGTTTGTGGGCCTGTGCCGCGCAGTCGGCGTGCCCGCGCGCGATGTCTATGGTTTGCGCTTGGCACCCTCTGCTTTTGGCTACAAAGAACTGGGCGGCAACTCGGCCAGCTTGAAGGGCGCGCAGCATTGCCGCGCTGAAGTATTCCTGCAGCAATACGGTTGGGTGGCGATGGACCCGGCCGATGTGCTCAAGGTCATGCGCCAGGAAACGCCCGATTGGATCAAGGACAAAACCAACCCGGTGGCCGCACCCGTGAACCAGGCTTTGTTCGGTGGATGGGAAGGCAACTGGGTCGGCTGGAACACAGCGCACGACTTGGTGCTGCCGCACTTCTCACGCAAGCACTCCTTGCCTTTCCTGATGTACCCGCAAGGCGAAAACGCAGCGGGGCGTTTTGATGAGTTGGCGCCGGATAGTTTTCGCTACACCATCAGCGCAAGAGAAATTACGGCGTAAAGCTGTTGGCAGTGCGGTGCAACAGGCGTGCGCCGAGCATACAAATGCGGTCCTTGGACCGCATTTTTTTTGTGCCTACGCCGATATGAAAAAAATGCTAAAGACCCGCAAAAACTGCAGCGTTTATTAAGCGTCTCCTAAGAAAGTAGGGTGTCCCCTACCATTTTTAAAATATATGTAGGCACGTGTACCCCCGCACGGTTGCCCCCTCCGCCCTGACACGGCCGCTTTGCCTGCCTAGTATCAAAACCACTGGTGCCATGGTCTATGGCGTTTTGGTTTTTGAATGCACTTTCAAAAAAGTGGGGGCCTTATGAAAAATGTAATCTTGTCTTCCTTCGTGCTGCGGTGCGTGGCCGCGGCAGTCTTTGGGCTGCTCTCTGCGGGTATCGCATCGGCGCAGTCATTCCGGGTGCAGTGTCCGAGCACTACGACGCTGCATCCGACCGCTGCGGCCTCCGGCACCAATCCGGTAGGCGGTCAGATCAAGTGCCAGGAGATCGCCGGCGGCGACGGCTTCGCGACGATGGCCGACGGCAGCCAGATTTACCTGTTCGGTTTCGGTCCGCTATCGGGTCTTAAAGACATCTACGCGGGGTTGCCAGGTACGCAGAGCGCTGCTGACTTCAATGCCCCATACAGCGGCCCTAATTACTCGACGACGACCAGCGGCAGCAACCTGGCTGCTACCCCCAATAACGCCGGCATCACCGAGCCTGCTGGGATCATGGACCTGGGCGTGTTGTCGGCGCAGCAGCCGGCACCTCTGATGGCCATCGACGAAGACGACGAGTTCTTCCTGACGCTGAGCAACGTCGGCATGATCATGCGGCCCGACCTGTTTGAGCAGCACACGGTCCACTT
>CAIQYP010000291.1 GCA_903876045.1 uncultured beta proteobacterium | reverse complement strand
TTTTCCCTTGGCTTCTAGAGCAGGACACAAAAATATGTGTTTTTTGTGACCAACCCGAAATTTAGCGCTTCTTGGCAGCGGCAGGCTTGGCAGCGGTGGTAGCAGAAGCAGCGACCGAGTTGAAGTTGGCTTCAGCCACTTCAGTAGCTTGCTTCACAGCCTTTTGCACGGATTCCAGCGCGTTGTTTGCGGCAGACACCGAGCTCTTCAAAATCGCGACAGCGGCTTCAGAACCGGCAGGTGCGTTCTTGGCTGCGTTGTCAACCAGGTTGGCGAATTTGGCTTGTGCATCTGCAGCCTGGCCTTCAACTGCTTTGGTGAACTCAGCGCTGGTGTTGCTGGCAATGTCGTACAGGTGACGGCTGTAAGCAGCGGTCTTTTCAGCCAGAGGTTGGAGCAGGTTGGATTGCAGCGCGATCAGTTCCTGCACGTCCTTGACGCTCAGCACGGATTGGCTGTGGCCAGCGACTTCAGACAGGGCTGCCTTGGAAGCGGTCAGGTTCAGCTCAACAATCTTTTCGACGCCTTCAAAAGCCTTGTTGGTCAGGCCAAACAGGGTTTCGATATTGGCTTTTTGAGCTGCGACGATTTGTTCAACGGTGAGTACGGACATTTTGATTCTCCAAATAAAAAATTGAGCGTTTATAACTTGTCATCTGCGTCGGCATGTTTGTCAGTTGACTCCATGTTGCACCGCAGCATGGTTTGAATTGTAGTCGGCTGAAGTGTGAATGCAAGCACTACTTGTTGCATCGCAGCAACTTAGAGGCATTTTTCTAAAATCGAAAAGAAACGTTGCAGAGTCACAGGATTGACACCTGGGAAACATGAGGATCCAGTGCTGGCAAAATCGGTCGTATGTCAAACAATGCCGCTTCCCGCCCCGTACCAGAGCCGCGCAGCGCCTATCCGGTATTGCGCGCCATTCCAACCCGCTGGATGGACAACGACGCCTATGGACATGTGAACAACGTCGTGTACTACAGCTGGTTTGATACTGCGGTGAATGCATGGCTGATTGAAAACGGCGTACTCGACATTCAAAGCAGTCCAACTGTGGGCCTGGTGGTGGAGACCCATTGCAATTACTTTGCACCGCTTACGTTTCCGCAAACCGTTCAGGTTGGCTTGCGAGTAGCCCATGCCGGCGCGAGTAGCGTGCGTTATGAACTGGCGGTGTTTGGCGAAGACGAACTTTGCGCCGCCAAGGGCCATTTCGTACATGTCTATGTGGATGCGCAAACCCATCGGCCCACGGCTGTTCCTGCCCAACTCAAAAAACTTCTGGAGACTCTTGCATGACGCTTTCCGCGATTGACGAAGCTATCTGTTCCCGCCGCTCCATGCGAGCCTTTACGTCGAAAACCGTGGCACGCGCCGATATCGAACATATTTTGCAGGTGGCCAGCCGTGCCGCGTCGGGCACCAACTGCCAGCCCTGGAAGGTCTATGTGCTGCAGGGTGCCACGCGCAATGCGTTGGTTGAAAAGGCCTGTGCCGCACATGACGCCATGCGCGCTGACCCCACACTGGCAGAGCAATACACGGAAGAGTACGACTACGATCCGCAAAAGTGGGTCAGCCCCTACATCGACCGTCGGCGCGAAAACGGCTGGGGCCTTTACGGCCTGCTGGGTATTGGCAAAGCGGACCGTGAGCAAATGCATATTCAGCACCAGCGCAACTTTCGCTTTTTTGATGCACCGGTTGGC
>CAIQYP010000290.1 GCA_903876045.1 uncultured beta proteobacterium | reverse complement strand
GGCACTGAACTGGTGGTGCGGCGCATGGACAAGTTGCGCAAGGGATATGGCTCAGCCGACGATGTGCAGGTGCTATATGAGTTGGACAAGCTGATGCACGGCGCTACACATTGCGGCCTGGGTGCCGCGGCCTGTAACCCGCTGCGCGACACCATCGCCAAATTCCGTCCGGCCTACGAGAAGCATCTGCAATCGCTGCACTTTGCGCCCGGCTTTGATATGGACGCCGAACTCTCCCAAGCACGCCTGGCCACCGGGCGTGACGACAGTGGCGCCCACCTGGAGAACATGGCATGAGCAACACCTACCGCATTGACGCACTCACACCGGGCACCTTTTCACTGGACGGTGAAGAGGTCGAGTTTGGCCATGGCGAATCCATCCTCCAGGCCGCCACGCGCGCCGGGCATTACATACCGCATCTGTGCTGGCACCCGGAGTTTGGCGCGGCCGGTTCATGCCGCATTTGCACCGTCAAGGTCAACGGCCGCACGGGTGCTAGTTGCACGGTGCTGGCAGCCTCCGGCCAGGAAGTGGAAAGCAACACGCATGAACTTAACGAGCAGCGCAAGACCATGCTGCAAATGCTGTTTGTGGAGGGCAACCACTTCTGCCCCTCCTGCGAGAAAAGCGGCAACTGCAGCCTGCAAGCAACAGCCTATGCCATGGGCATGGACGGCCCGCACTTTGAGGAGTTTTACCCGGACCGCCCGGTGGACGCCACGCACCCGGACCTGATGCTGGATCTGAACCGCTGCATCTTGTGTGGGCTGTGCGTGCGCGCCAGCGAACAGGCCGACCACAAGAACGTATTTGCCATAGGCGGCCACGGCATCAAGACGCATTTGCTGGTCAACAGCCCGAGCGGCAAGTTGGGCGACAGCCAGTTCTTGCCCACCGACCGTGCCGCCAACATCTGCCCCACCGGCGTCATCCTGCACAAGCGCCGCGGCTTTGTCATTCCGATTGGTCAGCGGAAATTTGATGCCAAACCGATATCGGAACAGGTCGAAGGGGGTGCGGTATGAGCGCCATCCTCAACAACGGCAGTAGCGCAGGCGAAGTGCAAGCCCCGCTGCATGCACCCCGCAAATTGAAACTGGCGACCGTCTCGCTGGCTGGTTGCTTTGGTTGCCACATGTCTCTGCTGGACATTGACGAGCGCATCCTGCCTCTGCTGGAGTTGGTGGAGTTTGACCGCTCGCCACTCACCGACATCAAAACCATTGGCCGCTGCGATATCGGCCTGATTGAGGGCGGCTTGTGCAATGCCGAGAACGTGCACGTATTGCGCGAATTCCGTGCGAACTGCAAAGTGCTGGTGGCCGTGGGCGCCTGCGCCATCAACGGTGGCCTGCCCGCCCAACGCAACCAGCGCGACGTGGGTCAAATGCTGCGCGATGTGTACTGCCACCAGACCGGCAGCAGCCCCGGCGGACGGGTGCCGGATGACCCTGAACTACCGCTGCCGCTAAACCATGTGCACCCGATCCATGAGGTGGTGCACATCGATTACTTCCTGCCCGGTTGCCCGCCGTCCGGCGACGCGATCTGGAGCTTTTTGAATGACCTGATAGCGGGACGCACGCCGCAACTCGGCCACGGCTTGATTCACTATGACTAAGACTAAGCCCCCACGCTCCCCCGCTTCGAGTGGGTCGCTGGTCGTGCCGATGCCAGAGGCATGCTGCTCTTCGGCCTGTCCCGGTCTGCGCAGGCAGACCGTGAGCCGCAGGCCTCAGCCCCAAGTGGCTAATCCGGCTTGGGGCGGCCCGGCGCCGGATTGCCTTCCCCACGCTTCCGCGAAGGAACGAACATGACATTTGCACTAGAAACCGCCACCCACCCCGAAGGCCTGCGCCGCGTCGCCATTGACCCGGTATCGCGCGTGGAGGGGCACGGAAAAGTCACGCTGCTGCTGGACGAGAACAACGTGGTGCAGCAGGCCCGCCTGCACATCGTCGAGTTCCGCGGCTTCGAAAAATTCATCGAAGGCCGCCCTTATTGGGAAGTGCCGGTGATGGTGCAGCGCCTGTGCGGCATCTGCCCGGTGTCGCATCACCTGGCTGCCGCCAAGGCCTTTGACCGCATCGTCGGCGGTTACCCCGTGCCCGCCAGTGCCGACCGCGTGCGCCGCCTGATGCACTATGGCCAGATTCTGCAGTCGCACGCCCTGCACTTCTTTCACCTGTCTTCACCCGACCTGCTCTTCGGCTTTGACTCGGCCGTGGCCCAGCGCAATATCGTGGGCGTGGCGCAGGCGCACCCGGAGGTGGCCAAGAAGGGCATATTGCTGCGCAAGTTTGGCCAGGAGGTGATCCGCATCACCGCCGGCAAACGGGTGCACGGCACCGGCGCGGTGCCCGGCGGCATCAACAAGCTCGTGACAGCCGAGGAGCGCGATCTGCTCAAGCGCCAGTTGCCGCAAATGCTGGCCTGGGCGCAGGACGCGGTAGGCATTGCCAAGCAATTGCACGCGCAAAACCCGGCGCTGTACAACGCCTTTGGCAGTTTCCGTTCGCACATGCTGTCGCTGGTGCGCGCCGATGGCGCTATGGAACTTTATGACGGCGTGCTGCGGGTTCGCGATGACCATGGCCGCATCATTGCGGACCAGGTGAGCGACCAGAATTATCTGGATCTGATCGAAGAAGAAGTGCGCTCCTGGAGCTATATGAAGTTTCCGCACCTCAAGAGCCTGGGGCGCGAACTCGGTTGGTACCGCGTGGGCCCGCTGGCGCGCGTGCAAAACTGCGACTTCATCCACACGCCGCTGGCTGAAGTGGAACGCCAGGCCTTTGTCGCCTGGGGCCAGGGCGACTTGGTACACGCCACACTCGCCTACCACTGGGCGCGCATGATCGAGATGCTGCATTCGGTGGAAGTGATTGGCGAACTGCTGGACGACCCGGCCCTGTTGAGCGGGGACATGGTCGCTTCGGGTACCCGCCAGCGCAGTGGCGTGGGCATGATCGAAGCGCCGCGCGGAACCCTGATTCACGATTACGACGTGGGCGATGACGATTTGGTCACACGTTGCAACCTGATCGTCTCCACCACCCACAACAACCAGGCCATGAACGAAGCGGTGCGCTCCGTGGCGCGCGATTACCTCAGCGGCCACGAACTTACCGAGGGCCTGCTGAACCATATCGAAGTGGCCATCCGCGCCTACGACCCTTGCCTGTCGTGCGCCACCCATGCGCTGGGTCAGATGCCGTTGGATGTGACGCTGTTGGGGCCCGATGGTGCGGTGCTGGACCGGGTGCAAAAAGCTTCGGACGGCGCGTTGAACCGCCAGATCGGTAGCGCCATTGGTTTGGAGGCATGAGCGCGGCGCCGAACGGAGGTAATCCAGTGAGCGCAGCGATTCCGAGGCTGCTAGTGTTGGGTTGGGGCAATTTGAGCCGGGGCGATGACGCGCTCGGGCCGTTGTGTGTGGCCGCACTCCGCGACACCCTGCCGGCCCATCTCGTCGATCAAGTGGAATTCTTGGACGACTACCAATTGCAGATCGAATTTGCGTTGGATCTGGTAGGCCGAGAACGCATTCTGTTTATAGATGCCAGCCTGAATTGTGCTGCTCCGTTCGAGGTGCACACCGCCCTGCCGCGACACGACAGCACCATCAGCAGCCACGCCCTCTCACCCGAGGCGCTGCTGCAGGTATTTGCTGACCTGCAAGGCCACGCGCCACCGCCCGCCACAGTGCTGGCGATACGCGGCGAAGCCTTTGAGTTGGGCGAGCCCATCACGCCTTCTGCGCAGACCAATCTGGGCGCAGCGGTGGTCTGGGCCAGCCACTGGATTCAGAGGGCAATCGAATAGGTGTTGGTCGACCGATCTCTTAAGCGCGGATAATCGGGGTCAGCCTTTGATCGCCACCACCATCGAATCTGGGCCAGCAAGATGCTCAACGCGGGTGCTAGTGAACCCCGCCTGACGCATCCATCCAGCGCACTCGTCGCCACTGTAGTCATAACCACCATGCGTTTCAATGAGCATGTTCAGGCTCATCAACAGACCAAAAGTATTTTGGCGTCGATCGTCGTCAATAATTGCATCGTAGACAACTAAAGCGCCACCGGAAGGCAACGCGTCAAAGGCTTTCTCAATCAACATTCTTTTTGTCGGTAGATCCCAATCGTGCAGCACGTGGCCCATGAGAATGACATCCGCGTGAGGTAGCGGCTGGTTAAAGAAATCACCTGGCATGAAGTTCAGTCTCTCCTGCAAACCAAACTTTGCGACATATTTTTCAAAAATAGATTGCACGGGAGGCAAGTCAAATCCAACACCACGCATATGCGGATGGGCCATTAGGATTTGTGCCGCAAGATCACCCTGAGCCGTTCCTATATCCACGAAAGTATTCCAATTTTTCCAGGGCAATTGACGCGCAATTTGGACATTCGCAGGATGTGATAAACCTGTCATTGCGCCCAGAAAACCCTCAAGGCGAACCGGGTCCGAGTACAGGATTTCAAATAGTTGTGGTTGTCCACTACGAACTTCGTTTTGCGGCTTACCGGTACGTAATCCATCGGTTAAGTTGGTCCAAAAACCGAACAGACGCACACTGGACATCTCCAGGATTCCCCCCAGATAAGAGGGCTTTTTACGGTCCAAAAATAAGGCCGTTTCCAGCGTATTTTCATAACGTCCTTCGGTGCGCTGCAAAAATCCCATCGACACCAGGGCGTCCAGAAAGTCGCGTCGTGAGCGTTCGTGCAGGCCTAAGCGCGAACCCAATTCATCCGCGCTGAGCGGCGACTCAATCAGTTCTGAAAATACACCCAGTTCGACCGCGCTGAGTAGCGTTTTGCTGGCCCAGAATGCCATACCCGTGTGCAGAATATGTTCCGGCGTGATGGTTGGCATGGAAGTGGTATTCATGGCGACTATCTCCTGATGTGGTTAAGTAATGGATCAAGCTTAGTTTTGCGAAAGGTGGATGTCGATGCATACTGACGCAAATATCAATTGCATATTTGCGAGCATTGCGATTACGAAAAGTACTTATCGGCAAATATGAAAAATTTGATTACCTAGTGCAATATCTTTTATCTATAGGGCGCTGGAATGGCAATTCTGTGGGAGGACTTCAAGGTGGTACTGGCCCTCGCCCGAGGAGGTTCAGTCGCAGCAGCAGCCCGTGAATTGCAAGTAGACAACTCAACCGTGAGTCGGCGTCTATCTGCCTTGGAGGAGTCTCTCGGTGCACAGATTCTCATCCGCAATGGCCGCGAATTTTCCTGGACTACTAGTGGTCAAGTTGCGGTCCAGTCCGCCAAGGCGATGGAGCTTGCTATCTCTGAGACCGTGCGCGCCGTCGCCGCTGGGAAGGAAGAGGTTTCCGGGGTTGTACGGGTCGCCACAGCACCCAGTATCGTGCCCGAATTGGTGAAGCATGTTCTGCCTGAGTTGCGAACTGCACATCCCGGACTGACCGTTGAATTTGGTGGCTCCTACCAACGTGTTGATCTGGCACGTGGGGAGGCAGACCTTGCATTGCGTTTCGCTAAACCACAAGAGCCTGATTTCGTCGCGCGCCACGCAACGGAAGTGGGCTGGTTTGTCTATGCCTCACAAAGCTACCTCGATCTGGAAGGTCGTCCATCCTCGCACGAGGATTTGCGTCGGCACCGACTGGTACTGTATGTGAAGCAAATGCATGCCGTGTCACCGCTGAGCTGGATGGAGCAGTATCACGCTGGCAATCAGAATACGGCCAGGGTGGATAGTCTCACGCTAGCCTGTAACATGGTCAGGGCCGGTGGGGGCATTGCAGTATTACCCACCTTCGTAGGTGATCGTGTTCCGGAACTTGTGCGTATATTTCCGGAACGTATCGGCGTCAATTCCGGATGGATTGTTTACCATGAAAGCATGCGCGACTCGGCACGGGTGCGTGCTGTGTCCGATGGGTTAATCCGTTATTTTTCGCGCCATGAAGGACTATTTTCGGGATTGGAAAACGCATCCCGGCTGTCCGTGCTTTAGTGCTGCACCGACCCCAGTCACCTACCTTTTTCAAAGCTATATTTCAGGCGTCGGCGGGCGCATCTGGTGCCACGCCCAACTCTGCGCACAGTTTGTTCACGACCTGGCGCAGTTGCGCAACTTCTTGCTCCAACCGATCAATGCGCTCGGCATTGCCACTTGCATGGCCGCTGCGCGCCGCCTCCATTTCAGACAGGTCCACCGGGCCACACATCAAATGGGCCCAGCGTTGCTCACGCGTGCCGGCCATGCGTGGCAGCTTGACCACCAGCGGGCCGCCCTTCTCAATGGAGCGCTCCAATAGTTCGTCCAGGAAACCTTCTACCGAAGATATGTCAGCAAATTTGTACCAACGCTCGGTGTTCAGGCGCAGTTCACCGGCGGTCTGCGGCCCCCGAATCATCAACATGCCCAGAATGACAGCGGACTGTTCATACACGTTCATGCCGCGTTGAAAGTTGTGCGTGAACTTGGTGGTGCGTCCGCCTGCGGTTTCATGCACCAGCCCCAACTCACGCAGACGGGCCACAGCGCCCGCCACTTGCGCTTCGTCCAGATCCATCAAGGGATCGCGCGCAGTCTTTTGGTTGCAACCCAACATCAGCGAGTTCAGCGACAGCGGATAGCTGTCGGGCACGGTGCGAGCCTTCTCCATCAAAGTGCCCAGAACACGGGCTTCGATGGCTGAGAGGACGGGATGGATGGGATGGATGGGGGGAGTTGTCATGTAGTCAGCCTCTTACTGGCGGTTTTGAACGGTATTGGCCTTGCATCGCGAGCATCCAACCCGGATATTCCGGCGGGAGCTTGCTGACGTCTTCCAGTGTTTGTAAGTCCTCTGCAGTCAATTCGAGCGCCGAGGCGCCCAGATTGTCCGTCAGTTGTTCGGGTGTCTTGGCACCCACGATGACGGTGCTCACTTGCGGGCGACTCAGCAACCATGCCAAAGCAACCTGGGCTACGCTGGCCTGATGGCGTGCGGCAATGGGGCGCATGGCATCAACGACCTTAAAGGCGCGTGCCTTGTCGACCACCGGAAAATCGAAGCTGGCGCGTCTGGCACCTTCCGGCCCTTTTCCATCGGGAGAGAATTTGCCACTCAGCAGACCGCCGGCCAAAGGGCTCCAGACCATCAACCCAAGCTGCTGGTCTTGAATGATCGGCACCACCTCACGCTCCAGATCACGCCCGGCAACGGTGTAATACGCCTGAACACTTTCGAAGCGTGCCCAATGATTCTTTTCCGAGAGCGCCAGGCCTTTCATGATTTGCCATGCCGCCATGTTGCACAGACCGATGTGGCGCACTTTGCCGGAACGCACCATGTCGTTAAGCGTGGACAAGACCTCTTCCAACGGAGTGACAGGGTCGTAGCCGTGCAATTGGTAGAGATCAATATGGTCGAGTTGCAGGCGCTTCAGGCTGGCATCCAACTCGTTCATCAGGTGGTAACGCGACTGACCGCGCCCATTGATTTTGGTCTCACTCATGGCGCCAAACGCTTTGGTGGCCACCACGATTTCATCCCTGGGAAGCCCCAGGCTCTTGATGGCAGCGCCCGTCAGGGTTTCTGACAGGCCCAGTGAATAGACGTTGGCCGTGTCATAGAAGTTCACGCCCGCATCGAAGGCCTGTTTGACCAACGCGTTGACTGCGTCTTGCCCCAGCCCACCCATGACTTTCCAAAAACCCTGGTCGCCAAAAGTCATGGTGCCCAGGCAAAGTTCGGAAACGTACAGGCCGGTGCGGCCCAGAAGTCGGTATTTCATGCCTAGTCCTATTTGTTGATTGCAAGCACCGAAGGCTATCAGCTTCCTGATGCCCTTGAGTCGACACCAAAATCGTCAATGCTTATGGCCGGGTGCAAGCGCGCCAAGCCCCGAGTGGGCCCCATGCACATGCCCTTCACGCCCATGAGTGACCGCAGGCTTCTTCGCAATCACAGTCAGCTCATTAAGAATCCCACAGTGTTGAGCTTCTTGGGCGCACAGGCAGGCTTCTCGAAGCTTCTTGAGCTGCTTTTCAAGTTGCCGCAACTCCCGTACACGATCAGCAACGTGGCTGATGTGTTCGTCCAGAAGATCATTGACTTCGCGACAATTCTCAGTGGGTGCATCTTTGAACCGCAACAGTACCCGTATTTCATCGAGCGTCATATCCAAGCCACGGCAGTGCCGGATGAAGGAAAGTCGCTCAGCATGCTGATCCCCGTAGATACGGTAATTACTGCCACTGCGGCCAGGCTCCAGGAGAAGTCCCGCGCGCTCGTTCGTAATAGCGAATGGTTTCCACCTGGGTATTGGTGCGATGAGCCAACTCTCCGATTTTCATCCGTGTCTCCAGAATGGTTGCAACTCAGGTCTTGCTCGATTGTGCTTGACTCTGTAGTGGGTATAGGGTTTCCAATACTACATCCCCTCAATATTCGACCCGCGTCCTAACATCCCCATGCCCCCTATCGCAGAACTGATCCAACAAGGAGCCACTAACCTGTGGGTCTTCATCCCCACAGCCATCTTGCTGGGGGCACTTCATGGCTTGGAGCCTGGCCACTCCAAGACGATGATGGCGTCCTTCATCATCGCGGTGCGCGGAACGATCGCTCAGGCAGCGCTGCTGGGCCTTTGTGCTGCGTTGTCCCACTCGCTCATCGTTTGGGTGCTGGCGGCGGCGGCTCTTCAGTTCGGCAATGAATTGATTGCAGAGCAAGCAGAACCCTACTTCATGCTGCTTTCCGCTGTTGTGGTCATTGGTGTGTCGATCTGGATGTTCTTGCGCACACGCGCTGACGTCGCCACGGCGAAAACCCATGGCGACCATGGGCATCACGACCACGCACATCACGACCATGGACATGGACATGATCATCCGCACCACCACCATGACGATGGTCACCAATCAACAGAGGGTGATGACAGCTACCAGGACGCCCACGAACGGGCCCACGCCGAAGACATCAAACGACGCTTCGCGGGACGCACCGTCACCACCGGGCAAATTGCCATGTTCGGCCTCACCGGTGGCTTGGTGCCCTGCCCGGCCTCAGTCACCATTTTGATGATTTGCCTGCATTTGAAACGCTTCACTCTGGGCATCGCCATGGTGGCAAGTTTTAGCATTGGTCTGGCCATTTCACTGTTGAGCGTGGGCGTCATTGCTGCGTGGGGTGCCAGACATGTCGGCAAGCGTTTTGGTAACGGCAAGTTTGGTGACATTGCCCGCAAGATGCCCTATTTTTCAAGCGCATTGATGGGACTCGTCGGGGCGCTCATGGGAATCCAGGCACTGATGCAACTAATGTCTAGTTAGCATTCAAAACAGACCAGAAGCTATATTGATGGTCAACGCCACCAACGTGGTGTTGAAGAAGAACGCAAGAACACAATGCACCGTGCCGGTTCTGCGCATTCTGCGGCTGGAAAAGCTGACATCGGCCGTCTGTCCCGAGGTGCCGATAACGCTGGCGAAATATAGAAAGTCGCCATAGTCGGGAGGATGACCTCCTGGGAAATCCAATCCTCCATGTTCGTTGCGAATGGCGCACACGTAGTAGTTATGCGCATAGTGCAGTGCGAACATGGTCTGGGTGAAGGCCCAAGAGGTCACGATGGTTAAACCGGCCAGTGCGATGTGGGCATAGCGCAGTTCTCCTTTGAGGTCCTTCACCACAGCCAGTTCGGCAACGATGGCGCCGATGCACATCAACGCTGCCGTAATCACCAGAATCAACACAACGGTGTTGCCTTCGTCATGCTGTAACGCCCTGGCCCGCATGCGCTCATGGGTGGACCAGAACATCATCTTCATGGCCAGTACCAAATACAAAGTTGCGCCCACGTTCCAGCCAATGATGGCGCGGGTTACCGCCTGGTGTGCAACCCATTCAGGTAGCAGCAAGGCGGTAGCGAAGCCTATTGCAACACTCGAAATCAGCCTGGGCCTGGCGACAAGCAGTCGAATCAGAAAAGGCTTGGAGAAATGTATATCTGAATTAGTGTCTGCCATGGCCGCTGCAAGGTTGTGATGCCGCCATTATTGACGACCAAAGACCAAGACCCGGTAACGAAAACTGCGCTCTCAGAACCCGGTCACGTTGGCCTGTCAAATTCGCACCCGCGAGATCCGGACCGGCATGTGGGTCTCTGAATCGTCTCTTTCGATACCACACATCGATTCCAAGCGGAATAAGTGATTTCTATATCGAACTCACACTTATTCGCAACATTTGTTAACGCAATGTAAAGATTAAACCGATCAAATTCCCTTAAGAAATGTATGTGTAACATTCGTAGCTGTAAGAACATAAAGCATCTGGTGGTAGGAAGTAGCCCTTAACGGGAAGCAATATATTTTGCGGCCTGTGGAGACGGGGGTTTGGTTGCTGAGTGTTCTTGTAACTTAACAAGAAAGGCAATCACTATGCAGACTCAGGCATCCCGGATGCACTCATTCCACGGCAGCCTTGCTGCATTAGTTCTTCTGCTTTTTTCAACGTTGATGACGTTGCTTCCACTCACTGCCCAAGCGCTTCCCACCTTTGCGCGGCAAACCGGACAAAACTGCGTCGCCTGCCACACCGGCGGTCAGTTTCCTGAACTAACGCCTTACGGGCGCATGTTCAAAATGACGGGCTACACCATTGGCGAACGCACCATCCCATTTGCCGTGATGGGTGTTGCCAGTTATGCCAGTGTGGCGGATACCAGCAAGAGCCAAACGGCAATTGATGGTGTATCGACAACTAGCTCGCTGTCAGATTTTTACAAGAATAACGAGCCCATTTTTGCAACGGGAAGTCTGTTTGTTGCCGGAAAAATCACCGACAACATAGGCGCCTTTGTGCAAATTTCGCATGATCCCTACGCTGTGAACAACGACGATGGCTCAGCCTCAGGCCATACAAACATGGACAACATCGATATCCGCTTTGCGGACCGCCTGATTAGTGACAAGCGCGATTTGATTTATGGCGTGAGCTTGAACAACAACCCTTCAGTCTCTGACCCTTGGAATACGGCTGATGCCTGGTTGCAATATGTACCGACCGCCAGTCCAACCAGTCACCAGTTTACCGACGGATATGCGCCCTATCCGGCCACGGCATCTGATGGCGGCATAGCCGGCTTAACTGCCTACGCCTATCTGAACAAAACTTTTTACGGCGAATTCGGTTTCTACGGCACTGCCGACGGAGCATTCCGCCTGTTTCGAGAAGGCACTGACGACTCAGCAATTATCCGCCTTCAAGGCTACAACCCTTACTGGCGTCTTGCCTACACACGGGAATGGGGTCCAAGCAACGTGATGGTAGGTCTATCGGGTATGCAGGCTAAGGTCTATGACGGCCTCACCGACCCTTCCAATTCGGATTCCTACAATCACGTCAGAAACACCGGTTTTGATGCGCAATACCAATATATTCTGGACCCGCACACCTTCACGGCGCAATTTGCCTATACGCAGATCGTTACCGATTATTCGGCAGAAACCATGGCAACTGATCTCAATCCGACTGATCCTACTTTGGCCTTCAGTCCCAGTGACACGGTGAACACCACTCGCCTCAAACTAGCTTATACCTACCAAGCAAAATATGGGGGCAGCGTTTCTTTATTTAGCGCAGACGGTACGACCAACACAATGGGTGCAAACACAGCGCGCATCACTGGAAATGAAGCGGGCAACCCTGGCACCAGTGGTTATACGCTCGAGGCTTTTTATATACCCATACAGAACTTGCGGCTTGGCCTGCAATACACCGCCTATGACAAATACCATGGAGCGTCAACAAACTATGACGGAAATGGCCGTGACGCCAGCGATAACAATACGCTGTATGCCTACGCTTGGTTCGCATTTTGATTAACACCCGGAGATTCGCAATGCACAAATCCGTCGTGATTCTGGCCCTGGCACTTATCGCAGTAGCTACTGGCTGTTCCAACATTGAACGTTCCCGCAACCTGGCAGACCCCAGTGTGCCCGCTAAAACACTGGCCGAGCAAGTCTGCTCCAACTGCCATGGATTGGACGGTAATTCGGTGTCACCCGTCTTTCCAAGACTGGCAGGCCAACAGCCCGATTACATCGTTAACCAATTGAATAATTTTCGCAGTCACCAGCGCAGTGATCCGCCCGGTTACCAATATATGTGGGGCCTGAGCCGTCACCTCAGTGACGAACAGATCGCCGGTCTGGCTGAATACTATTCAAAGCAAGTTGCACGGCGCGCGCCAGCAGTGGATCGCGACGAACAGAAGTTAGCTAGAGGTAAGGCAATTTTTGAAAATGGCCTGCCCGAGGAGGCAGTGATTGCTTGCAGTGCCTGCCACGGACCTAGTGGACAGGGCCTCGCTGCTTTCCCGCGACTTGCTTACCAACATTCGGATTACTTGATCAAACAACTCGACGTGTTCCAGTTCACACAGGGCCGCCCTGGCACCCCGATGGAACAGATAGTGCATCCGTTGACGGGATCAGACAAGACCGCGATAGCAGCCTATTTGCAGGCCTTCCCTGACTAAGTCAGCCATGCACCGCTTATCCTTCCAGGAGTTTGCCATGAACAATAAAATATGCCTGTGCTACTTGGTAGCAGCGTTCGCCCTGCCTGCATTTGCAGCAGATACGTACACCATCGACCCGGAAT
>CAIQYP010000289.1 GCA_903876045.1 uncultured beta proteobacterium | reverse complement strand
GGTGGTGTTCTCCATCATCCTGGTGCTGTCGCACCTCTCGATCAAGAGCTTTGACCTGGTGATGGCGCTTACGGCGGGTGGCCCGGGCTACTCCACCGATGTGCCCGCTACCTTTATGTTCACCATGAGTTTTAACCGCGGCCAACTCGGCCTGGGTGCGGCTAGCGCCACCATGATGCTAGTCACCGTGGCCGCCATTGTGGTGCCCTATCTGTACAGCGAGCTTCGCTCCAAACCCCACGAACGCTAGCCATGAAGACCCAAACTTTCTACCGTGTCGTGGTCTATAGCGTGCTGTCACTTGCGGCCCTGTTATTTCTGGCGCCTATGTATGTGATGCTGGTGACCTCGTTCAAAGACGCCGACCAGATCCGCGCGGGCAACTTGATGAGCCTGCCCACCAGCCTCAACTGGTCATCCTGGCAAATTGCCTGGAGTCAGGCCTGCACGGGCGTGGACTGTCGCGGCCTGCGGCCCTACTTCTGGAACTCGGTGGCCATGGCCGTGCCTGCTGTGCTGATCTCCACCACCTGGGGTGCCATCAACGGCTATGTGCTGAGCATGTGGAAGTTCAGGGGCAGTGATGTGCTGTTTGGCTTCATGTTGTTTGGCGTGTTCATGCCGTTTCAGGTGGTGCTGTTGCCTATGAGCCAGGTGCTGGGCTATCTGAATCTGTCGAGCTCTGTGGGCGGATTGATCATGGTGCACTGCCTCGCCGGGATTGCCGGAACCACGCTGTTTTTTCGCAACTACTACACCGCCATTCCGCGCGAATTGGTGAACGCCGCACGTCTGGATGGGGCCGGTTTTTGGCGCATCTTCTGGCGCATCGTCATCCCCATGTCCACACCGATTTTGATGGTCACGCTGATCTGGCAATTCACCAACATCTGGAACGACTTTTTGTTTGGCGTGGCCTTCAGCGGTGCCGATAGCAAGCCCATCACCGTGGGCCTGAACAACATGGCCAACACCACCAGCAGCGTGAAGAACTACAACGTGGACATGGCGGCCGCCGTCATCGCCGGGCTGCCGACCATGCTGGTCTACATCCTGGCTGGTCAGTACTTCGTTAAAGGTCTCACAGCGGGCGCTGTGAAAGGATAAACACAATGGCTTCTTCTCTGGAAATCGCAGGCATACGCAAGGTCTTCGGCAAAGGTGCCTCCGCTGTCGAGGTGCTGAAGAAAATCGACATCACCGTGTCGCCGGGTGAGTTCCTGATCCTGGTCGGCCCCTCCGGCTGTGGCAAGTCCACGCTGCTCAATATCATTGCCGGTCTGGAAGAACCCACCGAAGGCGCACTGCGCATAGCCGGACGCGATGTGCTTGGTGTGGCTCCGGCCCGGCGCGACATTGCCATGGTTTTCCAGAGCTACGCGCTGTACCCGACCATGAGCGTGGCAGACAACATCGGTTTTGCGCTGGAAATGCGCAAGGTACCCAAGGAGGCGCGCAATAAGCGCATCCATGAGGTGGCCGCCATGTTGCAGATCGAGAACCTGTTAGACCGCCGCCCCTCGCAACTCTCTGGCGGCCAGCGCCAGCGCGTGGCTATGGGTCGGGCCTTGGCGCGCGACCCGCAGCTGTTTTTGTTTGACGAACCGCTATCCAATCTGGACGCCAAGTTGCGCGTGGAAATGCGCGCTGAAATCAAGCGCCTGCACCATGTCAGCGGCATCACCAGTGTCTATGTCACGCACGACCAGTTTGAGGCCATGACCCTGGGCAGCCGCATCGCCGTGATGAAGGACGGTGTGTTGCAACAGATCGGCACACCCGACGAGATCTACCGCACGCCCGTCAATACCTATGTGGCCGGCTTTATTGGCTCGCCGATGATGAACTTCATTGACGGTGTTGCCGAAAGCGACGGGGGACAAACTAAATTTTTCTTTTCCGGTGGTTCGTTGCAAGTGCCCGCACCAACCGGTCGCCCTGTCACGCTGGGTCAGCGGCCCGAGCATATTCATCTTGATGCTGATGCCGCTTGGCGCGGCGAAGTGTTGCTAGTCGAACCCACGGGGGCCGACACCTATGTGGTGGTGAAAACGGCGGTAGGGCTGATCACCTTGCGCGCCCCGGCCAATACCCGGCTCGATATCGGTGAACAGGTGGGTATGACGGTGAGCGGTGAGCACAACAACTGGTTCGAAAAGACCAGCGGCATGCGAATCTAGTGCCACGAACAGTGCGCCTACTGCCGTGGCATATTTGCAAGGTGTCTCAATAAGGACCTTAATTTCCCCGGCCGTACGGGTTTACTGAGTAGCACCAGACCCGACGCATTTACCTGCTCCCGGACTTCAACACTGGTGTCACCACTAATCAGGAAGGCTGCCACTTCCTCGTCCAACATGCTTCGCAACAACCGTATTGTTTCGATGCCGTCGACTCCACCGCCCAACCGGAGGTCGCTGACGATTATGTCGGGGCGCGGGCCCGTTTGAATCTGTTCGACTGCCATTTTTGCGCTCTCGACGGCAATCACAGAATAGCCCCATGACTCCAAAAGCCCAGCCAGTGCCGTGCGACCCATGGCGTCATCTTCGATCAGCATCACATGGGCCTTGATGAACTCGTCGTTGACCAATTTCGGACTGAAAATCGCATTCTCTTCCTCGGGTGTGCGCATGGCGATTGGCACAACCAGAGTCATTCTGGTGCCTGCGCCCAAACGTGACCTGAGCGACAGCGGGTGATTGAGCAACCGGCAACAGCGATCTACGACGCTTAACCCGACGCCCAAACCAAAGCGACGATCTCGTTGCGGATTGGCCACCTGATAGAACTCCTGGAACACCTTCTCCTGATCTTCGGATGCAATGCCGATGCCGCTGTCCCACACTTCTATGCGGGCATGGGTCCCGGATTGATTCGGCCGACAGACCAGCAGAACTGTCCCGCAATCGGTATAGCGAATCGAGTTGCTGACGAGATTGAGCAAAATTCGGCTGATCAATGACGGGTCGCTCTCCAGCCAAACCGTCGATGGACGAATGCGAAGACGCAGGCCCTTGGCAATCGCATCACCTTCCAGCACGCTGCGTACCGCATCAAACACGTCGTTGATTGGAAAGGCCTGAATTTTGACTTGGGCTGATTCGGAATCCAGATGGGACAAGTCAAACATCGAGTCCAACATATCCTGCATTTCGCGCACAGCAGCCATTGCATTCGCGACAAGACCTTTCGCCAAAGGCCCATCTGATACTTGTTCAATTCGCTCCATGAACATGCCCAGGGCGTGGGCCGGTTGACGCAAATCGTGGCTCGCGGAAGACAAGAACTGGGCCTTTTCTCTATTTGCTGCCTCGGCTGCTTCCTTCTTTTCCCGCAACAGCTCAGCCCGCTCAAATTGCAACCGGTCATTCAGGTGGATTCTGCGCAATGTCAGTATGCCGGTGACAAGGGCCAGCACAACCAAAAGAAATGATGAAATGCCATAGAGAAATATGAAACGCCTCATTTCAATAAGTGACTTGGCGGTGCGGAAGTTCTCAACCTGATAAGCCTCCAATATCACCTTGTGAAGATTGCTACGCAAAACCATTGAGCGGCCAAGCAGCGCCTGGGCAGCATTCGCATCCAATTTGCTTGGCTCATTCTCCAAAAAAGCATCTGCACTTTCGATGTAGTTTCTTGCGGCGGAAATTGCTATCCTGAAGCCAATCGAGTCATGCATGAGCTGACCGCTGCTTACATCCTCAACGGTTTGAATTTGACTGGCAAAGAGGTTGTAATTTATGTAGACGTCATGCAGCAGTGCGGCATTGTCGGGCTGTACGATGACCTCCCGCAAAGCCGTCTGATAATCCATCAGCAGAACTTCAAGTTTGTAAAAGTCCCAGACAATGTTGTCTTTGCCTTTAACAGAGGCAAGTGTTATTCGATCAATCTGCTCGTATTGGAACCAGCCAACAGCAGACACAATGACGAGCATTGCCAAGGCCAGGAATGCGATAGAACGATGGATGCGCTCTTTGAAATATTGAAGCGATATGAACGTGCTTGATTGGGGCACATCTTCAGTACCGCTATCGATTGAACGCTGGTTTGAGGTCACTCGACGACGATATGGATGAGTTGCCAGACAGAACGCCCGTAATAGATGTCGGTATCAATCTGTGGATAGCTGTCAAACGGGTACATCAACAAGACCGGGCCTCGACTACGGACACTCAAATTCTTACCGTCCATTCGTAGGGCCAGGACCGGTCCAAATTTCTCAAGGTCTTCAATTGGGATGCTGGCTTCATACCTGTCCTGAGCAGTCAAGCGAAATGACTTTCCCTTGGAGTCAACAGTATTCAAAATTGTTTTGAGAGCAGGACCGGAAAATTTTGCGGGCGCGCTATGCCACGGTGTCTTGGTTACGATTTGACTTTCAGGCAGGGCGTTGAGCATCGCCAAATCAAACTCAGCAACATTCGGCCCATTGTGTTGACTGATGAGTCCACTCACAGTCAACAAGACCGGACCCGTTGGCTTTCGTAAAACCTGTGCATTTACAGGTTGCATGAAAACGCTGAAGAACATCAACAGCGAGGCAACCCAAAAATCAATCATTCGATTTATATAAAACTTAACTTTCACAGCCAACCTCTTCAGAAATTAAATCTGCCCTTACCTGCGTAGTCCTGCAGATATTTTCCCCTACTGCCGCGCCAGCATCTCCCGCACCGTCTGCAACTGCCGGCGCGACACAAATAACAGCTCGCTCACGCCATCCAGACGCAAAGCCCAGCCCTCGCCTTCCTCAGGGTCGTGGTGCTTTTCCAAAGCGCGCGCAGCGTGTTTCGCGATCAACGCGTTGCGGTGGATGCGCAAAAAGCGCTCGGCGTATTTATCTTCCAGTTCATTCAATGCACCGTCCAGGATATAGCTGCGCGTTGCGGTGCGCACCGTGATGTATTTGAGTTCTGCCTTGAAATAGATAACTTCACTTAACGGCAAGCGCTCCGTGCGGTTGCGGTCCTGAATGATGATGACGTCTTGCTGCTGTACTTCAGCTCGTGTAGCACCCCGCATCTGCAAGTAGCGTTCGGCCTTTTGAAGTGCGGCCTGCAAGCGCTCCAGTCGCACCGGCTTGGTCAGGTAGTCCACCGCGTCCAGCTCGAAAGCCTGCACCGCGTGCTCGGCATGTGCGGTGACAAAAATCAGCGCGGGTGGATGGGCCAGGGTACCTAGCACTTTCGCTAGTTGCAGACCGTCGGTGCCCGGCATGTGGATGTCCAGCAGCAGCACATCAACGGTCTGGTGCTGCAGGTGCTCCATGGCTTGCACCGCCTGCGCAGCCTGGGCCGCCACTAGCGCTGCGGGATTGCGACAGTCACCCAGCAAAGTCGTGAGGCGGGAACGCGCCAGCGCCTCGTCGTCCACCACCAGCACACGCAATGGTTTGTCGCTCATATCGGCACCTCCATGCGCACCTGATACACGCCGTCCTTCTGGCCACTGCGAAATTGACCCTGCAAATCGTGCAACAAAGCCAGCCGTTCGCGCACATTGCGCAGGGCCTCGCCTGCTCCAGCAGGACCTGCTCCTGCGGGCACCGTGTTGCTGACCTTGATCACCACGGTCTTGCCACGTCGCTGCGTGGATATACGCACCTGCGCGCCACTGGCACTGGGCTCGACACCATGGCGCACCGCGTTCTCCACCAACGGTTGCAAGAGCAACGGTGGCAGGCGCGCGCCATCGGCCTTGGGATCCAGACTCCACTCGATCTGCAGGCGTTCGCCAAAACGCACCTGCTCGATAGCCAGGTAACGCCGCGCCAGCGAAATTTCATCCGCCAGCGTCACTGATTCACCCTGATCCATCAAGGCATGGCGAAAAAGGTCGCTCAGGTCTTCCAGCAGCGTCTCGGCTTTGGCCGGCTCAGCGCGCACCAGTGCGATGGCGCTATTCAGCGTGTTGAACAAAAAGTGCGGCCGGATGCGGGACTGCAGTTCGGCCAGGCGCGCCGTGGTGTTAGCAGGCGTGCGGCCTTTGGCGCGCAAGACCAGTGCGGCAATCAGCACCGAAGAAAGTAGCATTCCGCTGCATGCACTGGCCAGCCAGGGCGGGCTGGTCAGCAGGCCGGTCAGAGCCAACAACCCGCAACCATAGAGCGCAGCCAACGCGCCCAAGAGGGCCGCCAGCACGTACTGCAACTCGGGTTTGAGTCGTGCGAGCACGCGCTTGCTCAGGCAGGCCAGCAGCAACCAGCATAAAACCGCAGGCAGGGCACCCCCGGTAACCAACGACAGGCGCGACAGCCATTCCTGCACACCCAGGCTGCCAAACATCAGTGCCACGGCGATGGCCACTTCGACAAACAGCACGGCACGCAGCACCACGCCGGTCTGGCAGGCATCAAAAACCAGCACGGGCGCGGACGGTGACGGTTCGGCGTTGGGGGCCAATTCGTGAAGCGTCGATAATATTTGGGTATCTTCCATATTTCACCGGATTCTGACGCCTTTTGCGGCGCATTCCCACCCATTGCCAAGCCCCATGTCCTCCAAGCCCACCACCGCCCCGTCTGACAACCAATTCGCCAACAAATCCCAAGCCTGGTCTGCGCTGTTTTCCGAGCCGATGAGTGACCTGGTCAAACGCTACACCTCCAGCGTGTTTTTTGACAAACGCCTCTGGCTGGCTGACATCACCGGCAGTCTGGCACACGCCGAGATGCTGTGCCACCAAGGCATCATCAGCGCCGCTGACCACAGCTCCATTCAAAACGGCATGGCCACCATCCGCGGCGAGATCGAGGCGGGCGACTTTGAATGGAAGCTGGACCTTGAAGATGTGCACCTCAATATTGAGGCGCGCCTGACATCCTTGGTAGGTGATGCCGGCAAACGTTTGCACACCGGTCGCAGCCGCAACGACCAGGTGGCCACCGATGTGCGCCTGTGGCTGCGTGGCGAGATTGACCTGATTGGCGGACTGCTGACCGACCTGCAAAAGGCCCTGCTAGCCCTTGCGACCAAAAACGTGGAAGTCATCCTGCCCGGCTTTACCCATTTGCAGGTGGCCCAACCCGTGAGCTTTGGCCACCACATGCTGGCCTACGTGGAGATGTTCAGCCGCGATGCCGAACGCATGGCGGATGTACGTAAGCGCGTCAATCGCCTGCCGTTGGGCGCCGCCGCCCTGGCTGGCACCAGCTACCCGCTGGACCGCGAACGCGTGGCCGATAACCTGGGCATGGAAGGGGTCTGCCAGAACAGCCTGGATGCGGTGAGCGATCGGGACTTTGCCATTGAGTTCACGGCAGCCGCGACGCTGGCCATGGTGCACATCAGCCGCCTGTCGGAAGAGCTTATTTTGTGGATGAGCCAGAGCTTTGGCTTTATCGACATTGCCGACCGTTTTTGCACAGGCAGCTCGATCATGCCGCAGAAGAAAAACCCCGATGTGCCCGAACTGGCTCGCGGCAAGACCGGCCGTGTAGTCGGCCATCTGATGGGCCTGATCACCCTGATGAAAGGCCAACCCCTGGCCTACAACAAGGACAACCAGGAAGACAAAGAGCCGCTGTTCGACACCGTCGACACGCTCAAAGACACGCTGCGCATCTTTGCCGAAATGGTGGGCGGCATTACCGTCAAGCCTGAAGCCATGGAGCGCGCTGCCAAGCGCGGCTATGCCACCGCCACCGACTTGGCAGACTACATGGTCAAGAAGGGCCTGGCCTTCCGCGACGCGCACGAAGTGGTGGCGCATGCGGTGAAGACGGCGATCGCCAAGGGCGTGGACTTGTCCGAGTTGTCGCTAGCCGAGTTGCAGGCCTTCAACCCAAAGATCGAAGCCGATGTATTTGAGTGCTTGAGCCTGCGCGGCTCACTCAACGCGCGCAACATCCTGGGCGGTACGGCGCCGGCACAGGTGCGTGTGCAGATTGCACGCCACACACAGCGGTTGGCGTAGTCGATCAGTCAGTGCGGGAACATGGGGCCGGCGCTCAGCGCATGACAAAAACTCATCCGCAAACGGTAAAAACATCATCCGGAAGGTGCATTCCTTTGGCCAGATAATGTTTTTCGACATACCAAACGCCACTGGAGACTCCACCCATGTCAGAAGAAGTAACTGGTCGCACCGCCGCTCCACGCAGACGCGGTGGTCGCGGTAGCGGCACTGTGCGCCCCGCCCTTTCCACCAGCCAATACCGCGCCCTCAAGCACCGCTTTCCGCCCACCCCGGTGGTCTCCGAAGATGAACTGGAATCTATCCACAACGCGTCACTGACGGTGTTGGAAGAGATGGGTATCGACTTCATGCACGAGGGTGCACGCGAGATTCTGCGCAAGGCGGGTGCTGATGTGAAGCCCGGTGTCGAGCGCGTGCGCTTTGACCGCAGCATGCTGATGGAGATCATCAAGACCTGCCCGTCTGAGTTCACCTTGCACGCGCGCAACCCGGAGCGCAATATCCGCATCGGCGGCAAGAACCTGGCCTTTGCCCAAGTTGCCAGCCCGCCCAACTGCTCGGACATGCAAGGCGGCAGACGCGCCGGTAACCAGCAGGATTTCCGAAATCTGGTCAAGCTGGCCCAGCGTTTTGATGTCATCAGTTGTACCGGTGGTTATCCGGTCGAGCCGGTGGACCTGCATGCCAGCATCCGCCATCTGGATTGCCTCTCTGACATTGCCAAGCTGACGGACAAACCGTTCCATGCCTATTCGCTGGGCAAGGAGCGCAACCGCGACGGCATGGAGATCGCCCGCATTGCGCGCGGCATCAGCCACGAACAATTTGAGGCCGAGCCTTCGCTGTTCACCATCATCAACAGCAACTCGCCACGCCGCCTGGACACGCCCATGCTGCAGGGCATTATGGAAATGTCGGCCCGCAATCAGATCGTGATGCTGACGCCCTTCACCCTGGCCGGTGCCATGGCACCGGTGACGATTGCCGGCGCCCTGGTGCAACAGAATGCTGAAGCCCTGGCCGGCATTGCCTTCACGCAACTGGTGCGCCCTGGTGCGCCCGTGGTGTATGGCGGCTTTACCAGCAATGTGGACATGAAGACCGGTGCGCCCGCCTTTGGCACGCCCGAGTACATGAAGGCCGTGCTGGCCGGCGGGCAGCTAGCCCGCAAGTACGGCTTGCCTTACCGCACCAGCAACGTGAACGCCGCCAACACGGTGGACGCGCAGGCGGCTTATGAGTCGGTGTTCTCGCTCTGGGCGCTGACGCAGGGCGGCGGCAACTTCATCATGCACAGCGCGGGCTGGCTCGAAGGGGGACTTACCGCATCGTTTGAAAAGTTCGTGCTGGATTGCGACCTGCTGCAAATGGTGGCCGAATTTTTGACGCCACTGGACATGAGCGAAGCGGCGTTGGGCCTGGATGCCATCCGAAGCGTGGAGCCCGGCGGCCATTACTTTGGCACCGCGCACACGCTGGAGCGCTTTGAAACCGCGTTCTATTCGCCCATCATTTCCGACTGGCGCAACTTCGAGACTTGGAGCGAAGGCGGCAGCCCCACCGCCTACCAGAAGGCCAATGCGGTCTGGCAAAAAGAGCTGGCCGCCTACGAGCGCCCGGCCATGGATGCGGCAATCGAAGAAGAACTTGACGCTTTTGTGACCAAGCGCAAGGCCGAGGGCGGCGCGCCCACCGATTTCTGATTTTTAATAGCCTCAAAACAAAACCTAACAACAAGGATTCGACGTGAAGACGACAGCACAAGTAGTAGTAATTGGTGGCGGCGTGGTGGGATGCTCGGTGCTCTACCACCTGACCAAAAAGGGTTGGAGCGATGTCATGCTGCTGGAGCGCGATCAGCTCACGAGTGGCTCCACCTGGCATGCAGCCGGTGGTTTCCACACCCTCAACGGCGACCCGAATGTGGCCATGCTGCAAAGCTACACCGTCAGCCTGTACAAGGAGTTGGAAGAAATCTCCGGCCAGAGTTGCGGCTTGCACAAGTCGCCCGGCATCATGCTGGCCGACACGCCCGAGCGCCTTGAGTTCTTGAAGATGACGGTGGCACGCGGCCGTTACCTGGGCATGGATACTGAAATGATCTCGGTGAAGGAAGCCTTGAACTACTTCCCCTTTATCGAAGAGAAGTACTTCATCGGCGCCTTGCTCGACCCCAACGAAGGCCACCTCGACCCCAGCGGCACCACCTATGCCTATGCCAAGGCCGCGCGCTTAGGTGGAGCCACGATCGAAGTGCAGACCAAGGTCGAGAGCCTGGAGCAAAAGCCCGACGGCCACTGGCGCGTCATCACCAACAAGGGCGTGGTCGAGTGCGAGCACGTCGTCAACGCCGGCGGCCTGTGGGCGCGCGAAGTGGGCCGCATGGTCGGCATTGAGTTGCCGGTGCTGGCCATGGAGCATATGTACCTGGTGACCGACGACATCCCCGAAGTGGTGGAGTTCAACAAGTCTGCTGGCAAGGAAATCGGCCACGTCATCGACTTTGGTGCCGAGAGCTATTTGCGCCAGGAAGGCAAGGGCATGGTGCTGGGCGTGTACGAGCAGGCCGGCAAGCCCTGGTCGCCGCGTAACACCCCTTGGGGCTTTGGCCAGGAACTGTTGCAGCCTGACCTTTACCGCATCGCGCCCTCGCTGGAAATCGCCTTCAAGCATTTCCCCAAGTTGGAAAACGCCGGTATCAAACGCGTGATCAACGGCCCCTTCACTTTTGCACCTGACGGCAACCCGCTGGTGGGCCCGGTGCAAGGCCGGACAAACTTCTGGAGCGCCTGCGGCGTGATGGCCGGTTTCAGCCAGGGCGGCGGTGTCGGTCTGGCACTATCCAACTGGATGGTGGATGGCGACCCGGGCTTTGACATCTGGGGCATGGATGTGGCGCGCTATGGCGACTGGGCCACCCGCAACTACACCAATGCCAAAGTGCGCGAGAACTATGCCCGCCGCTTCAGCATCCGCTTCCCCAACGAAGAACTGCCGGCAGGTCGCCCGCTGCAGACCACGCCGCTGTACGACAAATTTATCGAACAGGGCGCGGTGATGGGCGACTCGTGGGGCATGGAGACGCCGCTGTGGTTTGCACCCAAGGGCACGGAAGCAAAAGACATCGTCTCGTTCCACCGCTCGAACGACTTCGAGCCCATCAAGGCCGAATGCAAGGCGGTGCGCAATGCCGTTGGCGTGACCGAAGTGGCCAACTTCGCCAAGTACGAAATCAAGGGCCCGGGTGCCGAAGCCTGGCTGCAAAGCCAGATGACCAATACCTTGCCCAAAAAGGGCCGCCTGCAACTCTGCCCCATGCTGAACCACAACGGCAAAATCATTGGCGACTTCACCATCGCCAAAGCCGATGACGAGCGCTTCATGATGTGGGGTTCTTCGCAAGCGCAGGTTTATCACATGCGCTGGTTCGAACAGACCTTGCCCACCGATGGTTCGGTCACCATCACACCCTACGGCATGAAGCTGATCGGCCTGTCGATTGCCGGACCGAATTCACGCAAACTGTTGGAGCGCCTGACCGACGACGACGTGTCCGGTGAGGCCTTCAAGTTCATGGACTACCGCGAGATGCAAGTCGCCACCGTGCAGGCCAAGGTGAATCGCGTCACCTATACCGGCGACCTGGGCTACGAGATCTGGGTGGCACCTGAGTACCAGCGCCGCCTCTATGAAAGCATCATGGAAGCGGGCAAGGACTTGGGCATCACCAATTTCGGTATGCGCGCCCTGCTATGCCTGCGTCTGGAAAAGAACTTCGGCACCTGGTTCCGCGAGTTCCGCCCGATCTACGGCCCATTTGAAGCCGGCCTGGACCGCTTCGTCAAACTCGACAAGCACGAGTTCATTGGCCGTGCGGCAGCCATCAAGGAAAAGACCGATGGCCCCAAGCGCACCCGCATCTACATGGTGGTGGACGCGCTGGACTGCGACGTGATGGGTGATGAGCCGATTTGGGTGGATGGCAAGGTGGTAGGCTGGGTTACCTCCGGCGGCTATGGACACTATGTGGACCAGTCGCTGGCTCAGGGCTATATCCCAACCGAACTGGTCAAGGCCGACATGCAACTTGAAATTGAAATCCTGGGCGAACGCCGCAAGGCCCGCCTGCAAATGGATCCCCCGTTCGACCCCGAAGCCAAACGCATGAGGATGTAAACCAATGGCAGTCATTGAGCGCACGGGCGAAAAGTATTCCATCTGGTCGCTGCTCAAGCATGCGATGGGTGGCCACAAGGGCTGGGAGCGCGCCTGGCGCGACCCGGTGCCCAAGAAGAGCTACGACGTCATCATCGTCGGCGGTGGCGGTCACGGGTTGGCGACTGCCTACTACCTGGCCAAAAACCACGGAATCAAGAACATTGCCATCCTGGAAAAAGGCTATGTGGGCGGCGGCAACGTGGGACGTAACACCACCATCGTGCGCTCCAACTACATGATGCAAGAGAACACGCCGTTCTACGAGCACAGCATGGAATTGTGGCGCGGCATGTCGGAAGACCTGAACTACAACGTCATGTTCTCGCCGCGCGGCTACCTGTTTGCGGCGTGCTCGCAAGCCTCACTGGACAGCCTGGTGCGCCGTGCCAACACCATGCGCCTGAACAACATCCGCGCTGAAATCCTGACGCGCGAAGAGATGATGAAGGAAGCGCCCTACCTGGACTATTCGGAACAGGCCCGCTTCCCCATTTACGGCGGCATGCTCCAACCGGACGCAGGCACCGCGCGCCACGATGCCGTGGCGTGGGGCTACGCCCGCGCGGCGGACCAAATGGGCGTGGACATCATCCAGAACTGCGAAGTGCTGGACTACATTTGGGCCGGTGAAAGCATTGTCGGCGTGAAGACCACGCGCGGTGACATCAACGCCGGCAAGGTGGGCATTGCGGTGGCCGGACACACCTCGGTGCTGGCGCAAAAAGCAGGCCTCAGCCTACCCATCGAAAGCCATGTGCTGCAAGCGTTTGTCAGTGAGGCCATCAAGCCGGTGGTGAACCATGTGGTGGTTTGGAGTGCCACGTATTTTTATGTCTCGCAGTCGGACAAGGGCGGCCTGATATTCGGCGGCCACATCGATCGCTACAACTCCTACGCCCAGCGCGGCAACCTGGCCAACTGGGGCGAGACCATGCAAGGCCTGACCAGTCTGGTGCCGTTCGCAGCGCGCCTGCGGTTGTTGCGCAGTTGGGGTGGGCTTGTGGACATGACACCGGATGGCAGCCCGATCATCACGACGACACCCGTACCTGGGCTTTATTTGAATGGTGGCTGGTGCTACGGCGGCTTTAAGGCAACACCTGCGTCGGGTTGGTGCTTTGCGCACACCATTGCCAACGACAAGCCCCACGAATACAACGCGGGCTTCACCATGGACCGCTTTGCGAAGGGCCGCTACATCGACGAGGCCGGTTACGGCCCGTACAACCATCTTCAGTAAGGCAAGACATGCTAAGAATCAACTGCCCCTACTGCGGAGTGCGCGACCACGAAGAGTTCTCTTACTTCGGCGACGCCACCAAACCTTACCCCGGCCTGGAAAAAGAAAACCATGCAGGCTGGGTAAACGCCGTCTACACCCGCAACAACCCCAAGGGTGAGCACTTCGAGTTCTGGCAACACACCCTGGCATGCCGCCGCTGGTTGGTGGTCAAGCGCAACGTGGTGACCCACGACATCCTCGAAGTAATGCCCGCGCGCGAACGGCCCCTGAACGCGACACAGCCCGCGCCCTACAACGGCCCGGCAACTGGCAAAGGAGCGAACGCATGAGCGGCGCAAACACCGGCATTTTTCGCACCCCGACCGGCGGCCGCATAGACCGCAGCAAGACCGTGGAAATCAATTTCGATGGCAAGCCACTGGCAGGCTTCGCTGGCGACACGGTGGCCGCGACGCTGCTGGCCCATGGCAAGCACCTGGTTGCGCGTAGTTTCAAATACCACCGCCCGCGCGGCATCATGTCCGCCGGCGTGGAAGAAACCAACGCCCTGCTCACTCTGGGCCAAGGTGCTGCCGCCGAGCCCAATATTGCGGCCACGGTGATCGAGTCGCACAACGGCCTGGTCGCCCGCACACAAAACGCCTGGCCTTCGGTCGAGTTCGACCTGATGGCAGTGAACAGTAAGCTCACCAGCATTTTTGTGGCGGGTTTCTATTACAAGACCTTCATGCCCTCGCTCAAGGGCTGGATGTTTTTTGAACACTTCATCCGCCGTGCTGCAGGCTTGGGCACTGCCTCGCAATTGCCCGACCCTGACCGCTACGACTGGCACCACGGCTTCCCCGAAGTGCTGGTGGTCGGCTCTGGCCCCGCCGGTTTAAGTGCAGCGCTCGGCGCCGCACGCGCCGGCCTGGACGTGACGCTGGTCGAGCAAGACTTTGAATTTGGCGGCTCGCTGCTGAACCACGCCATCAACAGCCCGGAGTCCGCCTGGCTCAAGGCCACGTTGACCGAGTTGCAAGGCATGTCCCATGTCACGCTCATGAACCGCTCCAGCGCCTTTGGCCTGTTTGACGGCAACACCGTGGGCGTGATGGAGTGGAGCGCACCCGGCCTGGCCGATGCGGCGCGCGGCGTGCCGCGCCAACGCCAGCACATCCTGCGCGCAAAAAGCATCGTCATGGCCTGTGGCGCGCTGGAACGCCCGCTGCTGTTCGCCGGCAACGACCGGCCCGGCGTGATGCTGAGCAACGCGGTAGGCACTTATGCCAACCGCTACGGTGTGATGGCCGGCAAGCAGGCCGTTTTCTGCACCAACAACGACGCGGCTTATGCCGACGCGATTGCGCTGGCAATGGCCGGCTCCGTGGTCAAGCTGGCCGACCTGCGCAAGCAAACCAATAACGCCCTGATCGAATCCGCCAAAGCGGCCGGTGTCGAGGTGCTGATGGCCACCGCACTGGTGCAGGCGCAGGGCTCGGCCCGCATCAACCAATGCGCCCTGGCCTCCTATGACATCGGGAGCGGCACGGTGGGCAGCAGCCTGAGCAACCACAACGCGGACCTGATCGCCATGTCCGGCGGCTGGACGCCTTCGGTGCACCTGACTTCGCACCGCGGCGTCCGCCCGGTCTACAAGCCCGAACTCAGCGGCTTTGTGCCCGGCGACTTTGACCGCGGCCACTTCGGGGCAGGCAGCATGATCGGCACCCAGACTATGACGGCCGCCATTCAGAGCGGCTGGGAAGCAGCACGCCAGGCAGCGCAGGAATGTGGACGGCCCTTCAGCGGCGATGCGCCCCGCGCCCCCGATTCGCGTGATGCCTATATGGCCTTCACCGGCGTCGGACCAATCGCCACCGCACATCCGATCGACAAGAGTTTTATTGATTATCAGAACGATGTAGCCACCAGCGATGTGGAACTGGCACACCTCGAGGGCTACCAATCGGTGGAGCACCTCAAGCGCTACACCACGCAAGGCATGGGCACGGACCAGGGCAAGACCTCGAACCTGAACGCCCTGACCATGATGGCAGCCAAGCGCGGCATGGCTATCGCCGATGTCGGCACCACCACCTTCCGCCCGCCCTACACACCCGCCACGATTGGCACCTTGGCCGGACGCAGCGTGCGCGCCCACCTGGCACCGGTGCGTCGCACCGCGATGCATGGTTGGCATACCGACAACGGCGGCCAGATGATGGAGGCCGGCTACTGGATGCGCCCGCTTTGGTACAAGACCCATGGCGCGAATCTGTCTGAGGCCTACAAGGCCGAGATGGACATCGTGCGCGAGCAGGTTGGCATGGCCGATGTCTCGACCCTGGGCAAGATTGATGTGCAGGGGCCGGATGCGGCGGAGTTTTTGAACCGCGTCTATGTCAACGGCTTTGCCAAGCTCGGCATTGGCAAGGCGCGCTACGGCTTCATGCTGCGGGAAGACGGCATCGTCATGGACGACGGCACCACCAGCCGCATCAGTGAGACTGAATTCTTCATGACCACCACCACGGCCCAAGCCGCCAAGGTGATGAGCCATCTGGAGTTTTTGCTGCAAGTGGTGTGGCCCGAACTGCGTGTGACCGTGAGCTCGATCTCTGACCAGTGGGCGGCCATGAGTGTGGCCGGCCCCAAGGTGCGTGACGTCATGCGCGCAGCCTTCCCAACGATCAACTTCGACAACGAGGCCTTCCCTTTCATGGGCGTGGTGGACGCGACTCTGGGCGGTGCAATGGCCGGTGTCAAAGTGCGCATCATCCGCCTGACTTTCTCCGGCGAAATGGCTTTTGAGGTCTACACCCCGACGCACCATGGGCGCGTGATCTGGGAGCACTTGCTGGAGACTGGCAAGCCCTGCAATCTGCGCACCTACGGCCTGGAAGCTTTGGGCTCGCTGCGCATTGAAAAAGGCCATGTGGTTGGCTCCGAAATGGATGGCCGCACCACGCTGGACGATGTGGGTGCGGGCAAGATGGCCAGCCAGCTCAAACCCTTCTGGGGTGACGCGCTACGCCACAGCGAAAACTTGCAGCGCAAAGACCGGCCTACCCTGGTCGGATTGGAAGCAGTGGACGCCAACGAGCCACCCAACAACGGCGCCATCCTGTTCTTTGCGGATGACGAAATCAAGGGGCATGGCCGTGGCCACGTCACCAGCACCACCTACAGCAAGCATGTAGGCAAAGCCATTGCACTGGGCCTGCTACAGGGCGGCACCAGCCGCGTCGGCCAGATCATCGTGGCGGCATCGCCAGTGCATGGCCGACAATACAAACTCAAGGTAGTAGAGCCCTGCTTCCTGGACCCCGAAGGGAACCGTTACCGTGGTTAATACAGCAGCTTACGCGCCAGTGCGCTCTCCATTTGAAGGCCACGCCAGCGGCAATAGGCCCAACGCAGCGGGCAAGATCGGCGTGCAACTGACGGCGGGCATGCTTCCCAGCTTCACGCTGATCAGCACCTGGATCAGCGGTCTGCCCGGCCTGCAGGATGCACTGACCACGGTGTTCGGTGACATCGTGCCGCAGCGCATCGGCAAGACCACAAGCACCGAGTTCGGCTTGCTGGCGCGGAGTGGCCCTGAAGAATTTATGCTGGTAGGTGATGACCCTATTGACCGTGCTGCGATGCTGCGCACTTTGATAGGCGCAGACATCGGGTCGGTCACCGACCTGAGCCACGCGCGATGCCGCATCCATATCGAAGGGGCGCAATGCCGCACCCTGCTGAACAAGCTTTTTGCGCTGGACCTGCGCGAGACCGCCTTTGCTATTGGCGACATCGCCATGACCGGCACCCACCATGTGCCGTCAACCCTGCATCGCCTGGACGCAGATGCCTTTGACCTCTATGTGTTCAGCACCTACGCCTACGACCAATTAGCCACTGTGCTGGATGCAGCGCAGGAATATGGCGTGGCACTGCAGCCGGGTTGAGTTGTCCTGCGGCCCAGCTCTCGTCAAAAACAACCTTGTTTGAGGTGAATCAAGGGTGGTCTTGCAGATTACGGTTGCAATAATTCACTGCGCCAAATTTCTACGCCCGGAGCCGCAAGAAATCGTTCACCGCTCCTGTGCAACGATAAATTTGGAGAGCGCAGCATATAAATTTTAGGGAGTCCAATGCCATCTCGGATGAAACCGTGGCGCTGGTCAAGGCTTGCAATAGTTGTCTGTGCTTGCCTTAATTTTTTGCCTCTCCACGCCGCAAGCTGGGACAACTACACCAGCGTGTATCCCCGATTCGAGCCGGTTGGCGTAGGTGCTATCCCGCGTGGTGTGGTCCCCGCTTTCGTTCAGGATCGTCAGGGGTTTTTCTGGATTGCAACGGGCGATGGTTTGGTGCGCTTTGATGGCTACCAGTTCCGGCCGCAAGAGCGGCAAAGCCCATCGCAACGCCACCGAAGCCTGGGATGGATTCGCGCCTTGCTCGCAGGGCGTGACGGCCGCGTCTGGATTGGCACAGAGTCCGACGGGTTGTCCGCCTACAGCCCCGAGACAGACCGTGTGCAAGATTACGGCAGCCTGAACCAACCGGTCGACCAAGCTGAGCAAGGGGCGCACCCTAACCATCCGCCAGCAATCCGCGCTCTGGCCGAAGACGCGAGCGGTCGCATCTACACCGGAAGTGTGGGTGGTGGTCTGGAAGTTTTCGATCCCCGAACCACACGGTTTACGGCCTTCAAACATTCCGACCAACCGGGCACGCTACCGGATGACCGTATTCAGGCCTTGTTGATTGATAGCCAGCAAAACCTTTGGATAGGTTCCTGGGCAGGGCTGGTGCGCCGTGGCAAAGACAGCGAGCACTTTGAGATTATTGGTAACACCCAAACCGCACTGAGTGGACATGTGGTGCAGGCCATTTTTGAAGCTTCCGATGGACGAATCTGGGTCGGTACGCAGGACGGACTATTGGTCATTTATGACCCTGCAACCGGCCAGAGCACACGACCTATGGCTGGAACCCATGACCTTGACCGGGCCCCGGTAACAAGCTTTGTGGAAACCCCGGACCATGCCCTCTGGGTCGGTCGTTCCGGTGGCATCCAGCTATTTGACGTACGCACTGCGAAACTTCTGGAGCAGTTGCGGCACGATGTGCGCCGGCCCTCTGGCCTGGCGGGCGACGATGTCACGCAACTGCTGCTGGACCGGGCTGGTTGGTTGTGGGTGAGCGGATTTGGCTTGGGCCTGCAACGCCACAACCCGGGTAACAAAAGCATTGCGTTACGTGAGGACGATCTGGACAACCGCAGCGCTTTAAACAAGGCCGATGTCCGCAGTTTGCTGCAAAGGGACGATGGAGAGGTCTGGGCCGCCACGGGCAGCGGCGCGATAGCGTTGCTCGATGAATCGTTGCGCGTTCGGGGCCGCATAGCGCAAACCGGTAGTGCCGTGCAGTCGATGGTGCAGACGCGCGATGGAACCGTATGGCTGGGCTCCGACTCGCGCATCAGCGCTTATGACCGGCAGCACCGGCCATTGCGCCAGATAGCGCATCCGGGTGGACAGTCGCGCCGCTTGTTTGAAAGTGAGGATGGCACCCTTTGGCTGGGAACCCAGGACGGGGTGTACCGGCTCGACCCTACGGGCCACAAGCTAACGAGCGTGCGCGATGCGACAGGCAATCCGCGCGGAGAAATCCATGCCTTCGCCCAAGCCCCGGACCACAGCGTATGGATTGGCACGACCCTGGGTCTGTACCGCGTGCCGGAAGATGGCAAAAACATTCAACTGATAAGCGAACATCCAGGCCAGGGCCTGGGAAGCGACATCGTGATCGGACTACTGTTTGACCATACCGGCAGGCTCTGGGTGGACACCAGTGTGGCGGGCCTGCACCGCATGCAGCAGTGGACGCCTGAGGGCGCATCATTTGACCGCATCAGTGAACGACATGGTCGCAGCGGGAAACCCTTTGGCGCGAATCTGCTGGAAGATGCGCGAGGCCGGATCTGGACACATATGGGAATCTACGATCCGGCACAAGACCGCTTTACTGATTTGACTTCAGCCGACGGTGCAGACCTGGGCACCGGCTGGTTCTTTTCATATGCCAAGACGCGTGATAGCAATTTTCTCTTTGGCGGCAGCAAAGGCATTTTGCTGGTGCGGCCCGATTCCTTTAACGCCTCGGGTTATGCGCCGCCCGTGCTGCTGTCTGAGCTTCGAATCAACGGCGAACGTCTTCCATTGGGGCGAATGGGCTCCATGGGCGACACCCTGATGTTGTCTGCCAGTGACCGAAGCTTCAGTGTGGAATTCACAGCCCTGGATTTCGCCGACCCGCAGCGCCTGGAATACGCGTATCGGCTGGAACCTTTTGAACCGGATTGGATCCACACGCCTGCAAGCATGCGCGTGGCCAGCTACAGCAACCTCAATCCGGGCGACTACCGCCTAAACATTCGCGCCACCAACCGCAGTGGTGCGTGGAACCCGGTAGAGAAGACTGTAGCCATCCACGTTGCGCCGGCCTGGTGGCAGCGACTCTGGATGCGCGCGCTATATGTCGCCCTAGTCGTCTCGCTGATACTTGGCTTTGTAGCCCTGCGCACCCGCAGTTTGCGCCGCACCCAGAAGGCGTTGGAAGAGAAGGTGCACGAGCGCACCGAAGAGTTGGAGACCATGGCGTTGGAGCTGGAATTGCAACAGCTGGCGTTGCAAGAGGCCAGCATCCGAGACCCGCTCACCGGGTTGCATAACCGGCGCTTCCTGAACCAGTGCATTGATGCAGATGTTGCACTATCGCTTCGTGCGCACGAAGGCCACCAGCACTATGGCGAAAGCCTTAACGGAACCCATGATCTGCTGTTCTTCCTGTTTGATATTGATCACTTTAAAACCGTCAACGACCGCTTTGGACACCAGGCAGGCGACGAAGTGTTACGCCAATTTTCCGAACGTCTGAAGGGCGCCTTTCGGGACACCGACTACCTGATTCGCTGGGGTGGAGAAGAGTTCCTGGCCGTGGTGCGTCAGACCGAACGCAAATCCGCCGAGGAGCATGTCGAGCGCGCCCGCAGCGCCGTAGCCAATGAGCCCTTTTTGCTGGAGGACGCCACGGCTGTCTCCATCACTTGCTCCGTCGGCTTCGCCTGTTTTCCTCTTGACACATCGCAGCCGCGCCAACTCGGTTGGACCGACATGGTGCAGTTGGCAGATGGGGCGATGTACATCGTCAAAACCAGCGGCCGAAATGGTTGGCTCGGCGTGCGCGGCTGTCAAACCATGCCCCTAGCCGAAATTCTGGGCTGGGTGCACCGCCCGCTAAAGGAATGGATGGCGTCGGGGCTGGTGGATACCGTGCTGTCGGAATCGGTGCGGCAGCATTTGTCAGAGGGGACTGACCCAGAAGGCACCCGATAGAAAAATTGCTGACCTGGATCCCGCGCCTTACGCCCTTAAGAAGCGCAGGAATATGGTGTGGCGCTGTAGCCGGGCTGAGATTGTTAACCCGGCGGCGTGCTAGACGCTAGGTGCCTATTTGAACCCCGGTTGAATTGGATTTCATGGCCTATGTTGAGTTCAGGGAATCTTGAATCCGAAAACCGGTGCATTCATACCGCACGATGCTCCGCTACCGTCCACAGCACCAGCCGCAGTAACCACGAATTTGGCCGTCGCAGTGCCGGATACCACCAGTGGGGAATTCAGGTTGACACCATACGTTGTATTGTTTGGCGCAAGCGGTTGCAAGAATGCGTTGCCTCCCCCTGAGCCACTGCGACCGGTTGTCAAATACAGGTAAACCAGATCTGCGGCACCGGAGTTGCATGCAGTCGTCACGCTACCAGCGTCTGGTGCCTGCGTGAACTCGCCCGATTGACAAACGTCGGTTGCGTATTGCACGCTGCCCGTGCAGGTTCCATCATTGCTTGTGGGTGTGAATTTGATGGCGTCTGACATCTTGATGATGATGCATTGATAGGTGCCATCCGGCGGGTTGCCACTTCCCAATGTGGGCGCCACTAGAAAATCAACTTCCGTCGGTGTCGCATTTGAAAAAACGGTCACCGGCGACGTGCACTGCGGACTGGTCGAGAGCATGACGGAATAGACCTGCAATTTGAGAGAACTGGCATTGGTCGTTGCGTTGGCCATCGAACATAGCAACCCTGCGCAACAAAATGCAATTGAACGAAATTTCATTTTGATTACCTCGTTATATCAAATGGAACCATCAACTGCCGGAACCAACAATTGTGAGTTTGTCGACTTTTGCACCCGAACTTCCGCCGCCTCCACACGCGCTGACTACGGCACAAATCAATATCGTGTAGATGACAAGCTTTATTGCATGATTCATAACCACCTCAATTCTTGGGCCAATTGAAGGTGCCAGCCCAGCAACACGTGGCTTAGGGACAATCCTTAGACCATAGGCAAACTCTATAAAGATATGCCCGGCAGAGAGCAAGCTTTCTGACAAGAGGTTGAATGGCACGGACCGCTGGCTAAAAATCTAAATAGGATGGCCAAATAACCGGACTCAGTCACCAATGGAATTGCGGCGCTTAGGTCACTGACCAACTAAGGGGTTGTCTACCCTGAGAACCTTATACACAGGAATGAAAATTCCGCATATTTTGGAGTAACCTCAAACTAGAACACTGAGCCACACTCCGATTGCAGGGAAACGCCTTGACCCAAAATTTTTACAACTTGCCTTCCCCAAAATTAGCGTTGGCAAGCGGGCCCGAATCAGACCCCTGGGCTGCTGCGAATAGGCGCATGGCGCTGGCATTGGTCATCCTGCTTGCCATTACGCTTGGGCGCCAGCTTTTCTTGCCTGATGCCGCGCGCTGGGGAACGGCGGCAATGTTTGCCGTACTTGGTATTTGGACAATCTGCCTGCTGGAGTTTGCATCGGCTAAGCAATGGATCCCTTTGAAATTGCCGGCTCTTCTTTTGCCGGCGATCGGCACCGCGGTGACGCTTCTTGCGATGGCACTAATTAGCCCCACCGTATTTATGTGGATTATCCCGGCCATGTTTATCGCATTTATGCGTGCGCCATGGAAGTGGGCAATGGCAGCAGGGATTGGAACCATGCTTGTTGCCCAGGCCATCGCCCTATTTGTTTTGAAACTTGACGCTGCACTCTTCGTTCGAATTTCGATCAGCGGCTACTTCTCGGTTGCTTTGTTCACCCTGTTTTTCCAGGCAGCCGCGACTACCAGGCAGCAACTGGCTCGTACCGCGGACATTCTGGCGGCGAGCCTTCAATCCATGGGGCAAGGATTTTTGTTAGTTAACGATCAGG
>CAIQYP010000288.1 GCA_903876045.1 uncultured beta proteobacterium | reverse complement strand
GGTGCAACACCGCAAATGCCTATTGATGCGCCCCCGTCGTGCCTTTCGCTTGACCAGATCATTGAGGGCGGCACTTCGCACTTCGAGGTGTCCGAGCAACGCCTGGATTTGACGGTGCCGCAGGCTTTGATATCACGACGTGCCCGTGGCTATGTAGACCCTGAAAGCTGGGACTACGGTGTCAACGCCGCCTTGCTTAACTACCGCTTTAATAACTATCAGACCCATGCTGAAAGTAGTAGCGCGTCGCAAAGCTACCTCGGGCTCAATGCCGGTATCAACCTGGGCGGGTGGCAGTTGCGCCATGACGGAAATTTGGTGGATAGCAACGGCTCCGGCTCAAGTTCCAACTCGGCGTATCAAAGTATCAATACTTACTTGCGGCACGATGTGGTGGACTTGCGCTCCACCTTTTTGTTGGGAGACGCCTATACCGATGGCCAGCTTTTTGACAGCTACAGCCTGCAGGGCGTGACGCTGGCCAGCGACGACCGCATGTTGCCCGACTCGCTGCGAGGTTTTGCCCCCACCATTCGAGGCCAGGCCCTTTCACAAGCTAATGTTGAGGTGCGGCAAAACGGCATCCTGCTGTACGAGACCAGTGTGGCTCCCGGCCCTTTCGTTATCAATGATCTTTATCCCACAGGTTTTGGTGGCGATCTGGAAGTTATCGTGATGGAAGCCGATGGCAGTCGGCATACATCACAGGTGCCCTATTCGTCCGCGCCACAACTGTTGCGCGAGGGTGGCTATCGCTACAGTCTGTCAGGCGGCAAGTACCGGCAATCTGTTGCCGATATCAATGTTGCGCAAGCGCAATTTCAGTATGGGCTGAGTAACACAATCACTGCTGAAGCCGGAGTTGCGGCTACCAAAGAGTACCAGGCCTATTTGCTGGGCGGTGCCTTCAATACGCCGCTAGGTGCCGTGGCGCTTGATTACACCTATTCGCTGTTCAGTCCACCGGGTCAAAAGACTCGCAGTGGCGATAGTTGGCGCGCTAGTTGGTCCAAGTTGTTTGAGCCCACGCGGACCAACTTCAGTCTGGCTGCCTATCGCTATTCCTCTGAGAATTTTTTCACACTTCAAAACGCAGTCAGCACACTGAACCAGATTGGTAGCTCGACATTTGGCGGTGACGCCAGCAGCCGGGTGCAAAGCAATCTCAAGCTATCGGTAAACCAGAGCATGGGGCGTTGGGGGTCTTTGTATCTGTCAGGCATTAGCACCTCGTATTGGGCATATGAAGGTCAGAGCACGAGTTACCAAATGGGCTACACGCAGCAATTTGGCACGGTATTGGCAGCCATGGGTTTTGCACGGCAGGCGGCGTCCACCTTCCAACAGGCGAATTCGCAGGTGTTTGTAAGCTTGACCCTCCCGTTTGACTCGCGTGCATACCGGAGCGGGTCGATCAATGTCACGCAGCAGCACGACGATATCCGTGGCGACAGCACGCAAGCCAACTATTGGGGCAACTACGGCGACAACTATGAATTTGGTTATGGCTTGTTTGCCACCCATGCAGCAACTGCCGACACCGCTGGTGGAAATATAAGTTACCGCAGCAACTATGGTCAATTTGGATTGGGAGTCAGCAATGGTGGCAACACCACCACCACCACGGCTTCGGCAGAAGGTGGGCTGGTGTTGCATGCGGGCGGCATCACTGCTTCCAATACCTTGAGTGACACGGTGGGGCTGGTCAAAGTGGAAGACGGTCAAGGCATTGAGGTGCAGGGCAATCAAGGCGCGCCTGTGAATGGCAGTGGCTATTCGGTGGTGCGGTATTTGACGCCCTATTCTGCGAACGCGGTTGTGCTGGATTTGTCGAAGGCCTCGCTGGACACCCAACTGGACGCGATTGACCAAGTCGTTGCACCCCACGCTGGTGCAGTGGTCATGGTGAAGTTCAATTCCATAGCTGGCCATACCATTTTGATTGAGGGTCGCCTGACCAGTGGCGGGTCACTGCCATTTGGTGCGGATGTGTTCGACGACCAGAATCAACAGGTCGGCGCAGTAGGACAGGCCGGGCGACTGGAAGCACGCGTGACCCAAGCGCAGGGCCAACTCACGGTGAAGTGGGGCGAGGGTGCAAGCCAGCGTTGTGAATTGACGTACGCCGTGCCACCCGATAGCGACCACCAACACAAATTGGTGCAACTAAAAGGTGTCTGCACACCGGTTGCAATTTCCGCGCCTAAGCTTTTGAGCAAGCAAGCACCAGAAGTGCTGCAACCAGTTTCTCAAGCCGTTAGGGGTGCCGTGCTCACCATTCTCTTGCCGGACGGTGCGCTATTGCCAAAGGGTGCAAGAGTCACTGACCTGAGCGGCCCGGAGGGTGTCACGGGTGAGGCGGGGCAGGTGTATGTGAAGCCAGCGTTGGTTCATGAAGGGCTATTGGCCACTTGGTTGGATGGCGCAAACGGTCGGGAGCGCAGTTGCCGCGTGACCTTGAATCAGCTGGAGACCGTGAAAGGCGCGGACCAATGCACGGCTAGCGTGCATTGGATTGAGAAAATCGAAACCTCCCAAGTAAGTCTTGTTGACAGTGCGCACTAATACCGGTCAAGCATTTATGTACAAATTTTCCAATGCCCAGGCAGTTTCTTTATTGCCCAATCCCGTTCAGCACTTTGGTAGTCGCTTGGTTGGGTTAGCAAAAGTACTTTTGTTGCTGCTTATGCTGATGGGCGTGAAGGCGGTGTTTGCGTATAGCTATACCTGCCAAACTGCATCCATGTTGTCGCCGTTTGCAGACAAAATTGTTGACTCAACGACACAGAATGGAACGGTCATTTCCAATGGAACGATGACTGCAAATTTGGGACGCTGTACAAATAGTTCGTCCATTGCTGGTGATACTTTATTCACTGTTGTGGTTCCCACGGATAGCGCTGGCACGTTTCTGCAAGGTGTACCCGGAATTTCTGTTGCATCAACAGCACTTCCTGATGCAGTTATTACTAGGATTGCAGGTGTTGCCTGCACCCATAATTCAACCAGCTACAGCGGTGGCTTAACCTATATAACGTTTAACCATCCCCTGAATTCAAACTGCAGCTATTCAGTACGTTTTCCACTTAGCCTGACCATGCACTCCGGAAACGGTCCAATTGCGGGAACTGTAGGCACCGACCTCACGAGCCGGTCACCTTTCAACGGAGGAAACGGTTGGGCGTTGTACAGCGGACCGGCTAACAGCTTCGTGGGGCTCAGTTCGGCATTGACTCTGATTTCAACGGCCTGCACCTTGAGTTTGAGCAGCAAAAACATAACGGTCACCTTGCCGAAGATTGCGACCAGTGCACTTAGCGGCGGAGCGGGCACCACCGCCGGTCGAACTGCTTTTACTTTGGCTCTTGCCGACTGTTCAAATGTAGGTTCTACCTACTATGCAAAGGCGAGTTGGTCTTTTGTTGAAGGTGCAGGTGGCAACACAACTATCGCCAATACTGCAAGCGGTCCAGCAAGCAATGTCTATGTGCAGTTGCTGGACAGCGCATTGGTGCCCATTGCCAACGGCGGCACGTCCAACCTTGCCACTGTGTTTGCTGCGGGCTCTTACCAGACTCAGCACTATGCGCAATATTTCGCGGGTGGCACAGTTGGGTCCGGCATTGTCCGAGGTGAGGCGACACTGACCCTATTCTACGAATAGTCTCGTTAAGCAAGACTATTCTTTGTAGTAGCGACGTGCCTTGGAGGCGCGACTAGTCTTAGTTGTAGCTGACTTCCAGCACGGGCCCAGCTTCCGTTTCATGAACGGAAACTTGCCCAACGCCCTGGCCTATCGGTGTGCTTCGGCTACTGACATTGACCGTGGTGGAGAAGGCGTAAGGAGTGTTGCCGCATTGGGAAGCAGTGACTGTTCCTTGTGGCCCGCTGTTCGCGCCGGGAGCGACCGCAAGGCTCAACTGGCAGCTTGGGTTGACCAGGGCCCCGGAGAAGGTGATGACACCGCCATTAGCGCTTGCCTCACTGGATAGAGCCAATGAAACCGCTCCCATTGCAAATGCTGCAAAGAGTTTCGTTGCCTTCGTCATGCTGGGCTCCTAATGAATGTATGTTATTTCTCCTATCGACGGATTGATGGATTCCTTAAGCGATTGACTGTCGCATGGGTAACATAATTTTCTAAACTTTTATCATTTGTTGGAACAAGTAAAAGACTTTGACGTTTGATATTTTTGGACTGCTGCCAACCGGCTGGAGACGTGCAAAGCTGAGAGTTGACCTTTGAAAAGCCATTAAGCTATCCCCATGAGCACCAAAGTCACCAAAAAAGCATCCCCCGCCAGCAAGCCCAAACGCGTGTTCAAGCCGCGTGCCGCCCAAACCCATGAAGTCCGCATCATTGGGGGCTTGTGGAAACGCACCAAACTCAAGGTTTCCGACAAGCCCGGCTTGCGCCCCACGCCCGATCGCGTGCGCGAAACACTGTTCAATTGGCTGGGTCAAGACCTGACCGGCTGGCGCTGCATTGATGCCTTTGCCGGCACCGGCGTGCTGGGTTTTGAGGCCGCCTCACGCGGTGCCACCAATGTGGTGCTGGTCGAGTCCGACTCTGCGCTGGTCGCCCAGTTGCAAAAGACCAAAGACCAACTCGCCGCCTCGGCAGTGCAGTTGCAGCGCGGTGATGGCGTCGTTTCCATCCGGCAGGCGGCGCCCGCCAGTTGCGATTTGATTTTTCTGGACCCGCCCTTTGATGCGCCGCTGTTGGAGCCCGCACTCAACGCCTGTGCCAAGGCGATTGCACCCACCGGCTGGATTTATCTGGAGTCGCCCACCAAGTGGACCGATGAGTTGCTCACGCCCATGGGGCTGGTGGTGCACAAATATCTGAAGGCCGGCGCGGTGCATGCGCATCTCTTGCGTCTGGCCTGAAGCCCTTTTTTACTTCTTCGGAGCCCTAACATGGCCAAGACAGTGACTGCAGTTTTCCCCGGCACGTTTGACCCCATCACGCTGGGCCATCAGGACCTGATTCGCCGCAGCGCCATTCTGTTTTCTACCGTCATCGTGGCGGTGGCAGCGGCCCACCACAAGAAGACGATGTTCACGCTGGACGAGCGGCTGGAGACGGTGCGCGAGGTGTTTGCCGACTTGGGCAATGTGCGAGTGGAGCCGTTCACCGGGCTGGTGCGCGACTTTGCGGTGGATCATGGCGCCAGTGTCATGGTGCGCGGCGTGCGCTCGGTGACTGACTTTGATTACGAGGCGCAGTTGGCCGGTATGAACCGTGCACTCGCGCCGGATGTCGACACCATTTTTCTCACACCTGATTCACGCTACCAGTTCATCAGCAGCACGCTGGTGCGCGAGATTGCCACGCTCAAGGGCGACGTGCGGCAGTTTGTGGCACCGCAAGTTTTCGACCGCTTGACGGCCAAGCTCAAAGCCTAGGTGGTTCTGGCCAGGGGCGCTGCGGTCCGCGCAGCACTTCGACGGCGCGGCTGAGTTGCAGCACACCCAAGTCATCAAAACGCCGCCCGGCAATCTGCAAGCCTATGGGCAACCCACTCTGGGTATAGCCGCAGTTGATGCTGGCAGCGGGCTGCTCCGACATATTGAAGGGCACGGTAAAGGCGATGTGCTCCAGCGGCCTTAACGGGTCGTCGGTGGGCGAGGGCAGCTCGGCGGCAAAAGCAACTATCGGCGCGGTGGGTGAGATGACATAGTCAAAAGCATTGCAGGCCTGCACCGTGGCCACACGGGTGGCGTGGAACTGGCTCATGGCCGTAAATACCTCAGTGCCAGACATGCCGGCCGCGCTGTCGGCCCAGGCCCGGATATAGGGCAACACGGTGGCGCGCCGCTCTTCGCTGAGCGCTGCCAAGTCCATGTGCGAGCGCATGCGCCAGGCGTGGTCCATGCCGTCGAGCATTTGTCGCGTCAAAAACGGCTGCATGGGCGTGACGATGGCACCGGCGCCTTCCAGCAGCAATGCAGTGCGCTGCACGGCAAACTGCACTTCCGGGTCCACCGGCAGGCCGCAGCCCGCGTCCAGCAGCAGGCCAATACGCACGCCATCGAGTTGGGTCAGGGGCGTGTCGAAACTGCTCCAGTCAATGGCGGCAAAGGGCAGGCTCATGCTGTCGCGCTCATCGGGCCAGCTCAAGGCCTGCATCATCAAGGCGGAGTCACCGACGGTGCGGGTCATGGGCCCGGCGGCGCGGCCGGTGTAAGACGGGTCAATTGGAATGCGGCCCAGGCTGGGTTTGAGGCTGAAGATGCCGCACCAACTGGCCGGTAGTCGCAGCGAACCGCCAATGTCCGTGCCCACATGCAGCGGGCCATAGCCAGCCGCCGCCGCTGCAGCAGCTCCGGCACTGGAGCCACCGGGTGTCTTGCTCAAATCCCAGGGGTTGCGCGCTAGCGGGTGAAAACTGGATACGCCGGAGGACAGCATGCCGTAGTCGGGCATGGTGGTCTTGCTGATGAGCACGGCGCCGGCTTCACGCATGCGTGCGGCCGGTGGCGCATCGAGCACCGCGGGTGGGCTATCCGTGGCGCGCGTGCCCAGCGGCGTGCGGTCGCCTTGCGTGGCGATGTTGTCTTTCAGGGTGAACGGAACGCCGTCGAGGGCGCTAAGCGGAGATTTCTTCAGCCAGCGCAGCTCGGAGGCGCGGGCGCTTTCCAAAGCACGCTCCGGGCGTAATAGATAGGTGGCGTTTAGCTGGGGTTCCCATTGCGCGATGTGATCCAACACAGACTGTGTCACCTCCACCGGTGACAGCGCGCGGCAGCGATAGGCATCCGCCAGTGACGAGGCCGTCCAGGCGTGCAGTGGCAAGGTTTGCTCAGTGGCGGTGCTCATTCGGTAGTAGGTGATTTATTTGGTGTGCGATTTCATTATCAGCGAACCTAGCCCCCGCGCTCGTCGCTGCGCGTACTTCGCTGCCCCCCGAGGGAGTGCATTTCCCCTGGGGGCGGCCCGGCGGTGAAACCTCGCGATAATCGCGGTATGCAAACGAGACACCCATGGCGCTGATCATTACCGACGAGTGCATCAATTGCGATGTCTGCGAGCCCGAGTGCCCGAATGAGGCGATTTTTCTGGGGCCCGAGATTTACGAGATTGATCCAAACAAATGCACCGAATGCGTTGGGCACTTTGATGAGCCGCAGTGTGTGCAGGTGTGCCCCGTAGCGTGCATACCAGTCAACCCGCAGCACGTTGAAGACAAGGAAACCTTGTGGCAGAAGTACCGCCGCCTGCAGGCGACGGCGGTAGTTGCCAAGACAGACTGAAGGGCCATAGTCGCGGCTTTAACACGGCCTTAGCCCAGTTGACCCATTTAACCCAGTTAACACCGCCTCAATCTCACTTAGGGCGTGGCGCTTTTGGCGGAGGTTTTCTTCTTCTTGGTGGTCGCGCCATCCGTGGCGGTGAAGAACTCCGGCTCCTTGTTTTTAAGCGTCACCGTGCGGGTATCCCCCGCTTTCTTGCTTGCCGCCTTTTTCACTACCGGTTTGGCAGCAGCGACTTTCTTACTCTGGCTGGTCTGCGTCGCCTTCATCTGCGCCAGGGCCATAGATTCGTCTTTGCGGCGCGTGGCTTCCAGATCTTTGGCCAGGGCTTTGTCGCTGGTCAGTCCCTGCTTGGCTTGCGCACGTTGGTCGTCCGTTCGCGGGTCGTCGGTGCTTACCGCAATGGCGCCTTCGCAAGGCGTCTGGCTATAGCTGCTGCCACAGCGGTAAACCTGCTGGGCTGAGGCGCTATGGCAAACGCTGAGCGCTGCGATGGTGGTTAAGACTAGATGTTGAAAACTCTTCATGGTTTCTTTCTTCAGTTGGTGACGGGGGAATAGCTGGCTAGGGTGGCACCTCGGCATTGATAGTGGGCGATGAATTGTCCAGCGCTTGCACGGTCGCTGGCTGTGCTGCATCAGTCGGCGCTGAAGTGAGAGGTGATGGGGGCGTAGCGGGTT
>CAIQYP010000287.1 GCA_903876045.1 uncultured beta proteobacterium | reverse complement strand
TAGGCGAAGGCACCGGCAGGACTCGGGTTATCCAGCGTTAGGAAGTCCGGATTTCCTCCTCGGTCGATACCGTTTTCGTCGCGGTCCATCCATGCGCCTTCAAACAGCACGGCCACTCCAGGCATCAGACGTTCAGTCACGTAAGTGGGAACTACGCATTTACCGCGCTCGTTCCAGACTTCCACCACATCGCCGGTCTTTAGTCCCATACGTGCTGCATCGGAGGCATTGAGTGTGACTTCCTGCTGGTAGGTTTCCCGTAGCCAAGGAATGTTGTTGAAAATAGAATGGGTGCGGTGGCGTGGATGCGGACTAATCAGATGAAGCGGATATTCCTTAGCCTTGGGGTGGTTGAGAGATTCGAACGGTTCTATCCATTTCGGCAGATAGGGAATCTCATAGCCGTACTGAGTCTTGGTCCAATCCTTGATGTCTGCCAGCTGGGTTGACATGATTTCTATCCTGCCCGAGGGGGTTTCGAACGGCACGCCCTTTTCGATCTGCTCGCGAAAAGCTACATGTGGCTCGTCCAGGAGGAATTTGTAAACACCGTGCTTCTTGAACGCCTCCCAGGTCATTGTGACCTTTTGGTTTGGTTGGACGCTGCCCTTCCACCAAGCCTGCAAATAGGCTTCATCAACAGCATCAGGATTATCAAAATAGTTTCGGTCAGCACGCGGGTTGTAACGATTGCCAAAGTTTTTGAGCCCAGGCTCCAATATTTCCAATCGGTATGCCAACTCTGTCAAAATTTGAAAGTCGGTGCGTGATTCACCTAGTGGCTCAATCACCTTGGGCCTGTGGATGTAGTAATGCCCTTTGTACCAAGGCAAGGCCACATCGTGGCGTTCGAAATGGGTGGATACCGGCAGTAGCACATCGGCCCATATGCCAGACGGCGTTATGGTGGAGTCCAAGCAGACCACCAACTCCAACTTATCGATCGCCTGAATCTCTTTGTTAATGTTGGTGAGTTGGTTGAACCAGTCCGAGCCTTGCCAGAAAATTCCCTTGATATTCGGGATCTTGCCGTCCAAGTTATCGCTTCTGGGCCACAGGCCAATCTCTTCCCGTTTAAGGTTGGGATAGTTCAGCACGCAGTGCGCCCATCGGTCAGACTTGATCGACGCCCACCATAGGTTTGCGTTTTCATCATAGGGATAGGCAACCCCTTCAGCATGCCAGGCTTTTCCTACGCCTTCGGCGCAACCGCCGATGATGCCGATGTTCCCGGTCATGGCCTGCAGCGCTGCGGCCATGCGGTTGTATTGCTCGCCGTAAGAGGCGCGACCGGGCGCCCAACTGGCCTTAAGCGCTGCCGGTTTGGTGCCGGCATATTGCTCTGCCAGCTTACGTATATCTGCGGCGCTGACACCACAGATGGCAGCGGCCCACTCTGCGGTCTTCGGCGTTTCGTCGTACTTGCCTAGTATGTAATCCTTGAAATTCTGCTTGTCGCCGTATTTCTTGGGCATGGTGCCCGCGTCCATCCCCAGGCAGAACTTATCGATAAACTTTTGGTCTTGCAGTTTGTTAATGAAAATGTGGTGCGCCATGCCGGCCATCATGGCTGCGTCGGTATTGGGCTTGATGGGAATCCACCACGCGTCGTAAACCGCTGCCGAATCGGTGTACTGCGGATCGACCAGAACGAACTTGCAACCACGCTGCTTTGCCATACGCATGTAATAGAACGTATTGCCACCATGAAAGGTATAGGCTGGGTTCCAACCCCACATGATGATCAGTTTGGAGTGCGCAAAGGTATCGTCTTCGTTGCCATCCATGATGGTGCCGAAGGTCATGCGCGATGAAAATGTGGTTCCCTGGTATGACGGCACCGACCAGGAGTTGGTACGGCAGCCAAACATACCCATGAAACGGCCCAGCAGGCCTTCAATCTGGTCTGATTTGTGCAGCACCCCGTAGGAAGCACCTGCGTAACTCTGATCAAGCAAGGCGGTTGGACCATACTTTTGCTTGAGTTCGACCATTTTTTTTGCAACTTGGTCCAAGGCCTCGTCCCAAGACACACGTTTGAATTTTCCCTCGCCACGCTTGCCCACCCGCACCATCGGGTAGAGCAGGCGCTCAGGGGAATACAGCCGGGATCGGTAAGAACGTCCGCGTAGACAGGCACGCAATTGCGGCTCCGCTTCCGTATCCTTTCCGTAGGCGCCACCCTGTTGGTAGCTTCCGTTATCAGTAGAAAGGCGCACGATCACATCGCCCTTTTTATGCGCCACCAGCACATGGCGCGAGCCGCAGTTGTGCGCGCAGGAGGTAACCACAGTAGTCAACTGGTCGTCTGTGAAATAGGGTTCGTATGCAAAAGCCTGCGCAGCTTCCGGAGCTACGCTAACGCCTACTGCAACCAATCCTGCGGCACCTGCGCTGGCACCCACAATCTTTAGAAAGTCACGCCTCAAATAGCCTTCCCCAGCTAGCTCCTGTGTGGCGTTGATACTCGGAAACCTTAGCGGCTCGTTCTTTAATTCCTGGCTCATGGCGTGGTCCCTTTTTTTGTATTCAATCCCGTCAGGAATCGTGCTTCCGACTCAGTCGCGCGGTTTTTAGCCCAATCTGGAATCTCGGGCGGCATGCCACTCCATGGATTGCGTGGATAGGGGTAATTCAGTCGGTACCAGGAACGTCCACCATGGCATCCGAAGCAGGATTCACTACTTTTTGCGCCAGCCTGCTCGATCGCTTGTGCATTCAGGTAATTCACCTGATGGCGGGTAGTGCGCACCGCCACATGGCAGAGCAGACAATTGTCTTGGAACATAGTTTTGGACTGATCCCAGGCTGCAGGCAAGCCCATAACCTGCCAGTTATGCTTGCCGTGGCACCGTAGGCAAATGGTTTCGGAGTTCACCATTTTTCGCAGATTTTGTTGCCCACTGTGGCTGTCTGCGGAGGTGCCCGGCGCCTCGTCGCGCGGTTCGTTGCCCTCATGGCATGTAATACATTGCATTTGCATCAAGGACTTCGCTAGCTCGGTCACCAAATGACGGCGGTGAAAGGTTTCCTGAACACCTGAATAGGTTGATGTCCGTTGGTACCAGGCAAGGGCGTCGGCCGAAGCATTGCCAGCGATCGCGTGTTGACGCACCGTAGGTTGCAGAACCTCCTGATGGCAGACCAGACATTGCGCATCTGTGGCTTGTTCAATGGCTGGCTTGAAATGTATGGGGTCATAAACTGCTCTCTGGTAATCCAGAGGCCGGGATGCTACTGATGCTGGTGCAGAAGCTGCGGCTGCAAGTAATTGCTGCGGCATTGCCTGTGGTTGCTTTCCACATGCAGCAAGCCCAAAGGTGCTTGCAAATAGCGCTATCAAATAGAAAACGTGTAGGCGTTGGGCGTTCAAGTCGCGTCGAATTGAAAACATAGTTCTGGTCCAACTTGGTAGTTCCAAGCCTGTTTGCGGATTGATAAATGAAGGCCAGTTGTATTCAACTTGCGTCAATCCCAGCTACCTTTAATGAGGTAGCCGGGAAAGTGATTGGCTGGCACCAGTCTGCTGACGCTTACTTCTTGTTTTCTATGATTTCCGCACCGTCCATGCCACTCATGCCTTTTTGACCAGACATGCCGGACATACCCTTTTGACCAGAC
>CAIQYP010000286.1 GCA_903876045.1 uncultured beta proteobacterium | reverse complement strand
CTTCAATCTTGCGCAAGGCCGAGTCGATAAAGCTTTGGCCGCCAAAACCAGGGTTGACGCTCATGATCAGCACCAGGTCGATATCGTCAATCACCCAGTCCAGCACGTCCAGCGGCTCGGCCGGGTTGAACACCAGTCCCGCCTTCACCCCTTTGCTCTTGATGGCTTGAATGCTGCGGTGCACATGGCCGCTGGCGTCCGGGTGAAAGCTGATCAGGTCGGCGCCTGCCTCGGCAAAACCTGCCGCCAGCGCGTCCACTGGCGAGATCATCAGGTGCACATCAATGGGCACAGCCACGCCAGCAGCAGTCTTGGAATGGGGCTTGAGGGCAGCGCAAACCATGGGGCCGAAGGTCAAGTTCGGCACGTAGTGGTTGTCCATCACATCGAAGTGGATCCAGTCAGCGCCGGCGGCGATGACATTTTTGACCTCATCGCCCAAACGGGCAAAGTCAGCAGACAAGATAGAGGGGGCGATACGGTAGGTCATGGTGCTGCGCTCTCAGGTTGAGTTTGGGGACATTGGGAACTGGGGGACAAGGCTACTATTTTCGCAGTTAGCATTGGAGCATGTCCAAGTATGCATTTCAGGTGGAAGTCGCACCCCAGTATCTTCCCGACCAGTCAAACCCGGAGGAAGACCTTTACGTCTTCGCCTACACCATCACTGTCACCAACACGGGCGAGGTCACCGCACAGTTGATTTCCCGCACCTGGAATGTGAACGATGCCAACGGCCACACCGAGCGCGTGCGAGGCCTTGGCGTGGTGGGGCAGCAACCCTTGCTCAAGCCCGGTCAGTCCTTCGAATACACCAGCGGCACGCGCCTGCGCACGCCGACTGGCACCATGCACGGCAGCTTCTTTTGTGTGGCTGAAGATGGCGAAAAATTCGATGCCGATGTGCCCATGTTTGTGCTGGATGCCCTGAGCGGCGACCACGGTGTGGGCGGATCCCGCACCCTGCACTAGGCGAACCCGTTCGGTCATGGGTGAGTTCGACCTGATCAAGCGTTTTTTCACCCGCGCCACACCGCTTGCGGTGTTGGGCGTGGGCGACGACTGCGCCCTGCTGCAACCATCCCCCGGCATGCAAATGGCCATCTCCAGCGACATGCTGGTCAGCGGTCTTCATTTCTTTGCGGATGTGGACCCGCGCGCATTGGGCCACAAGGCTCTGGCCGTTAACCTGAGCGACTTGGCCGCATGCGGCGCTTCACCCACAGCCTTTACTCTGGCGCTGGCCTTACCCGAGGCCGACCCGGCCTGGCTGGAACCCTTCTCACAAGGCCTGCTGGCTTTGGCCGATTTGCATGGCTGCGAACTGATCGGGGGCGACACCACCAAAGGCCCGTTGAACATCTGCATCACCGTTTTTGGCGAAGTGCCCAAGGGCCAAGCCTTGCTTCGCAGCGGAGCCCGCGCCGGCGACGACATCTATGTCAGCGGCACGTTGGGGGATGCCAGCCTGGCGTTGGCACACATGCTGCAGGAACGCAATGGCAAGGACGGCGTTCAGGCTGGCGCCCAGGAAAGCTCCAAAGCAAGACAGCCGCAGTTTCCTGCAGCCGACCTGGCTCAGGCCCGCCAGCGATTGGAATGGCCCACACCCCGGGTGGCGCTTGGTATGGCGTTGCGGGGTGTGGCTACAGCCGCTGCCGATATCAGCGACGGTCTGCTGGGTGACCTGGGCCATATTCTGGATCGCTCTGGTACGGGGGCAACCATAGACACAGCGCTGGCCTTTGACCTGCTGGGTGCCCACCGCTATTCGGCGCAAACAGCGGCACAACTGGCCGTGCCAGAGCTACGCAACACCGTGCTTCAACACGTGTTGAGCGGCGGTGACGATTACGAGTTGGTGTTTACCGCTGCGCCTGCGCAACGCGAAGCCGTGCAAGCCGCTGCGTTGGCCAGCAACACCCCGGTCGCACGAATCGGACAGATTGATCGTGCACCCGGCCTGCGTTTGTTGGATCCGCAAGGAAAATTGCTGGACCATCACTTCAACTCTTTTGACCATTTCGCTGCCCCGGTATAAAACCAAAGGGTGGTTCAGTCGGAGTTTGCTGGCGGCCCCAGCGCAATACAGACCAAAGCGCAGGCGCCCTTCTCATCAGCACCCGCTTGCAGCCGGATGGTGGCGCCATGAAGCTCCGCAATGCGCTGGCATATGGCCAGACCCAGACCAGTGCCTGCCTGCTCTGCATTGGCAACACGGTAGAAGCGCTCAAAAACCCGCTCGCGTAAATGCACAGGTATCCCTGGACCGTCGTCCTCCACCCGTAGGCAGATTAAATTTTCTTCTCTGCAGAGGCTCACAAGAATGTGCCCTCCCGTCTGCGTGTAACGAATGGCGTTATCCACCAGATTGGAGATCAGCATGGAGACCATGTCGGCATTACCTTGCAGAGGTGGCAACCCCGGCTCCACATGCAACTCCAAAGTCTGACTACGTTGCAAGGCCAACGGAGCCAAGTCTGCACAAACGGACTCGGCCACCTCCTTCAAGTCCATGGCTAGCACCTCGGGCAAGGCTTGCTGCGGGTCCAGCCGCGCCATGGTGAGCATCTGGCCCACCAATCGAATGGCCCGTTCAATGCCCCGATGGAGCTGCGCGACCGCGTCCTGGCGTTCGGCCTCGCTTTCTGCGATTTTCACTAGGTAGGCCTGCGCCTTGATAGCAGCCAGCGGCGTGCGCAACTCATGTGCTGCGTTGGCAGTAAAGCGCCGCTCGCCTTCCAGGCTATTTCCCACGCGCTCTAACAAATGGTTAAGTGCGCCAACCAAAGGGCGGACTTCGTTGGGCACTTGCGTTTGATCTAGCGGTGTCAGGCTATCGGGCTTCCTATCTTCTATCTCCTGCGCCAGTCGCCCCAACGGCCAAAGACCGCGACGAATGGACAACCAGATCAAAACCAGAAGCACCGGCAAACCCAACCCGAGCGGACTGACAACCCGCATCGCAATACTGCGCACCAGGCGATTGCGCAAATCGTTGTCCTCCGACACCACGATCCGAAAGTCATGGTGTCGATCCCACACCGCGTAATACTTCCAGGTTTGACCATCCACTTCTGTGGATTCAGAAAGCCCATCATGGGACGTCAAAACCACTTCCGGCGCGTTTGCGGAGCGCAAAAGTAATTGACCGTCCCGACTCCAGACTTGGTAGCGCAGACTTCTTTCGTACTGCGAATGCATAGCTTCGATGGAACCCACAACAACACCACTGCCTGACGCACGCGATCGTGACAACCGCTGAGGCAACTCCGGCCAGTTCGCAAAAACTACGCCCAGGTCGGGTGCGGATTTGGTTGCCTCTACCGTGGTCTTATCTGCCTCATCGGGATCAGTAACCCGCAACAAAGCCAGAGCGGTTTGTTCCAGATGCGCATCAAAGAGTTCATAGACCTCGTCCACACTGTCGCGCACTGTCAGCCAGGCAATGCCCAGCGTGTAGACCACACTCACCACGATCAGCCCAAACAACAAACGCTGACTGAGAGATTTCCGCAACGAACTGATCACGCGTTATCCCGGCTGATGGTGTAACCCACGCCGCGCACAGTCCTCAAGATAGATGAGCCCAGCTTGAGCCGCAAGTTATGGATATGCACCTCGATGGCGTTGCTGTCTACGCCATCCTTCCAGCCGTACAAAGATTCTTCTAACTGTGCGCGGGTGAGAATTCGGCCCGCTGCCTCCATCAGGGCACGCAAGACCTTGAACTCTCGATTGGTCAGCTTGATGGGTTCACCGCCATTGGTCAACGTGTGGGAATCCAGATCAAGCCGGAGCTCACCCACGCATAGCGCACCGCTGCTGCGCCCCGCCCTGCGCACCAGTGCACGCAAGCGAGCAACCAGTTCCTCCATCTCGGCCGTCTTGCCCAAAAAGTCGTCCGCTCCACACTCCAGGCAAATCACCTTGTCACGGGTGGTGTCGGTAGCGGTCAATATCAAAACCGGGATGGGGTTGTTGTTGGCGCGCAAGCTGCGCACGACTTCGGTTCCGCTTATTTTGGGTAGCCCGACATCCAACACCATGGCAACAAATTCATGGGCTTCCAAGGCATCCAAAGCGGACTTGCCGTCCTTGACCCAAGTTACGCTAAATCCGGCCTTGCCAAGGGCGGCACGTAAACCCGCACCCAACAGTGCGTCGTCTTCTACAAGCAATAGTTGCACGATTTACCAACGTTCTTTTCAAGCAGCTGTCTGCATATTTATCTTGAAGGGAATTGTTACTGAATTTGTAAATATGTAGCAGAGGAAAAACCCGCCATTCTTAAGACCAATCTTAAGAAATCCTCAGATTCACTTCAAGTTCCTAAGCCATTTCTCAGACCGGTTGCGTACTCTGCAACCTGAAGAGAAGACACGTATTCCGCAATGAATGCGCCAGATAAATACCACCAGGCTATAGGAATTCGAAGCATGGCAAAACAAAAACCCTTTACGTACCTGCAAAAGTACGTAGCCGCCTTGGCCACCGCTTTGCTTGCGCTCACACCGCACGCGATGGCGGCCGAAACGGCACCGGACCCGATGGCCGATGCGCGCATCGTCGGCGAACAGCGCTGCGTGGAATGCCATGACACCGAAAAATCCCTTTTCGGCCACACCCAGCATGCCCGCGTGTTTCGTGAAAACCCACGCAACGAAACGGAGAAAGCCGTGTGCGAGGCCTGCCATGGACCGGGCTCATTGCACGTCGCGGACACCCACGACAAATCCAAAATCATTGGCTTTGACAAAGACTGGGAAACCCCGATTGAGCGGCAAAACGCCCAGTGCCTGAACTGCCACAAGGGCGGGCAACGCCTGCACTGGCCCGGCTCCATTCACGCCACTAACAAGCTGGCCTGCTCAGACTGCCACAACCCGATGGCACGCTTCTCTGCCAACGGGCTGATGAAGAAGGCCGGCATTACCGAAACCTGCCAAAGCTGCCACCAGCAGCAGCGCGCCGAGTTCAAGAAGAAGTCGCACATGCCGGTACCCGAAGGCAAGATGACCTGCGTGGATTGCCACAACCCGCACGGCACCAGCAGCAAGAAATTGCTCAAGGCCGATTCGGTGAATGACCTTTGCTACTCCTGCCACACCGAGAAGCGCGGCCCCTTCATCTGGGAGCACGCACCGGTGCGTGAAAACTGCATGAACTGCCACAGCCCGCATGGATCCAATCAGGACAAACTGCTGGTTCAGGCTCGCCCCATGTTGTGCCAGCAATGCCATAGCGGCCAGGGCGGCATGGGACACCAGATGTTTGGTGGCAACACTTTGCCAGGTGCCATGACAGGCCTGAACACACCAACAACCAACCTCACCGCTGGCAGCCGTCGAACCATTAGCCGCTCCTGCCAGAACTGCCACACCCAAATCCACGGAAGCAACAGCACCTCCGGTGCCCGCTTCCAGCGCTAATTTGAATGCGGAGATTGCATATGAACCACATCACCATTCCTGGGATCCGTACTGCACCGGTGCATCCCCGACTGAAATTGCTTGTGCTGGGCATAAGCGCTGCGCTACTGCAATGGGCCGCTCCGGCGGTTCATGCGGACTCTGCGGTTGGCGTGGACATGGCCAACGGCAATGTGCTCAATCCACCAGGTCGCTCAGCAGTTCCCCGCCCGCTGTCTACCGAAGGCATGGACACAGTGCGCCGTTCCCCAAGCGGCCAGCTATACGGTATCCCGTATGACCTGACAGAAGAGGTCAGCACCACGGAAGGCGGCTGGGAATACACCGGCGGTGTGGAAGCAGGCCTATTGGGCGGCGATGCCAGTACCAAAAACGGGCTGTTTCGCAAATACAAGGATCTGGAAAATGGGCCCTACCTCAACTACTTTGAAGTAGAGGCCAACGATTCCAAGAACGCTCGCTACATGTCAGCACTGGGTGGCGGCACGGGCCAAAGTGATCAGTTTTATGGTTTTCAATATGGCCGCTACAACGACTGGAAGGTCAAGCTGTTCTACAGCGAAACCCTGCATGTATTTACGGACACCTACAAACAGTTCTACAACGGTACCGGCACCGGTAACTTGACTTTGCCGGGTGGGCTCAGGCCTATGGGAGGTGCAGTCGCAATAACCAGTGGCAGTCCGACAATTGGCACCGGCGATTGCACCCAAGCAGCGCCCTGCTGGAAGTACACCGGCGCCAACGGCATCGCCAAGACCTATTCCAACTTAACAGCCGCAGCAGGCATCAATTGGACTGCCAACGCAACCAAGACAGCAGATATTGCAGGTGCACCGGTTTCAGTCAACTCTATTGCCGGCAGCATAAATACTTATCTCAACAACGTAGACGCCAACACCGAACTCAGCCTGGTGCGCCAAAAGGCCGGGGCCTCTGGAGAAATCAAGTTCACCGACAACTGGAAAGGCTACGCAAGCTATACCCAGGAGCAGCGCAAAGGTGCACGGCCTTTCGGCATGAACGAGAACAACTACACGGCAGAGATTCCAGAGCCGATTGACTATGTCTCACACGACTTTCTGACCGGCGTCAGCTACGCAGACAGCCTGACACAAGCGAATTTGCGGGCCTCCGCATCGCTGTTTCACAACAACATCAATACGCTGACAGTCGACCAACCCTGGCTGGCCGCAGCTACGCCTTTCGGTGCTGCGCAAACCACCACCTTTGACCTGTACCCCGACAACCAGGCGTTCAACCTCAAGGGTGAGTTTGCCCGCAGCCTGCCGGACTTTTACAGAGGCCGATTCACAGCGGTGGCTGCCTTTGGTTCGTCCACGCAGGACGACAAATTGCTAATGCCAGTAAGTGCTGCAGAGTCCGCTCAAATCCGCGCTGGCCTTTTGAATCCCGCTACATCAGTCGTCCCGAATATAAACAATCCGGGTTACTCCGCGAACACGCTGGACCTCAAAAATTGGGATGGCACGAACGGCCTGCCACTCAGCCAAAGCAGTGGCAAACAACGCATAGACACTCAACTACTGAATGCCACCCTGTCAGTCAAGCCCACCGATGACCTGACCGTCAAGGGCGACCTCCGCCAATACGCCACCCTGAACCAAGGCGGCTATATCGCCTACAACCCGCTCACGGGCCAATTCGGCCGCGGCTTTCGCAACTCCACCTCGTTTGACCTTGTAGTGGGAAGTTCAGGTGCGCCCGGTGCCATCGGCGTCCCATGCTATGTTCAACCAGGCTTCCCCGCCCCTCAGGGAACATGCATCTTTAACGGCAATGCGGGCGCTGTAGCTCAAGTGGGTGGTAACGGGACTGCATCCACTAACAACCCGGCCAACATCCCCGTTTTCAGTCCGGCACGCAGCACCACGCAAACCAACTATGTGTTGTCGGGCGACTACGATCTGGGCCGAACCAGCAGCATCAATGGTGCTTTGGAACGTGAGGACTTTCACCGCACCTTCCGTGAACGCGAGAACACCTGGGAAGACAAGGTCAAGCTGGGCTACGTGAACCGTGGCTATGAACAAGCCACCCTGCGCATGTCCTACGAAGACGGACGCCGCCGTGGTTCCGAATATGAATTCTGGCCGATTGGCGACTTCGGCACCGGTCTGCCCGGTTTGAACTGGGACACCATTGTGAGCAAGTACCTAGCAAACACGGCTGGCAACGGTTGGACCGGTGTCAATGTGAATCCAACCGCCACGGCGCCTGCATTCAATAGCATGGCAGGCTATCTGGCCCGTTATGCCTATGAGTCACGCAAGTTCGACCAGGCGGACCGCGACCAACAGATATTCAATGCACGCTTGAATATCCTGGCCACGGACGACATTGATCTGGGTGTGTCTCTGCAAAACAAGGACATCGTCTATCCGAACTCCGGCTACGGACTCGGCAAAGACAAACTGATGTCGCTGAACCTGGAGGCCAGCTACCAACCCTCCAACGACAAGCAGTTCTATGGCTACTACAGTAGTCAAGAAGGCAGCAGGTCCATGCGGGCGAATGCTGGTACCAGCACCACAATCACCAACAACACATTCGCCGCCAATACTTGCACCTTTCCGTCGGGTGTGACCACGGCGCAAGCAACCGCCATATGCGCCCAACAGGTCTGGCTGGCCGCAGCCGCCTGGAATATGGACAGCCTAGACAAATCCGACCTTATTGGCGTGGGCTTCCAGACCACCTTGGGTGGCAATTTGCGGCTCGGTGTGGATTACACCTACTCCAGCAGCACTAGTTCCGTCACTTACGGCTATGGCGCCAATGTGCTAACCGCTGCGCAGATCACTGCGGCCCAAGCCAATACCTTCTCGGATATGACTTTGATACAGAACACCCTCACGCTGAACCTGTTGATCCCCATACAGAAGAAGGCCTCGGCGCGCGTGATGTACCGGCATGAAAGCGGATCGATCAAAGACTGGCATTACACCGGCATGCCTTTGGGTGCCAGTGCCGCCGAAGGCAATGCCACCTTGATGCTGGACGCTGGCCCACAGGACTATCACACCAATGTCATCGGTGTGATGTTCCAGTTTCTTTTGTAACAGCAGTGCCCAAGCCGAAGGAACCGCACTATGACTGAATATATTGATCGCTTCGTAACACTGCTGCTGCGTGGGCGCATGTCGCGCTGTGCCAGTGCACTGACCCTGGGTCTGGCGCTGGCCACCCCCGCCATCGCCGAAGACGCCCAAACCACGGCCACCACCGTCTGCGCTGCCTGCCATGGTCCCGATGGCAATAGCCTGGTGCCGATGTTCCCGAAAATCGCAGGGCTACAGGAAACCTACATCATCAAGCAGCTGCGCGACTTTCAGTCGGGTCGGCGCAAGAGCGACATCATGGCGCCCGTGGTATCCACACTCAAGGCGGAAGACTTGGCCCCTTTGGCCAGCTACTTCAGCCGACAGAAGCTCAAGCCCGGTGATGCGGGCGACAAGGCAGAGGCCTCAGTTGGCAAGTTGCTGTACTTCGATGGCAATGAAGAAACCGGCGTGCCGGCCTGCGTGGGCTGCCATCAGCCCCAAGGTGCGGGCCAAACAATTTATCCACGCATCGGTGGCCAGTATTCAACCTATGTTGCGCAGCAACTCCGGAACTTTGCCGCTGGCGAGCGCAGCAACGATGTGAGTCGTTTCATGCGCGTGGTGGCCAAGCGCATGACAGAAGAAGAAATCCAATCCGTGGCGGCCTACCTGGTCAGCCTCGATGCCAAGTAGCGTTCAGTCCACATGGAAAGCCAAAGCGTATGAAACACTTTTTAGCCACATTGACCCTGGCCCTGACACTGCCGCTTGCGGCAACCGCGCAAACGCCCGTCTGGAATGAAATCAAGGGCGAGCTTAAGCTTGCGCTGGAAGCCAAGGGCGATGCACAACGCGGCAAGTCGGCCTTTGGCCCCTGCGAAGGCTGCCACCGGGCGGACGCGTCGGGCCGTATCAGCGGTGCCTATCCACGCATCTCCGGTCAGCATGCCAATGTGTTGATGAAGCAGATCACCGATATCCGTGGCGGCAGGCGTGCCAATCCCAAGATGGAACCGTTTATTGACGACCATGTTCTCACCCCCTTTGACATTGCCGACATTGCCGTTTACCTGCAGGCGCTGCCAGTGTCAGCAACCAATGGCAAGGGGCCTGGCACGGGCGTGGAGCGTGGCAAGCAACTTTATGAAAAGGATTGCACCACCTGCCATGGCGCAAAGGGCGAAGGCGACGCTGCCAAGTTCTACCCCATGGTGGCGGCACAGCATTACAAATATCTGCTGCGCGAAGTGAAGTTCATCCGCGATGGCGACCGCCGCAACTCCAACCCCGACATGGTGAATGTGATCAAACCCTACAGCACAGCAGACTTGGAAGCGGTGGCCGATTACATGGCGCAGTTCAAGCCGGTGGCGCCATAAAGAGCCATGGGTTTCGGTGTGGTTGGCGCCTGGCTAAAGGCAACCGTTAGGATGTTGGCGCGAGGCGTCAAGGTCTCAATGGGTTTACTCGTCCTGGCCAGCGCACTAGCCCATGGCCACGACGCATCGGTCTGGAACCTGAAGGAAGAAAACGCCACATGGCGCGCGGAATGCGGCAGTTGCCATATGGCTTATCCGCCGCAGATGCTGGCCGCCACCGACTGGTTGTTGATCATGTCGCAACTCGACAAACACTTTGGCACCGACGCCAGCCTGGAGCAGGCGCGGCGTGACGAGATCACCAATTTTCTGGACCGCAATGGAGCCGGTCGCAGTTCTCACACGGGTCCGGGTTTGCCCCGCATCACAGACTCGGACCGGTTCATCGACAAACACCAAAGCGCCATACGCTTGTGGCGCAAGGGTAAGGTGAAATTGCTCTCGGATTGTCTGGCCTGCCACGCGGGTGCCGCGCCTGGGTCCTAGATAATCGCCGGATGAAAGATTTCTCCCATTCGAATACTTTTGGCGCCGCGGTCACCGTCTTCCCTGAAGACCCGGGTCAACCCCCGCCCATCGTTCGACCCAGCTTTCGGTTTATGTTGTCTCACCCGGCGCACTGGTTGGGCCTGGGTTTTGGCTCCGGTTTATCACGCATTGCGCCCGGCACGTCCGGTACGCTGTGGGCCTGGATTTCGTTTGCGGTGCTATCGCATTGGCTAAACACAGCTGCGTGGGCCTGGGTGATCGGCTTGTCGCTGCCCATTGGCTGGTGGGCCTGCAGTGTGACGGCCCGCAACATGCGCGTGCTGGACCCCGGCAGCGTGGTCTGGGATGAAATTGCCGCTTTCTGGTTGGTGCTGTGGCTGGTGATGCCCACTAGTCTGGTAGCGCAGGCTATGGCCTTTGGTTTGTTTCGCTTTTTTGATGCAGTAAAGCCCGGGCCCGTCGGTTGGGCCGATGCCTTGTTTCACCACGTCGATCCGCAGACTGACCGCCATGCCTGGACCAAGGCTGGCTTTGGCATCATGTTCGATGATCTGGTGGCCGCTGGTTGTACCTTGCTGGTGATTGCTCTGTGGAAGTTGATCTGATGCACGCGTGTCAGCCCTTGGCCACTTTGCTACTTGCAAACCACTTCAAACTGGCCACGGCAGAAAGTTGCACGGGCGGCCTGATCGCCGCGGCCTGCACGGATCTGGCCGGCTCCAGCGACTGGTTTGAGTGCGGCTTTGTCAGCTACTCCAACCAGGCGAAGACTGAAATGCTGGGCGTCGATGCGCGACTGATTGACACGCACGGTGCCGTGAGCGAACCCGTCGCGCGTGCCATGGCGCAAGGGGCCTTAAGTCATTCGGATGCGCAAGTATCCGTCGCGGTGACCGGTGTGGCCGGCCCTGGCGGTGGCAGCGCCGACAAACCGGTGGGCACGGTGTGGTTTGCCTGGGGACTGCCATCCGGCATCACGTCAGAAGTGCAGCACTTTAAAGGTGACCGCGCCGCCGTACGCGCAGCCACCGCGCAGCACGCACTGGCCCGTTTGGTCACGCTATTGCAAGACCCGAAGGCGTCGCAATGAACGCAGATTTTTGGGCCGGACTGGCCACCGGGCTGGCGCTGATCGTCGCCATCGGTTCGCAAAACGCCTTTGTGTTGCGCTGTGGCATACGCCGCGAGCATGTGCTGCCGATTGTGCTGTTCTGTGCTGCCTCTGACGCCCTGCTGATTGCCGCAGGGGTGGGTGGTGCCGGTGCGCTGCTACGTGGCAATGCATTGCTCATGGACATCACCCGCTATGGTGGTGCGCTGTTTCTGGCCAGCTATGGCCTGATGGCCGCGCGCCGCGCTTTTGCCGGTGAACATTTACACGTAGAAGCACAAAGCAGTGGCAGCTTGGGCACTGCCCTGGCGGCCTGCTTTGCCTTTACCTTTTTAAATCCGCATGTGTATCTGGACACCGTGGTACTGCTGGGCACCGTGGCCAGCCAGCGTGGCGAGGCCGGTCGCTGGATCTTCGGTGTCGGTGCCATGTGCGGCAGCGTGCTGTGGTTCGCAGCACTTGGCTTTGGTGCGCGCTTGCTCGCGCCCTGGTTTGAAAAAGCCATTGCCTGGCGAATCCTCGACAGCCTGATTGCCGTCGTCATGTTGACGCTGGCGCTGAGCCTGTTGCTTGGCAGCTAGTTGCCCGGCACCGTCTGGCGGTGAGTGCAGCGACTGCTGTGCGCGGAGTCTGCGCCTGCTGTTATTACGTCGGGTTGCCTGCACTGAATTCCGACTAACACCGGACTGTCACACGACTTACTTGTCGCTTGCCTAAATTACGACATTCGTGTGAAAAGCTTTCGGGGAAATTAGTTTGAGAAAAATCGTTGCGCCTGCCATTGCCCAGCTCTATTTGTTCAGCCTGTATCTGGTTCTGCCCTTGATGCCCTTGCTGGCATCCATCCTCTTTATGCGGAGCAAATACGTTCTTGAATACCGCGACACCATCAGGAAAGTACGCATTCACATTGCCGCACTCAAGGAAGGCCCCGCACAGCATTACTTTCATGACGTGATGGGTCGTGGTTCCGAAGTGCCTCAGGAGATACACGGCGAATGCGTGCAGTGCGGCAATTGCTGCATGGATCGCCGCTGTGTTTTTCTGGAACCCATAGGCTCCGAAAAATACCAGTGCGGCATTTACCACTCGCCATTTCGCAAGCTCTCCAACTGCGGCTCCTTTCCCTTGAATCAGTGGGATATCGACCGCTATGCCTGCCCCAGCTACACGGCGTCGGTGGTGATACCCATACACCCATACCCGTCTATCAGCGCCGCGCCAACGATGAACCATCTGGCAGCGGAAAAATCATAATTGGCACATGCAAGCGCGCAGCGTCTGCGCACTTTGCAGTCGCCCTGCTCTGGTGAACCCACATATAGGAGACTGCTCATGTCCACAGGAACCGTTCGGTTGCAACGCGTTTTGCGCGCCGCCCCGGAGCGCATCTACCGCGCCTTTCTAGAAGCAGATGCAATGGCAAAGTGGCTACCGCCCTATGGTTTTACTTGCAAAGTGCACCATCTGGATGCCAGGGTGAGAGGCAGTTTTCGCATGACGTTTAGCAACTTTGGCAATGGCGGCAGTCATTCCTTTGGTGGTGAGTATCTGGAGTTGGTACCCAACGAGCGCATTCGCTACACCGACAAATTTGACGACCCCAATCTCCCTGGTGTGATTCAGGTGGCCGTGAACCTGCGCAAAGTGCGGTGTGGCACTGAGATCCAGATCGTGCAGGAGGGCATTCCCGAAGTCAGCTTCAGGATGATGGCTTGGTGTGCGGCAGTTGTCGCATCATTTGCAGCGAGCACAGTGCCCAGTTCACACGTGCGCCAGCAACGTGGCCAACTCAGCCGCTGAGCGCACGCCCAGCTTGGCATAGACGCGGGCGCGGTAGACCTCCACCGTGCGCATCGACACGTTCATGTCATCGGCAATCACCTTGTTGAGTTTGCCAGCGGCAACGCGGTGCATCACGTCCTGCTCGCGCGGTGTCAACGCAGCCAGCAAGGCACCGCGGGAATCGCCTTCGGAACGTTTTTGCTGCTGCTCGGCATCGGAAGCCAATGCGTCATGCACACGCTCCACCAACGCGGCATCGCCAAAGGGCTTCTCCACAAAGTCGAAGGCGCCCTTTTTAAGGGCCGCCACCGCCATGCGAATGTCGCCATGCCCGGTCAAAAAGACCACTGGAATGGTGATGCCGCGGGCGACCAGTTCGTCATAGACCTGCAAGCCCGACAAGGGCTCCATGCGCACGTCCAGCAAGATGCAACCACGCAGCGCAGGCCCATCGGCCAGTCGTTGCAGCAAGGCGGGGCCGCCGTCATAGCTGCTTACCGTCAGCCCATGTGAGGTAAACAAAAATTCCAGGGCGGCACGCACCGTGGCTTCGTCATCCACCAGATGAACCTGGGGCTTCTCTGCAGACTTGCTCATAGTTCACCTTCCAAATTGGCACGGGCATCTTCATCGTCCAGATCCGATTGCAGCAGTCCTTGCAGTCCTTGCTGTCCTTGCAGTTGCGCATCGAACACCGGCAGCGTGAATGAAAAGCGCGCTCCGCCCAGACTGCTGCCGCCCGCATCCATGCCGCCGTGGTGCACCTCGATGACCGAGCGGCAAATCGCCAGGCCCATGCCCATACCATCGGACTTGGTGGAATAAAACGGCGCGCTCAATGCGTCCACCGTGCGCCCGTGCAGGCCCGGGCCGCTGTCTTCCACATCCATGCGCACAAAACGTTCACCACTACTTTGCGCGGCGATGCGGATGCTACTGACGGAACCCTCGCGAGGTGACGCGCCGACCATGGCATCCACTGCATTGCGAATCAGGTTAATCAGTACCTGCTCCATCAGAATGGGGTCGGCAAATACCTGTGGCAACCCTGGCGCCAATGCCCACCGGAGATCAACCTGCGCGGTTCGCAAATCGCGCTTCAGCAAATCGGCCGCGCGGCGGGCAATGGCCGCCAGATCACAGGCCTCGCGCTGGGGTGCACGGCGCGTTAAAAACTCGCGGATGCGCCGCACGATGCGCCCCGCCTCAGCAGCCTGCTCACCTTGTTGCGAAAGCGCATGCAACACGGCCTGATTGTCATAGCCAGCATCAGTCAGCATGCGCTGCAGGCCGGCGTTGTAGCCCATGATTACCGTCAGCGGTTGATTGAGCTGGTGGGCCAACGCTGAGGCCACCTCACCCAGCGTGGTCAGGCGCGCCTGGTGCGCCATGGCTTCGGTCTGGTGGCGTTCGCGCTCTTCAAGTTGCTTGCGTGCAGTGATGTCAATGATGGAGCCCATCCAACCGGTCTGCTGTCCGTTGGCGTCGATCAGAGGCGACTCGAATACCATGACATTTAGACGCCGTCCATCTTGATGGCACCACAGTGCTTCGTAACCATCGCGCGGTGCACGCCCTTCCAGATTGCGCTTGTTGCGCAGCATGACTTCATCCAACGCATCGGGTGGCCAGTAAGGCATGGGAGGCCGCAATCCGACCAGTTTGTCAGCGCTCAGCCCCACCATGTGACAGAAGGTGCGGTTCACATACAAGATGCGGCCCTCGGCATCCCGCGCGCGCAGGCCCACCAGGGCTGAGTCTTCCATGGCCTGGCGCCAGGCGGCCTCGGTGCGCCAGGCAGCCTCGGCGCGGGAGATGCGCACCACTTGCCGCCGCAGCAACAGCGTGGCTGCCAGCATGAGCCCCAGAAAACCCGCCATCAGCACCAGCGGCAAGGTGCGCCAGAAAGGCGGTACCACTTCCCGCAGGGTCAACTCCAGAAAGGCGCCGGGCATGTTGGTGCCGACCGCGACCATATAGCTCTCATGCCCCTGCGCTTCAGTGCGCAGTGGAGCCTGATCCAGCGAGGCAATCACCTGCTCGTTGGAATCAATCAGTTGCACATCGTATTTACGGGTTAGCCACCAGGGTATGCCCCGCCGCAACAACAGCGCCGGTGAGTAGCGCAGCACCAGTTTTTCTTTCCCGACGGTTTGCGTCAAATGGGCGGATACACCCGGTCCATCAGCCTGGTCCCCCACCCGCAAGCCTGACGCCCCGCTCTGCTCGGGCGCATGGGCGATGATGCGGTTATTGGCGTCCAGCCAGGTTACGCCCAACCACATGCGGCGCAAACCCTCTGTCACTTCATAATTCTCGGCCAAACCAGCCGACGTACGTGGCAGTTGCGGCAACTGTCGCGCCAAATCCTGGAGATGGGCTATCTCAACACCCAGCAGGTCACGCAGTTGCGCTTCGCTACTCAGCGCATCGGCAATCAAGGTGGTGTGCCGGTCTTGCCGCTCCGCGCTATCAGCGCGGTAAGCCCACGCCAGCACGCCCGCGACAAATAGCAGCGATGACAGCAAAGGCAAAAGCCAAAGCATGCGCCGCAACCGCCCCCAACGGACGCTGTGCGCTGTGTCTACCGCGATGCTTTGGGTGGCTAGCATGGCCGCAGTCTAGCGTTGGGCTTTACATGAATCACCTATGTCCTCTGAAAAGCCTCAGGGTTAACCCCGATCAAACCCAACTAATCGTTGGAAAATGTGGAAGACCACATCACCGCTAGCAAGCCGATGATCGACACTGGCAGTTCACAAACCTAGAAAGAGATTGATATGAAAAATTTCAACCGCCGCATCCTCGTTGGAGCAGCCGTATTCGCCGCTACGGCATTCACCGCTTTCGCTGCTCTGGCGCAAGCGCCTATTGTTATCAAGTTCAGCCACGTGGTGGCGCCCGACACGCCCAAGGGGAAAGGCGCCCTGCGCTTCAAGGAGCTAGCCGAACAACGCACCAATGGCCGTGTCAAAGTCGAGCTCTACCCCAACAGCCAGCTCTACAAAGACAAGGAAGAACTTGAAGCCCTGCAACTCGGTTCGGTGCAAATGCTCGCCCCATCACTGGCCAAGTTCGGCCCGCTGGGCGTGAAGGACTTTGAGGTGTTTGACCTGCCGTTCCTATTCAAGGACAGCGCCGCCTTCCGCGGCATTACCGAAGGCCCTTTGGGCGTGGAGCTATTCAAAAAGCTTGAGCCCAAGGGCATTACCGGTCTGGCCTATTGGGACAATGGTTTCCACATCATGAGTGCCAACAAGCCGCTGCATGCTGTGGCCGATTTCAAAGGTATGAAGATGCGCATCCAGAGCTCTAAGGTGCTGGACGCACAGATGCGCGCACTCGGGGCGATTCCGCAGGTGATGGCCTTCTCCGAGCTGTACCAGGCGCTTCAAAGCGGTGTGGTGGATGGCACCGAAGGTGTGCCGTCCAACTTCTACACGCAGAAGATATTTGAGGTGCAAAAGCACATCACACTGTCTAACCACGGCCACTTGGCCTACGCGGTGATCGTCAACAAACCATTCTGGGACGGCCTGCCCGCCGACATCCGCACCACGCTGACGGGTGCCATCAAGGACGCCACCACTTACTCCAATGCCATTGCCGCCACCGAAAACGTGCAGGCCCTGGAGAAGATCAAGGCAAGCGGCAAGACCACCATCTACACCCCGACCGCCGCCGAACTGGCCGAATGGAAAAAAGCCTTGATGCCGGTGCACAAAGAGATGGAATCGCGCGTGGGCAAGACCACGATTGAAGCCGCCTATAAAGCCACTGGTTTTGTACCTGCCAAATAAACACGCAACCTCGTTACGGAGATTTGCGTGATCAATCGCATCTTGAACCACCTGGAGGAATGGCTGATCGCCTTCCTCATAGGTGCCGCCACGCTGGTGATTTTTTTCGCCGTGGCGCACCGCTTTCTGTCTGGCGTGCCCGTCATTCAGGACTACACCGTGCAGCTCAACGTCAGTTGGGCGCAAGAGCTCTGCATCTTCATGTTTGTCTGGATGGCCAAGTTTGGCGCAGCCTATGGCGTGCGCACCGGCATCCACGTGGGCGTGGATGTGATCATCCGCAAGCTCACCGGTAAACCGCAGCGCATGCTGATCCTGTTTGGTCTGCTGGCCGGAGCACTGTTCACCGGAACCGTGGCCACACTGGGCGCCAACTTTGTCTGGCATATGGCACATACCGATCAGACCTCGGTCGACCTGGAAGTGCCCATGTGGATCGTCTACCTGTGTGTGCCGCTGGGCTCTTCGCTGATGTGTTACCGCTTTTTGCAAGTGGCTTGGAGCTTCATGCAAACCGGTGAACTGCCGCACCACGACCACACCCATGTCGAAGGCATTGAAGAAGACAGCGCCGACGCGTTGCTGGCAACAGCCAAGGGAGCCAAGCCATGAACGCAAGCATCATCTTTGTGCTGCTGATTGTGCTCATGCTCACCGGCATGCCTATCAGTATTTCGCTCGGCCTGACCGTGCTGACCTTTCTGTTCACCATGACGGATGTGCCCGTGCAATCGGTGGCGCTCAAGCTGTTTACCGGCATTGAGAAGTTCGAGATCATGGCGATTCCGTTCTTCATTCTGGCGGGCAATTTCCTGACCCACGGCGGTGTGGCGCGGCGCATGATCCGCTTTGCCACCAGCATGATCGGACACTGGCATGGCGGACTGGGTCTGGCCGGTGTGATGGCCTGTGCGTTGTTTGCAGCGGTGTCGGGTTCTTCACCTGCAACCGTGGTGGCCATCGGCTCGGTGATCCTGCCGGCCATGGTGAAGCAGGGTTTCCCGAACAAGTTTGGCGCGGGCATTTTGACCACTTCGGGCTCGCTGGGCATTCTGATTCCACCCTCGATCGCCATGGTGATGTTTTCGGTTTCCACCAATGTCTCGGTGGGCGCCATGTTCATCGCAGGCATCGTGCCGGGCATTGCGCTGGCGGTTGCGCTGGGTACAACCACCTGGTACATCGCACGCAAAAACGATTACCCGCGCATGCCTAAGGCCAGTTGGGCTGAACGCTTCGTGGCCTTCAAGGAAAGCGTCTGGGGCCTGCTGCTGATCGTGGTGGTGATGGGCGGCATTTACAGCGGCATCTTCACGCCCACCGAGGCAGCGGCCATGGCGGCGGTGTATGCCTTCATCGTGGCCGTATTTGTCTACAAGGACATGTCCTTGAAGCAAATCCCCAAGGTGCTGCTGGATTCGGCCAGCATGAGTGCCATGCTGCTGTACATCATCACCAACGCGGTGCTGTTCAGCTTTCTGATGACCAGCGAGAACATCCCCCAGGCCATGGCCGACTGGATGATCAACCAGGGCTTCGGACCGGTGGCGTTTTTGCTTGTGGTGAACGTGCTGTTGCTGCTGGCGGGCAATGTGATGGAGCCCAGCTCCATCATCCTGATCCTGGCGCCCATCCTGTTCCCGGTGGCGATCAAGCTGGGCATTAACCCCATCCACTTCGGTATCCTGATCGTGGTGAACATGGAGGTCGGCATGTGCCATCCACCGGTGGGGTTGAACCTGTATGTGGCGTCCGGCATTACCAAGATGGGCATCAGCGAGTTGACCATGGCCGTCATGCCCTGGTTGCTCACCATGCTGGCCTTCCTGATGGTGGTGACCTACTGGCCTGGCCTGACACTGTGGCTGCCACGTCTCTTGGGCATGACGCCTTAAACTTTTCGGCGACTTAAGCAATAAAACAGGCTTAGTCGCCGAAAGATATCCCCAGGTCGCGCCCGGTTTGCAGGGTGTCACAGTTCATCGGCACATTGCGAATGTGGCCCGCCACTTCTTCCAGCGACACGTAGTCCACTCCGCCCACACCCAGCGACACCATCACGCCACTCTTGCCCGCGTCCAGTCCGCGCACTGCTGCCGCGCCAAAACGCAGAGCGGCTAGTCGATCGAAGGAGGTGGGGCTGCCACCGCGCAGCAAGTGACCCAGCACCACCACGCGTGTGTCCTTGCCAGTGCTCTTGGCAAGAGCTTGGGCAATGATCCCGCCGATGCCACCCAGACGCTCGGCGTGGCCGACCTCAGCGGGTGCGACCAGTTCGCGATGGCCATCCCTGGCCAGAGCCCCTTCAGCCACCACGACGATGGAATACAAATGGCCGGCAACCTCGCGTTCACGAATCTTGGCAGCGACCTTGTCGATGTCAAAGCCGATTTCCGGAATCAAAACTGCGTGGGCATTGCCCGCGATGCCAGCGTGCAGTGCAATCCAGCCTGCATAGCGACCCATAACCTCGACAACCATCACGCGCTGATGACTCTCGGCGGTGGAATGCAGGCGGTCAATACATTCGGTGGCAAAACCCACAGCCGTATCAAAACCGAAAGTGGTATAGGTTTTGTCCAGATCGTTGTCGATGGTTTTGGGCACACCCACCACGCGCAGGCCCTTGCGGTGAAGCGCGTCGGCGATGGTCAATGAGCCATCGCCGCCAATCGACACCAATGCGTCGATCTCATGCGTGGCAAAGTAGGTCAGCAGTTCGTCAGAGCGGTCAATCTCGCGCACCGTGCCGTCGGGCATGTTGACCGGAAAATGCAGCGGGTTGCCTTTGTTGGTGGTGCCCAGAATGGTGCCGCCCAGATGGCCAATGCTGCGCACTTTGTCACGTGTGAGACGGTAGACACCGCCTTCGGGATAACGCTCGGGGAACATGATGCCGTTGAAGCCATCGCGAATGCCATAGCACTGCCAGCCCAGGTTGTCGGCGGCGATCATCACCGATTGAATCACGGCGTTCAGGCCGGGAGCGTCGCCACCGCCGGTGCAGACCGCGATGCGTTTGATAGGGTTTGCCATGCAAGGTCCTCAGTTAAATCGTCAAGCTTGTGACAGGGTCCCATCAAGTTGGTAATCCCATAGGTACTGAAGGGGATTTTATCCATTGTTGACCGCATGGGGCACGACTTCGAAGTTAGCCCAAGCCCTCCATGGCCAGGGCGGCCGCGTCCGCCAATGCGGTGTGTGGCTCTGCCCCGATCAGCGCAGTGAGCTTGTCATTGGCCAGTGCATGCGGCGTGTCCCACAGGTAGCGCATTTCTGCCAATGCCGCCCAGGTTGGGACAAACATGCCCCCTAAACGAATCAGCGTCCAGGGCAGCCGTTTGTAGTGCAGCGCCTCACCGGACTTGACCCAGCCACGTGCAAGCGCCAAAGGCGTCAGCACCTCCATCCATTGGCGCGCTGTGATGCGGTAGCCGGCAAAGTGCAGCACTTCAAACGGCTTGGTCTGCGCGCGCTTGTTCGCCACCGCCACAAAAGTGCGCCCCAGGTCCGGCAAGTAGGCCCAGGCTGTAGCCACATCCGGCGCGCCCGGATAGGTAAAGACACCTTTTGCGAGGTCTTTCACAATCGCTTGATCAAACCATGTGCCTTTGCCTGCACCGAAGAAATCGCCCGCACGAATCACAATGCTGCGCACACCGCTGCGCCGGATGTGCTCTTCCATGGCAATACGAATTTGGCCCTTGATGGTGCGGGCTGCTTGCGGTGTGTCTTCGGTCAACTCGGCGGGCATGTCCACACCAAAGTTATAGATATTGCCCGGCACCATCAGGGTCGCGTTCAAGGCCCTGCACAGCGCCAGCGCTGCGTCCGTCATAGGCAGCACTTGCGCCTTCCAGTCCTGGTTGGTATAGGCCGGATTGAGCGCGTGAACGACCACGGCCACTTCCTGCTGCGGGGCTTGCGCACGCGCGGCCCGGGCGAGTGCAGCAGCATCGTGCACATCGGCCTCCAGCCAGTGAATTCGGACGTCGCCCTGCACTTCCTGCGGCACTTTGCCACCCACACGCATATGCGCCAGCACGTGCCAGCCGGCATTAGCAAAAGCCTGCGCAGTGGCCAGGCCGAAGCGTCCGCGGGCACCCAAAATCAATACGGTTTCTTGCATGGTTTGTTTTCAAATGGTGGTTGATGCATGGATTGTGAAAACAAATGGAATCCACCACAATTGCATGAATGTTCATACCAGACATGCATTTTTGAATACCCCTATGCCCACACCTTTGCAACATGGCTTTGACTGGAACCTGGCCCGCTCCTTTTTGGCGGCAATGGACAGCGGCAGTCTTCTGGGAGCTGCCCGCACCCTGCGCATGAGCCAGCCCACAGTGGGGCGGCATATTGCCGAGCTGGAAAGCCAACTCGGGGTCGTGCTGTTTGAGCGCACCGGCCGCGGCCTGGTTCCCACCAGCACCGCCAATCAGTTGGCCCACAGCGCGCGGGCTATGGAGGCCAGTGCGCTGGAACTGGCGCGCACACTCTCGGGTACGCAATCGCAAACTGCGGGCACGGTGCGCATCACCGCCAGCGTGCCGGTGGCAGTGCATCTGCTACCCGGCGTGCTGGCAGCCATGCGCCAGACCCTGCCGGATATCCAGGTCGAACTGGTATCCAGCAACCAGGTCAGCAATCTGCTGCGCCGTGAAGCCGACATTGCCATCCGCATGGTGCGCCCGGACCAGTCCACGCTGGTAGCCCGCAAGCTGGGCGAGGTGCGCCTCTGTGTGTGCGCCCACAAGGACTACCTGGCGCGGCGCCCGCCCCTCAAAATTCCGGCGGACCTGTTCGTGCACACCTTGATTGGCAGCGACATGGACACCGCCATACTCGACGGCTTCAAGGCCATGGGTTTCCCGGTGACAAGAGATATTTTTGCCTTGCGCTGCGATGACTTCAACGTGCAATGGCAAGCCGTGCGCGCGGGTCTGGGCGTCGGCTTTGCAGCGGAATACATGCTACGCACCGACCCGCAGGTGTTGCCGCTTTTGACCGGGCAAATTCGAATCCCACCGTTGCCCATGTGGCTGGCGGTGCACCGCGAAATCCGGACCAGCCAGCGCATCCGCGCCGTCTACGACTTTCTGGCTGCGAGCCTGCCGGAGTTGATTTGACAAATGGCCTAGGTGCCCGCTACAAGTTCTGAGCCAGAAGGCTTCAGGCCCCGTGGCACTTTTTGAATTTCTTGCCACTGCCACAAAAGCAAACTTCATTGCGCCCTGGCAGCGCCGCCTTATGCAGCGTCTCAACGCGTGGGCCGATATTGCGCCAGAGTTCACGCAAATCGTAAACCGCCCACACCGCATCGGCAAAGGCTTCAAAGCGGCTGACACTGACCGTGGGCACGCCTTCGTCGTCAAACACCGACAAGGTGGGTTCATCTTCGTCGTCTTCGGTCAGGGCCACCATGCGCTGCAGGGCGTCGTCCAGCCATTTTCGGCCTTCCTTGTCGCGTGGCGGCTGCCATTCGTCAGGCCAGTTTTCCACGGCATACATGAAACCTACGGCCCAGACCTGGGCGAACGATGGCAGAAACTCGCCCGCCATTTCGGCGCGTTCCGCTTCAGGCAAGGCGGCCACTGCACCGCGCACGTCCATCACCTCGGGGTGGTAGGCGCGCTCATCGTCCAAGGCCTTGATATCTGCCGCAAGCCCTTGCTCGATGTCCGTCCAGCGGCGCTGCCAGAGTTCCAAAAAGCGGGCAGCTTGCGCGGCATCGGCAAAGGCGCCGTGCGGTGCTGGCGCATCACCTTCGTCTTCCCCCGAATCCAACAGCACCGGCAGGTATTCAGACTGCGGTATGGCACGCCGACAAACGATCAGTGCGGCCATAAAGCCTTCACAAAACTCCCACTGCGGAGTTTCCTCAAAACGCTGACGCAGGTCATCCAGAATGGTGTCGATCTCGTCGAACTCTTCCGGGCTGAGCGACAAAGGGTTGGTGGTTGCTTCCGGGGTTGATGGTGTTTGGGTATTCATGGGTGGGCAAATCTTGGTGTGGCTGCTATTGTCGCCCGCAAGGAGACTCTGCATGATTGACGCGCTCGACAAATTTTTCCCCACCCGGTATCTGGTCCTGGGGCTTTGTTGTTTCAGCCTTTTGCTCAGTGTATTCAGTCTCCTGGCCTTTGGCGTAGGCGGCTGGGCGCTGCTGCTGTTTGGCGCATTGGTGGCGCTGGGCGTGTACGACTTGCGCCAGACCAAGCGTTCAATTTTGCGCAACTATCCCATCACCGGGCACATCCGCTTCATGCTGGAATCGTTCCGGCCGGAAATTCGCCAATATTTTTTTGAAGGCGATAACGATGCGTCTCCCTTCTCTCGCGCGCAGCGTTCGCTGGTGTATCAGCGTGCCAAAGCACAAGTGGACAAGCGCCCGTTTGGCACCCAACTCGACGTGCACGCCGAAGGCTACGAATGGATCAACCATTCGGTAGCGCCGACCACCCTGCAGTCGCACGACTTTCGCATCACGATAGGCGAGCAACGCGCCCAACCCTACAGCGCCAGTGTGTTCAATATCTCGGCCATGAGCTTTGGTGCACTGAGCGCCAACGCAATTCGCTCGCTCAATGCCGGCGCCAAGCGCGGTGGTTTCGCCCACGACACTGGCGAGGGGTCGGTGTCGGCACATCACCGCATCCACGGTGGGGATTTGATCTGGGAGATTGCCTCTGGCTACTTCGGTTGCCGCAATGACGATGGCAGTTTCAATGCAGACAAGTTTGCCGTCACCGCCTGCGAGCCCCAAGTCAAGATGATTGAGCTCAAGCTCAGCCAAGGCGCCAAGCCAGGACATGGTGGCATGCTGCCAGGCTCCAAAGTTACCGCCGAAATTGCCGCTGCACGTGGCGTGCCAGAGGGAGTGGACTGCATTTCTCCGGCCGCACACAGCGCCTTTTCCACACCCGTGGAGATGATGCATTTCATTGAAAAACTACGCACGCTATCCGGTGGCAAACCGACCGGCTTCAAGCTCTGCATCGGCCACCCCTGGGAATGGTTCGCCATGGTCAAGGCCATGTTAGCCACCGGCATCACACCCGACTTCATTGTGGTGGACGGCGCCGAAGGCGGCACCGGCGCGGCGCCGGTAGAGTTCACTGACCATGTGGGCTCACCGCTGCAGGAAGGGCTGCTTCTGGTGCACAACACGCTGCGTGGTGTGGGTCTTCGCGACCAGGTCAAGGTGGGTGCTGCGGGGAAAGTAACCAGCGCGTTTGATATCGCGCGCCTCATGGCTTTGGGTGCCGACTGGTGCAACAGCGCGCGCGGTTTCATGTTTGCGCTGGGCTGTCTGCAGGCGCAGACCTGCCACACCGGTCGCTGCCCAACCGGCGTGGCCACGCAGGACCCGCAGCGCCAGCAGTCGCTGGTAGTGGAAGACAAGACCACGCGTGTGTTCAACTTCCATCAGCAAACGTTGCATGCCTTGCAAGAGTTGGTGCAGGCCGCCGGCATCACTCACCCCAACCAGATCACCGCCCACCACATCGTGCGCCGCTCCACTG
>CAIQYP010000285.1 GCA_903876045.1 uncultured beta proteobacterium | reverse complement strand
TGTTTGATCACCGGCACCTTGGCATCGCGGCTAATGCGCTCGATCAGGCCCTTGCCACCGCGCGGGATGATCACGTCCACATACTGCGGCATGGTGATGAGTTGGCCCACCACCTCGCGGTCGGTGGTCTGCACCAGTTGCACCGCATCAGCGGGCAAGCCGCTTTCAACCAGTGCCTGCTGAACCAGTTTGGCTAGCGCCTTGTTGGAATCAATCGCCTCCGAGCCACCGCGCAGAATGCAGGCGTTGCCGCTCTTGATCGACAGGCTGGCCGCCTCAATCGTCACATTCGGGCGACTCTCGAAAATCATGCCGAACACGCCAATGGGCACGCGCATCTGACCGACGCGGATGCCGCTGGGCTGCTGCTTCATGCCGATGATTTCGCCGATCACATCGGCCATTGCCGCCAGTTGCTCGCAACCCTCGGCGCAGGTTTCCAGCACCTTCGGGCTAAGCTTGAGCCGATCCACCATGGGGGCGGCCAATCCAGCGGCCACGGCGCGCTCCAGGTCCTTGGCATTGTCGATCTGCAGGGCCTGGATGTTCTCACGCAGCAGAGCAGCCAGGCGGCGCAAGGCCTTGTTCTTGATTGCCGTGGAAGCGGCGGCCATCAAGGCCGAGGCGTTCTTTGCCTGCAGGCCCAGGGTTTGGGTGTATTCGGAGATGTTGAGCGCGTTCATAAAGAGATTTTGGCAGATGCGCGTGTCGGCGGGTACAGACCATCAAACGTTCTTGGGTGAAACACAACAACATTCCGTGCGCACCGGAACTCCACCCCACTGGCAGCCTGCCGGGCGCTAGCCACCATAGAAAAACGGCTATTTGCAATCTAGGGTTGGAAATCTGACTTTTCAGTCGAATTTTCCATCTTCAGCCAAATCAATCAAGGTTGGAATGTGGGGTCCATACTCAACGATCTCTGACGCCTGCTTGGTTGGACCTTGTAATTCGGAGCCTGACAGAAGGCGAACACCGCTACCAACCTTGCGGGCCTGTTTCGCATAAAGAGTCTTGGCCCGGATGATTTCGTAGCTGTAACCACGGCCGATTCGATTGGCCATTTTGATTAGTCCATTCAAGCATTCGGTATAGGCATTCGTGATCTTGTCAGGCGAATCCCAATAGGCAAAAATGTCGTCATAGTGATTGTGAACTGTCTTTGCCAGGGAATGGAATTTTTCAAGCTCCTTGTCTGGGAGAGAGTTTTCCCAAGCCTCAAAGGCTCGCATTGCTGATTCCTTTGACGGGTCGTCATAGATCCTGAAGAACATTTCCTTGAAGTCGTAAGCCTGGCCTAGTTCCGGAATGGTCTGCCGGACAATCTCCAACGCGGACTTTTCTGCAAAGTTTAAATTTCCTGGGCGCTTCAAAGTCAGCCAACGAATCGACTTCTTGATGTGCACGCGGTCGTTCTTTGAAAGCGTAGACTGATATTTCTTGCGTTCATCATCCAGGGCTTCAGAAGCCATTTTGACGACGTGGAACTTATCTATTACCAACTTGGCGTTGGGCAGATACGGACTGAATGAGCGTTTGAATGGACGCCACATGTCCGTGCATATCCATTCCACCTTTTCCCGGTCACGCAGCTTTTCGAAAAACGGCATCATGTGATCCTGGGTTCGGAATTCCAGCATCTCGAAGACATTATTCGTGGCCAGATTCGTAATCACGCATCTGAAGTTGCCCGCAAGATTCACTTCGTCGATACCCATGATGACTGGGGTCTGATAGCGCACCGTACTCTCCAGTTCGACAATCAGATCCTGCGCAATGTTCTTAATGGTGTTGACCGCGAGCCCAGTCTGTTCGGCCAATGCGTGAAACGTCATTCCAAGACAGCGTTGGCGAACAGCATCCACAAGCCTCTTCGTCGCCCGCCTGCGCTCGTCGAGGAACAGTAGGTCAGGGGTGGAAATCTTGGAGCAAGCAATGCATCGGTAGCGTGGCCTTGATATTTCCAGTCGAACCGGTTGCATCTGCATTGGAGTGTCCGCAAAGACATTCGTTCTACGTCCATGACGGTGCAACGGTTTGCCACACTCTTGGCAGGATGGAAGGGGGCCTTCGAGCACTTCAGCAATGACCGTGATCACACGGTTGCCATAATGCAAATCAACCGGCTTTACGCCAGGCAAGTTAAGGAGATCAAACACAATAACTTCCTTAACCTATGTCTCGCATGTCACCCATGTTGATATCCTTGCGATCGTAGATCAACTCGTATATCAGGTCCGTCAGTGCGTGCATCGACTGCCGATCAGATTTCAGTACCAGCGTGGCCAGTTTCTGGTGCGATGTGAGAGCCCTGACCACCCCTTGTTGCACTGCTCCGGGTAGATTTCCTTGCAAGGCTTGCTCGCGGGTGTTGTTTTCCACTTGGGCCATCACAACGTCGTTTTCGCGGGCAATAGCTACGATGTGATTCACAAAGGTAGCCTGGTCTCGAAGCGGCGTGGCCTCACCAAACAAGCGATTCAACCGGTCAATGATCTCTGCTAGGTAGTGCGGGTCCTCACCCTTGCCGCCTCCTACTCCAGGCCCAATCGGCTTAAGAACGGTTAGACGCTCATCCAAATCGGTTAGGTATTCCTTATGTTTGATGTCAAAGCCTGTGAGGACCAAGCCCTTCAGATCCACGGACTCAGGCGGTTCACCATTTAGGCGCTTTTGAAGGAGCTTTACGAAGGCTGCGTAATTTTCCAGTTCGGGGTCACCGAAATCGACGAGCTGGGCAATATAGGCGTATGTCCGTACAAACCGACCCAGTCCAGACTTGAATGCAATCAGGCTCTTGATCTGATCCGCATGTTCCCTTCGGTGGTGATCGGCAGACTTCATCCCAGCCTCATCGCCGGTGCTATGCGCCTTCTCAAAAGCTGCTTCCCATGTTCCTATTGCATCCCTAAGCATTTTGAGGCGCTGATTGAATACGCGGGTTGGTCGCTCGGTTGCAGCGTACAGCGCTTTATGCTGCGGTTCCTGGGCTTGCGTTATGTCGCGGATGGTCTTGAAACGTGCTTCCTTGAAGTCAGCGAGGTCCTCGGATTCATAGAGCCCTTGTGCATCCAATTGCTCCTTGATCTCGTAGACAACATTTACATCCTGTACATCGTCAATCTGGGCACCATCGTCATACATCTCAAAGGCACGTCGAACATTGGCTGGATCGTTCACAAAGTCAATGATGAATACCTCATCCTTGCCTGGTGCCATCCGATTAAGACGAGAGTAGGTTTGCACAATCTCAACGTCGTTGGCGATTTTCTTGTCAACGTACATTGCCACCAGCTTGGGCTGGTCAAACCCGGTCTGGAATTTGTCGGCCACGAGCATGACGCGGTATTCAGGCCGCTCAAACGCAATACGCAGGTCCTGCCCTGCAATATCCGGATTCATGCTGACTTCAGTGAATTCCTCTCCATCGTCCACTGTGAAGATTTCAGATGCATCGCCCACGTCATCACCGTGCTTGACTTGCTTGCCGGTCATCTTTCCCGAGAAGGCCACAAGTGACCGGATGCCGGAATGCTCAGGATGCTTGGCAATGTAGGCATCGAAGCCCTTCTTGTAGCGAATAGCTGCGGCCCGCGAGCTGGTCACCACCATCGCCTTGGCTTTGCCATCTAGACGGTGTGCCACGTTCTTGCTGAAGTGTTCAATGATGAATTGAACCTTCTGAGTGACGTTCGTTGGGTGAAGGGACATCCACTGCGCCAGAGCACGTTTTGCCGTTTTGCCGCTGACCCGCTTTGTGTCCTCAATCTGTTTGGAGAGATTGAAGGCAGTCTTGTACGGGATGTAACCCTTGAGTACGTCCAGTATGAAGCCTTCCTCAATGGCCTGTCGCATGGGGTAGCGATGGAAGGCCTGAGGGAGGTTTGACTTGGAAGCAGGCTTAGTTGGATCCGCTGGGCGCCCAAAAAGCATGAGCGTCGAATGCTTGGGCGTGCCTGTAAACGCGAAGTAACTGATGTTGCTTGGCCGGGCCCGCGATTTCTGCAACTCCTCCAGCAATTCTTCAACCGTCAAAGATGCCATCTTGCCATTGCCACTCATGGCAAGTGCAGCTTGGAGCTTTGCAGCAGTGGAGCCTGTTTGTGAAGCGTGGGCCTCATCGATGATCACGCCAAAGTTCTTACCCTTCAATGCCTTGTCCGTGACGATGGCCTCCATTGCAAAGGGGAAGGTCTGGATGGTGACAACGATGATGGGCGTGCCGGCGATCAGCGCTTCCGCGAGCTGCTTGCTCTTGGACTTCGAGGACTTTTGGCGGTCAATGGCGGCAATGACGCCGAATTGGTGGTCTATCTGCTTGACCGCATCCTGAATCTGGCCATCGAGTACCGTGCGGTCGGTCACGATGATGATGCTGCTGAAAATGGCATCACCATTGTCCCGGCGCAGTTTGACCAGATCATGGGCAGTCCATGAGATCGTGCTGGTCTTGCCGGAGCCGGCGCTGTGGTCGGCCAGGTACGACAGTCCAGGGCCATTACTACGGGCGTCGGCAATCATCTCGTTTACGGCTG
>CAIQYP010000284.1 GCA_903876045.1 uncultured beta proteobacterium | reverse complement strand
GGCCATGCTGGCCAACTTGGTAACGTCCTTGCCCGAGACGTAGGCCTCGACCGCACGGTAGGTGAGCGAACGCAGCGCCTCCACTTCGCAGCGCAGTTCGGCCAAACGGAAGTGAACCACCTGGTTGTCCAGAATCGATTTTCCGAAGGCCTTGCGCTCACGTGTGTAGGCAATGGTCTGGTCGATCAACCGGTCCAGGCTGCGCAGCGAGCCGGCCGCACCCCAGAGCCGCTCTTCCTGGAACTGCAGCATCTGGAAGGTAAAGCCCATACCCTCCTGGCCGATCAGGTTACGCCGGGGCACGCGCACATTATCAAAAAACAACTCGGCGGTGTCGCTGGAGTCCATGCCAATTTTGTGGATCTTCTGGCGCGTAATGCCAGGTGCATCCATCGGCACAATGATGAGCGACTTGTTTTTGTGCGCCGGGCCTTCGCTGGTGTTGGCCAGCAGGCAGCACCAGTCGGCTTTCAGGCCGTTGGTAATCCACATCTTGGAGCCGTTGATGACGTAGTCATCGCCTTCGCGCCGTGCCGTGGTTTTCACCGCCGCCACATCCGAGCCGCCACCGGCTTCGCTCACACCCAGGCAACCCACCACATCACCGGCAATGCTGGGCGCCAGAAATTCACGGCGCAACTCATCGCTGCCAAAGCGCGCCAGTGCCGGGGTGCACATATCGGTGTGCACGCCAATCGCCATGGGGATGCCACCGCAATTGCATTCACCCAGCGCCTCGGCCATGACCATGGAATAACTAAAGTCGAGCCCGGCGCCGCCGTATTCCTCAGGGTACTTCAGGCCCAGCAAGCCCAGATCACCCAGTTTCTTGAACACTTCGTGGCTGGGGAACTGCTGCTCGCGCTCCCACTGCGCCACATGCAGGTTGATTTCCTTTTGCACAAATTTGATGACGGTATCGGCCAGTTGTTTGTGTTCGGTGGTGAATTGCATGAGAGTGCTCCTGCTTGTTTTTTTTGGTTTAAAGACGGGCCACGCCGAAGGTGTTGGGCCGCAAATAGCGTTGATCGGCCTCGGCGGCCAGGGCCAGGCAGAGGCCCAGAATGCGGCGCGTATCACGCGGGTCAACGATGCCGTCGTCCCACAGGCGTGCGGTGCCAAACAGGGCCGCAGACTCCTTGTCCAGCCGTAAGCGCAGGCCATCCGACATGGCCTTTAACGCCTCTTCATTGGCTTCCATGCCGCTGCGCTCCAGCTTGGCACGGTTCAGCAAATCCATCACCTTGGCCGCCTGTGCGCCCCCCATCACAGCGGTGCGCGCGCTGGGCCAGGCAAAGATAAAGCGCGGATCAAAGCCGCGTCCGCACATGCCGTAATTGCCCGCACCGTACGAACCACCTATGACAAAGGTGAACTTCGGCACGCGTGCATTGGCCACGGCCTGAATCATCTTGGAGCCGTGCTTGATGGCGCCACCCCGCTCTGCTGCGGCGCCCACCATGTAGCCGGTGGTGTTTTGCAAAAAGACCAACGGCGTGCCGCTCTGGTCGCAGAGTTGGATGAACTGTGCCGCCTTGGTCGAGCCGTTTGGTTGGATCGGGCCGTTGTTTCCCAGAATGCCCACCAGATGCCCTTGCACCCGTGCATGGCCGCAAATGGTCTCAGTCGCAAAGCTGGCCTTGAATTCCAGAAAGACCGAGGCGTCCACCAAGCGCGCAATCACCTCGCGCACGTCATACGGCTCGCGCTCGTCCGCCGGGACGATGCCCATCAGTTCTTCCGCAGCAAACAAGGGCTCGGCAAAGGGAGCAGCGGCAGGCGCGACATCCCAGCGCAGTTTGTCCATCAACTCACGCGTCAGTGCGACGGCATGGGCATCGTCCTCGGTGAGGTATTCGCCCAGGCCGGTCACCTCGGCATGGGTCTCGGCACCGCCCAATTCTTCTTCGGTGGCGTCCTCCCCCATCGCCGCCTTCACCAGAGGCGGCCCTGCCAAAAAGATGCTGCTGCGTCCGCGCACCAGCACCACATAGTCCGAGAGGCCCGGCAGGTACGCGCCACCTGCGGTGCTGGAACCATGCACCACCGAAATCTGCGGCACCCCGGCGGCCGACATGCGCGCCTGGTTGGCAAAGCTGCGACCGCCTTCGATGAAGATGTCGGCCTGGTACATCAGGTTGGCGCCACCACTCTCCACCATGTAGATCACGGGCAGCTTGTTTTCCAGGGCAATCTGCTGCGCGCGCAAGGCCTTTTTCAACCCCATGGGTGACACGGTGCCACCCTTGACCGCGCTGTCGCTGGCCGAGATCAGGCAGCGCTTGCCTGCCACCACGCCAATACCAATGATGGAACCGCCACCCAACACGGCCTTCTTGCCGTCATCGTCGTGCATGTTCAGCCCGGCCAGACGGCTGAGTTCCAGAAACGGCGAGCCCCGGTCCAGCAAGCGCGCCACGCGCTCGCGCGGCAACAACTGCTTGCGCTGCGCGAACTTGGCTGCCTTGGATTGCGACTCCGCAATCACCAAGCCTTCAAGCCGCTGCACCTCGGCCAACATTTCGGCCATGCGCGCAGCGTTGGCGGCAAAGGCCTCGGAGCGAGGGTTGATGCGGGAGTTCAGTGCGGGCATGGCAACAGTCGGGTTAAGCAAAGTTGTCGGATTAGAGCCCGGGGTAACGTTAACGTCAACCAAGTTCCGCATAGGTAGTTTCACCAATCCATACGGCAAGGTTGCGCTGCTAGCATCGGCAAGCACTGCCCCACAGATATTCCGTGAGGCGTATTTTTTCAACACTACCAAGGAAGATCCCATGTCGCTTGAATCCGCAACCCAGGCCATTCGCAGCAAAGTTGGCGAAGACAGCGGGCTAGACGCAACGCTAAAGTTTGACTTGGGTGCCGACGGCGTGATCGTGATCGACGGCAAATCCACGCCCAATGGCGTATCCAACACCAATGCCGACACCGACTGCACGGTGGGCATCACGCTCGACAATCTGCAAGCCATGCTGGACGGTGATCTGGAGCCAGCTACGGGCTTTATGGCCGGTAAGCTCAGAGTGACGGGCGACATGGCCGTGGCCATGCGCCTGCAGCGCGTCATTTAATAAACACGCGATGAATACGCTGGACGCACAGGCCTTTGTCGACGCCCACAAGGAATCGGACACGGCCGAGTTGTTCGGCATCACCGAGTTGTGCCGGGAATTTGGCATCAGCCTGCGGGCACTTCGCTTTTACGAAGACAAGGAATTACTGGCACCCCGGCGCATCAACGGAGCCAGGGTCTACACGCGGCGCGACCGGGCCCGCCTGTCGCTGATCCTGCGTGCCAAGTCACTGGGGTCTTCGCTGGCTGAAATCAAACGGTATCTGGATTTGTATGGTGACCATGGCGAGGGCCAGGACAAGCAGGTGCAGTTTGTTATCGAGCGCACCGATGCCGAGATAGCCGCTTTGGAAGAAAAGCGCGCCCAGATAGACGCAACTCTGGCCGAACTACGCGTGATCAATGCCGCCTGCCGTGAGCACTTGGCTGCGCGCAGCCAAACCTTGCCTTGACGTGAATTAAGTGAGCATTCACAAACCATGTCCGACCTGAAACCCAGTGTACTTAGCCAGATACCGCGAGGCGTTTGGGTGCTGGGATTTGTCAGCATGCTTATGGATATTTCCTCTGAGATGATCCACAGCCTCTTGCCCATGTTTATGGTGACCGTGCTTGGCACCTCGGCCTTTACCGTGGGCCTGATCGAAGGTCTGGCAGAGTCCACCGCCCTCATCGTCAAGGTGTTCTCTGGCGTGCTGAGCGACTACTTGGGCAAGCGCAAGGGTCTGGCGCTGTTTGGCTACACCTTGGGTGCTTTGACCAAACCCCTCTTCGCGTTGGCCAGCAGCACGGGTCTGGTGGTTACCGCACGCCTGCTGGACCGTGTAGGCAAAGGCGTACGCGGCGCACCGCGCGACGCGCTGGTGGCAGACATTGCGCCAGCGGCTGTGCGAGGCGCAGCCTTCGGGCTGCGCCAGGCCCTGGACACAGTGGGCGCCTTTATCGGGCCGCTATTGGGTGTTGGTCTGATGCTGATCTGGGCCAATGATTTTCGCGCCATTTTCTGGGTAGCGACCATACCGGGCCTGCTGGCCGTGGCCTTGCTGATGTTTGGCCTTCATGAACCGCCGTCAGCTTCTGGTGCAAAGCGCAGCAACCCCATTTCAAAAGCCAATTTGCGCCGCCTTGGCAGCCCTTACTGGTGGACGGTGGGCATCGGTGCCGTATTTACTTTGGCGCGCTTCAGTGAAGCCTTTTTGGTACTGCGAGCTCAGCAAAGCGGTGTGGCAATCGCCTTGGTGCCGCTAGTCATGGTGGCGATGAACTTGGTCTATTCAGCGAGCGCCTACCCCTTTGGCAAGTTGTCTGACCGTTTCAGCCACAGCACACTGCTATTTTTCGGGTTGCTTATGCTGATCGCTGCCGACCTGGTGTTGGCCAGAAACAACGACTGGATTTCGTTAGCAATCGGTATCGTGTTGTGGGGAATCCACATGGGAATAACCCAGGGTTTGCTCAGCACCATGGTGGCCGACACAGCGCCGGCCGACCTGCGCGGAACCGCCTTCGGCTTCTTTAACCTCTTGAGTGGCGTAGCCCTGCTGTTTGCCAGCGGTATGGCCGGCTGGTTGTGGGATCAATATGGCCCCGCATTCACCTTTTACGGCAGCGCGGTGCTTTCATGCCTGGCGATGTTTAGCCTTGTCGTCAAACCAAAATCCAGGCTTCACACGCGTGATTAATCACTTTGCGTCGGCGGAAAAATCTGGCGCATTTTATCAATTGCCAGGAAAATGGAAATAAAAATCGATATCCATCTTGTTAATAGCTGCACTCTTTGCCGTCACGTTTGCCATGGGAGCGACCATCCTGGTTTTAGCAACGAGGCTGGCACGAGCGCGCAAGACGGAAATTCAATTGCGCCAATCGATTGCCGCAATGCAGGTGGCTGAGAGCACTCTCAAAGAACAAGCCTATTACGACTACCTGACGGGCCTACCCAATCGTGCCCTGCTGGCCGATCGTTTTCACCTCGCGATCGAACGCTCCAAACGGAGCCGCAAGCCCTTTGCCGCGGTAATGATTGACCTTAACAACTTCAAATCGATCAATGACTCGCATGGACACGCTGCGGGAGATGCAGTGCTGGTCGTAATGGGCAAGCGCCTACTGGAAACTGTGCGCTCCTCGGATACGGTTTCGCGCCTGGGTGGCGATGAATTCGTTCTGGTGATAGAGGCGATAGAGGATAGAAGCGAACTGGCGCAAATAGGTCAGAAACTGATCGATATGCTGTCCGAAAAAGTGACGCTGGAATCTGGCGTCGATGTCAGTTTGGGCGGGAGTCTGGGCTTTGCCCTCTACCCGACTGATGGTGCGACTATGGAAAGCATGCTGCATGTTGCGGATCAAGCCATGTACGACTGCAAGACTTCCGGAATGATGCCTTTGTTCTAGGCATCTGCAATGCCTCTTTGCTTAAAGCGAGCCAAATTTTGACGCGTTGGATGCGGAGTAATAACCGCGAAACAGCAATGTGATTTTATGAAGTGCTGCCTGTGCAACTACGTCGTCGCGGCATGTGGCGATAGCCCTCATCAAGTCGGGACGCAGGTACCATAGTTGCGACAAATCGCTGGCAAACGTGATGTCCATCTGGGTGTCAAAATGCGCTTCGCCGCAATGTTCTTCGAGCGCGCACAGCATCGCAGTGCGAATGCCATGAAAAACATCCTCTGGACATTCAACCGTGTCGCGTCCCAATAGGGCCCGGATGCTGCTTCGTAGTCCCATGGAGTCCAACCCCCTGCACCAAAGTTACCGGCAATGGATATAGGTCATCATTTTACCGATCTGATCCGCATCAACGAGACGCAATTTATAGGCCATCTATCCGGCAATTCGCGACTAAACTGAACGGGACATTGACGGTGCGCTGTGGGCCGCAGTTTTTGCACTACGGGAGGATGAATTGGAATACCAATGGGAAGAGCAGTTCAGCACGGGAGACGATGCCATCGATCGTCAGCACAAGACTGTCTTTGAACTCTCCAACGCGTTTTTGCAGGCGAGTGGCAAGGAACAACTCGACCTTGCGCTGGCGAAATTACTCGACTATGTGAGGCAACACTTTGCTTACGAAGAAGCTCTGATGGAGCAGATGTACATGGTCGACCATCAGGAGCACATTCTTTCGCACATCCACCTAATCGAGCGTCTCGAAACGCTACAGGGCCGACTTTCCAACGATTCGCTGGACCGCTTGGAACTTTCGATGTTTCTGAATCATTGGAATTCAATCCATGTGCCGCGCCTGGATACCAATTTGGTTGAGTGCCTTCGACTTTGTGAAACCAGAAGAGGCGACCTGCTTAACAGCTGATCAGATTCAACTGCACCCAAAGCTGGCTTCAGAGCTGCCCGAACTCAGTGGTGTTTGAGTAGACAAAGGCGCAATTTTCCGACCAACCTTGGGGCACGTCACAGTTATAGAGCTTGCCAGCACGACATACCGTACAGACCATGGACCGAAATTGCATGAGTTCCCCCGGCGTCGTTGACACCGTCGTAGAGGCTTCATCAACTGCTCTCTGCACCAACACGAGCAGCTGATTTTCAACTGCCATGTCCGGATTCTTTTTGAGGTGCTTACCTATGGCTTCCGCCAAGGTATCAGCTTCCCTACGTTCCCAATTTGCCAATGGAAGTCCCTTCAAACGAATTCTGCGTCTCGTTAAAACTAATGTAGCACCTGCACCGCTAACTAGGCAACTGAAGACCCCTCAAAAGCCGACTGGTATAAAAGCGCAGCCCATAGTGAAACCACGCTTTGGTCACTTCTGCGCCCCAACCCTCTCTGCATTCAGGACCCACGCGTTGACCCATTTCGGGATATCAGTGCCTGGCATGGGGCGCGCGATACCATAGCCCTGTGCAAGTTCACACCCGAGCGCCAACAGCGCCTGCCCATGCGCCAGCGTTTCAACCCCTTCAGCAATAACTTCCCGATTGAAGGCTTGTGCCAGCCCGATGACACCTTTAAGAATGGCCAGATCGTCGGCGTCTTCAAGCATGTCACGCACAAAACTTTGGTCAATCTTCAATTGATTAACCGGCAAGCGTCTGAGGTATGTCAGCGAGGAGTAGCCCGTGCCGAAATCATCCAGAGAAAAGTGCACACCCAGAATCTTGCACTCGCGGATGACCTTGGCGACATGCAGCAAATCCTCCAATGCACTGGTCTCCAGCACTTCCAGGCTGAGTTGATGACGCGCAAGGCCAGGATACAAAGCTAGCACTTGTTTGAGCTTTTCCACAAAATCAAGTTGCTGCAACTGCAAAGCGCTGACATTCGCACTTACAGCAAGTCGCAGGCCACCTATTTGCCATTGAACCATCTGTTGTAGGCAACTGCGTATTACCCAATCGCCCACTTCGACCGCAAGGGGTTGGTTTTCCAGAATAGGTAAAAAAGCTGCCGGAAGCAACAAGCCACGCTCTGGGTGCCGCCACCGTATTAGCGCCTCGGCCCCTTCGATCACGCCGCTACGCAGATTGACCTTGGGCTGGTAGTGCAAAACCAACTCGTTGCCATGCAAGGCCCGACGCACACGATCCAGGCTGTCACGAAGACCACGCACACTTTGGTCCTGGTCCGCATCAAACAAGTGGTAACGGTTCTTGCCAGCAACTTTGGCTTGGTACATGGCATGGTCGGCCTGGCGAAGCAGCTGTTCCGCGTCAATGTCTTGCGCCTGAGGATAGAAGGTGGCACCAATGCTCGCAGTTACCTGTACCAAATGCGCGTCATGTTGCAGCGGCTCTGAAGTTGCAGCCAGCAGACGCTCCAGCAAAGCAATGCTGTCATTGCTGCTGTCCAGGTCATTCAGTACAGCCACAAATTCGTCCCCGCCAATGCGTGAAAGCGTGTCGCCATCTCGCAGTGCCAGCTTCATGCGTGCGGCCACGTGAATCAACATACTGTCGCCCGCATCATGTCCATAGGCATCGTTGATCGCCTTGAAGCCGTCAAGATCGACATAAATGATGGCTACTTTGCGCGCACGCCGCTGCGCATATGTCATAGCTTGATGCAATCGATCCGCCAGAAGCAAACGATTCGGCAAATTTGTCAGGGGGTCATAGTGCGCAATTTGGTCAAGTCGACTCTCATGCTCCTTAACCTTGGTAATGTCGGAGAACAAGGCCACATACTGCTTAACTTGGCCTTGCGTGTCGAGAACTGCACTAATGGTCATCAACGCAGCAAAGACCTCGCCAGATTTCCGGCGATTCCATATCTCCCCGCTCCAGTGGCCCTGCACGGTCAGCACATTCCACATTGCTGAATAAAAGTCTTCTGTGTGACGTCCGGAATTTAGTAACTTGGGATTGCGCCCCAAAGCCTCACCACGGCTGTAGCCGGTAATGCGCGTGAAGGCTTGATTGACTTCAATGATGCAAGCATTTTCGTCAGTCACAAGGATTCCCTCGCGCGCATGCTCAAACACGTTGGCAGCCACTTGCAAGCGATCCTGATTTAGCTTCTGCGCCGTAATATCCCGGACAAAGGCATAGAAACGATCACCCACGGCCGGTACAAAAAGCACACTGACATCCACGTAAAAGACGGACTGGTCACGGCGTTTGTGGCGCGCTTCAAAGCGCACATATCCGTTCTTGACCATGGTTCGTATGTGATCAGCGGCCTGCTCCGGTGTTTCATCTGCTTCGATATCGGGAATATGCAAACCGATTAACTGATCCCGCGTGTAGCCATGCATTTTGCAGATGGCCTCATTGGCTTCAATGATGCAACCATTGCCGTCTGTAATCCAGAAGCCGTCCATTGACGCCTGAACCACGGCTTGGTATTGCTGGGCGATTGCAAACGCCAGTTTTCGCTCCGTAACGTCGCGCAGTGCCACTGAAATAGCAGCCTTGCCATCGAACATCACGCGAGTACTCTGGGTTTCAACGTCGATCAGGCTACCATCGACTTTGATGAACTTTTGTTCCATGGGCGGGGTTGTCCCCCCGTTTTGCAGTACGGACTTCGTGCGCGCAAGCACTGCACTATGAAAGTCGGGATGCACCCATGCAAATACCTTGGTGCCTAGTACCTGCTGCTCGCTCGTTGCACCAATCAAACTTAATGCTGCCGGATTGGCGTAGATGATTTCACCGTCGCAATGAACCACCATGGGCAATGGCGACCACTCGATTAAAGTGCGATAGCGCGCATCGCCGTCCGACCTTTCCAGCTGTGATATGGCGTTGTCGCCCATGGAATGCCCTTCTTCCCAACAATCCCTGCAATCGCATTTTTGCGGTGAACCTTGAACGGATTCGCTCGAAATCCTGTCTCAACGGTAATTCAACGCCAGCGGGATAGATATCCCCCATTTGGGTGATATTGAACAGTCATTGACACAGCGCAAGAAGCAAAAAAGCCAGCTGCTCCAGAAGAACAACAGGCTTTTGACAGGCATACAACTTAACAAGTGATGGCTCCTACATCCTCTTAGTAAATTATTCTCACACCCACTTTCAAAATAGATCAAAAATTCACCCGTTTGGGTGATGGTATTGTCAAAAATGAGGCCTATGCTCGAGTTTTATAAAATTGGAATCTACCAATGCAGGGCGTATATGACATCAGCTGACAAAGCGCAAACAAGCGACATCCCCCCGTGCGCAGTTGACATAACATCACTAAAAGAACACGTGTGGCAAACGCTGACAAACATGGTGAGTCGCGAAGACTTGCCAAATATACATACAGACTTCACTGAATCATTCGTAAAAGCAGACACATGCGCCATTTGTAGAAAACAAAACTTCCTTCAGTGCCCCAAAAATATCATTTCATACGACTGTGAACTTATTCACTCAGTATTGAGAAGTTGAACCTTTTTGCATAAATTGATAAGGTCGAACTAAAACTGAAAATTATTGCCTGCAGTTGGGCGATGTCCCGCTCGTAGTTGAAGGTTGAGGTTGGTGGTTGAAGCCGTCAGGCCCTACAGAATATGGGTTCTGACTTCAACAACCGCAAAGCCAAGAAAGCCCAACCACCATGGCAAAGTCTATAGCCAAACTACGTG
>CAIQYP010000283.1 GCA_903876045.1 uncultured beta proteobacterium | reverse complement strand
GAAAGTGGGGATGCCCACTCTCAAGCGTGTTAGCGTGTTGGCGGGATATCCCAAACCCAAGCCGTTCGCTTAATCTGAAAAAACGTGAGCGCGTCCCCCCTCCGGTCAAGCAGACTTCGTCAATTCCCAAGGTCTTTTCGACGGATCTAGTCCAGCACGCGTCGCGTATTCAGCCCAGTTCTGAACAGCATCTCGAACCTTATTGAATAAAGCCTTTGCCGCTGGAACCTGGAATCGCTCAGCGACGAGCATCAGGTCATCCCGCTGGATATCCATGCGCTTGGAGTTAATGGACAAGAAGTGCTCACCAGTCCATTTTCCGCCTGGCTTGTACGAGTGAGTGATGTCGTACGCAGGTGAAAGTCTCCACTGCATATTGTCCTGAGTAATCAAGAAACTGGTGTTTTTGGTATGGTCATCACAGTTAACAATGAGCACATTGAGAACCATCCGACGAAACAATTCGACCCTGTCTGAGTTTGGGCACCCCAACTCGATGAGTAGTTGAAACAACTGCTCGTAGCTATAGGACTTTACTTGCTTGAAGTCCATGTGTCCAATCGCGCAGGCGCTTTGGACATAGGCTCGCGACTCAGTTGTAGGCCTATCAAAGCGCTGTGTCATGAAGTGCGCCCGGCCATTCTCTTGCAGCAAACGCGAGCGACTCATGTCGATGTCGCAGGCTTTGGCCATCAGATAGAAAGCATATTCCTCGCGGCCATCGTTTTTTGCATGCTCTTGCGCATCGCTACTCTCAGTGTTGTCGAACTTGATCAGCCAGTCGGAATATCCCGGCTTTGGTGCCGCGTGACCGCTGCGAATTTCGTCGGTTTTCTCATTCCAAGCGATGACCGCCTTTGCCTTTGCTCCGCCGGCTGAGGTACCAACCTCGATCAGTTCCCGCATGGCCTTCTGTGCTGCTTTGTCTCCAGCAAAACTTCCCTTGATCGCCTCTCTTGCAGCTTGCACAAGGGAATTCATCTGCAGCGCTTCTTCGGTGCTTTTGGCTCTTCCTAATTCCGGCTTGAATTCCAACGCACCCATGGCGCGCGACCCGAGGTACGCCAAACGGTCTAGTTCAGTGACGTCGCTTTTCGCCACACCTTTGCCCGCCATGTACTCATCGATCAGTGCGTTACCAAATCGATCCGGCAGAGAATCCGCAATGGCGCTAGGCAGGCGCTTGTAAGTCGCCTCGTTAAGACTGGGGAAAACATACACCGCAGTTTCGCTCAGAGGCATATTGCGCGGGGACAGCGACGGCCCACCTGCGCGTATCCATTTCGGGTCGTAGCTAAAGGCGTAGTGATTAGTTTGCGAATCCAGTGCGACAGCGCCGACCTGACGCCCCCACATCATTACTCGTAGGGCCTCAACGTGTTTCAAAATGCACTCCGTTTCACCGCCCGTTTGCGGATCATTTTTTCTGCACGCGTCTTGAGCTGCAGCATAAGCATCGGGTTCACTGTTGGAGTTGGTGCGAACGCGTAAATCCAGTCCGTCTTCCCAATGCAGCGGCAAACGGCGATGAAGGTCTCCATGGAGGAACCGTCGCCGGCCTCCAGAGCTTGCACTGCTCGTCGGGAAATATTTGCTTGCAGGGCGACATCCGCTTGGGTTCGATTGAGCTGCAGGCGTGCATTCTTAATCTGCGCCCCCAGGTCCGAAGCGATCTCCTGATTCGTTTTTCCTAAACTTGACTGCATAATGAGCAATATTCTGCGCTTAACTAGATAATTTAAAAATTATGCGCTGAATTTTGCGCATTGGCCACTTAAGACAATAGCATAGGCAGCTATAGAACGAAACCTGTAAAGCGCATTAATACGCGCATTAAAAAATTATTTCTTATCAAAGTGCAGAATTATGCGCATTATTCGAATCAATGGTCGCAGATTCGTATGCCCTAAGAATGAACAGGAACCCGAGGTGCCTGGATTCGCCAGATTCTTCATCTTCCCCTGCGGAGAATTTCTCCTGCACGCGCGCTCCAGAGAAAACAAGCTCCAGCGCCTAGCTTGGCACTTGGTGCCTGCTTCTTCAGATTAGGCGAACGGATTGCCCCAAACCCCATAATCTGACCGTCCTGCCAGGGGAGTTTGACTGGCAACGGGTGGAGGAGTTTGGGGTGGCCATCGGGGTTCATCGATAAGGTTCTCAAATTCTGCAAGTTTTAACTTGCATTTTTTTGAAAAATCGCCATTATTGCCAGCTATGACTGGCATTATTCGTTTGCAAGATGAATTGGGTGATGCGCTGAAGGCGCAGCGTCACGCACAAAAAATAAGCAAATCCGAGCTCGCATCCAGGGCTGGAAAGGTGCGCGAAGTGGTTTCCCGCCTGGAACTGGGCCAAGACACCACGGTGTCCTCGCTGATGGCGGTGCTGGGCGCCATGGGCTTGGCCCTGCGGCTGGAAAAAGTAGGCCTTCCTTCCGCCGCCGAAGTGGCACGCCGCTTCCAGGAAGACGACGATGTTCCCTGAGAAAATCCGCGCGCTCACCGTCTCCATTGGGGATGCGGACCAGGCAGGGCAACTTCTCAAAGGCTCCACCTACGAGTTTCGCTACCGCGTCCCCGACCCGGACCAAGCGTCCATGGCCTTGCTGATGCCTGCGCATCAACAGCTGACCTGGCAAGACGGCGATCTGTTTCCGCCCATGGACCAGAACCTGCCGGAGGGTGACTTGTTCATGAAAATTCGGGCACTGTTCCCCAAGCAGCCCATGACGCCCATGCATCTGCTGGCGCTGATTGGCCGCAACGGCATTGGACGCTTGGGCTACCACCTGGAAGGGCAAGTCAGCGCTGCGGCGCCTCGCCCCATGAGCAAAGCCGATTTGCTCAAGACGCGGTACACGCCAGCGGTTTTCAATGAGCTGGTCGCCGCCTACCTGAGCACGGGCGCAGGAATTGCGGGCATGCAACCGAAGATTATGGTGCCCGACCGCACCACAGTGCCCATCCCTTCATTGATCGTGAAGGCGGCCAGCTCTGCCTATCCGGATTTGGCGGCCAATGAGTCCATGTGCCTGAGCGCCGCCCGACGCGCCCAGATCAGCGTACCAGAATTCGCGTTGTCCGATGACGGTCAGATGCTAGTTCTGGACCGCTTCGACATGGTAGTGCGGGCCGATGGCAGCATGGAACGCTTGGGATTTGAAGACATTGCCGCACTGGCTGGCCTGCGCGTGCGCGATGTGCTTTCCGACCGCAAGTACCAGGGCAGCTACCAGCGCATTGCGGAACTGCTACGTCAACTGCAATTGCACAGCAAAGACCTACAGCGGTTCTTCGAGCAAGTGGCTTTCTCGGTGATGGTGCGCAATGGCGATGCCCACTTGAAGAACTTTGGCGTGCTGTACCGCAGCGCCAGCGAAGTCTGGCTGGCTCCGATGTTTGATGTGGTCACCACCAGCATCTACAAGTACACACGATACCCCGGCGGCCCCGAGTTGGAGGACCACACGCTGGCTTTGAAACTCTTTGCGGGCAAGCACCACACCAAGGCCTACCCAACACGGGACGAGTTGCTGGATTTCGGCAGAAGGGTCTGCGGCGTCAGCCACCCGGAACAGGTGATTCAAAGAATTGCGCAGGCAATGCAGGAAATCCTGTTGGAAGCCCCGCTCGACTGCCGGATTTCCCCATCGCTGTTGGAAAAAATGCGCAACGCATGGGAATCTGGATTGGCGTACCGCAGTTGACTGGCTCGGGGCCCGCACGGAAAGGCAGCGCAAGGATGATGTGAAAGCCTCACCCCTCTCGCTGAGCATGAGAAGCTAGCCAAGATGCTGAGGGCGAAGCCTGATCGTGATAACGCCGCAATCGATGCGGACGTAGTTCCTTCGCTCGCCAAAACGGAGCGACTTACGCCGCTTCCTTTG
>CAIQYP010000282.1 GCA_903876045.1 uncultured beta proteobacterium | reverse complement strand
TGAGCGGCGTGCGAATTTCATGACTCATGTGGGCAAGAAAGTTGCCCTTTGCAATGCTTGCAAAGCTTGCCGTCTGGGCATGATCATTGGCAATGCCTAACTCGACAGCCCGCTTGGCCATTTCATCGTGCTGATTTTCCAACTGCTTTTGCTGCATCAGAAGGTTCGCCTGCGCATGCTTTTGCTGGGTAATGTCGGTTATGGCAATACGCAACTCCGGGCGTTCGACGTTTGTTTCGCTGTCGGGTTGGGTATCCTCCACCGCATTGAGGTGAACCCACAGCGTGCTCGTATTGGCTCGGCGCATCTGCAGTTCGTAGTCGAAGACCAGTGCTGGGGAATCCTGCAGGGCCGACCCTGCTGGTAGCGGCAATTTTGCACAAGCCTTGTAAAAGCCATCCTGATGTTGGTGGCAGATATAACGCGAAAAATGCCGCCCAATCAGTTCCTTACGCGCTACTCCGAGCAAGCTCGCCATCGTTAAATTGCATTGCTGGATATGGCCCTGGCCGTTGATGCTGCAGTAGCCTACGGGTGCCAGGTCATACAGGTCAAAGAAGCGCGCGCGGGATGCCTCCAATTCATTCTTGGACTCTGTCAACTCTTCATTCTGCTGCTCCAGTTCAATCTGGTGCACGCGCAGTTCGTAGAACAACAGCTGAATTTCGTCCGGTGCCATCTGCTGCACAACGTCCAAGGACAATCGAACGCTATCTCGTGTCTGGTCTTCCACCGCCAAGCGCAAGGCCTGCAAACGCCGTTTTGCAGCATCGACTGTGCCGGGACTTGAATGCTTCATCCCCGGTCCCCTTATTGGGCCCGCTCAGTGGTGGCAATGCCGTAAATCTTCCCGTCTGCATCGATCAGCGCGGTGGAGGTGATGGAGACATCCAGCACTTGTTTGTCCCGAGTCAGGCGCTGGGTCTGGTAGGGCTGTAGCACTTCGGCGCGGCTCAGACTGGCCAGTTTGGCCAGTGCATCTTCGCGCCGATCGACTGGAATGCGCTCGCGCACATTGATGCTGAGTGCCTGGGCTTCGCTCCAGCCATACAGGCGCACGGCGCCTGGATTCCAGGCCAGGGTACGGCCCTCCAAGTCCTGCACAGTGATTGCATCGCCGGAATCTCGCACCACCACGGCCAGGCGCAGCAGGTTATTGGCCCTTTGCAGCGCCGCGCGCGTGTGAACCATCTCGGTGATGTTCTCAAACGAGATCACGGCCCCCTCGATTGCATTGTCCAACGTGCGATAGGGCTGGATGCGCAAGTTGTACCAGGCACTGGCTGTGGTCTGCACCTCCATTGACTTTGGAATCAGGCTGCGTAAGACCTCACGCACATCGTCCACCAGGCTGCTGTAGCCCACCAGATTGGACACGATGTGCCCCACCGAACGCCCCGTGTCCGTTGGGATCAGGTTGATGATTTCACTGGCGGCCGGTGTGAATCGCAAAATCTTCAACTGGTGATCCACAAACACCGTGCCCACTCCGGTGCCGGCCAGCAGGTTGTTCATGTCGTTATTGGAGCGCGACAAATCGAGCACCTTGGTCTGCAACTCGGTATTGACGGTGGCCAACTCTTCGTTGACCGACTGCAATTCCTCCTTCGAAGTCTCCAGTTCTTCGTTGGTGGACTGCAACTCTTCATTCACAGATTGCATCTCCTCGTTGGACGACTTGAGCTCCTCGTTGGAGCTTTCCAGCTCCTCGTGGGTGCTTTGCAGGTATTCGTCCTTGTCGCGAAGCTCTTGGGTCAAGGCGTTTATGCGGCTCTGGGCATCCGGGCTGACTGCCTGCTCGCCAGGTGATGCGGGCTGTACGGCTGATTCGGGCGCAGTGGTGACCTCCAGGGTCACCAGATACAGCGCCGAATCGGCTGGCTCGTTCGTGTTGCCGGACACCTGCTGCACGGTTACGTTCACAAAACTGTAATGCCCGTTGGTCTTGACCTTGAGCTGGGTGGCATTTTCAATTTTTTGGCTATGCACGGCCTGGCGCAAGGCCGTAGTCAAGCCGGTTCGCAAGCCTGGGCGTGCCATTTTCAGGATGTTTTGAATGCCCGCCTCGCCCGGACTGGGCTCCAGGTACATACCGGTGGGTCCGTGCAAATACAAAATGTCGCCGGCAGGATTGATAAGTACGCTGGAAGGCGCCTGGCGCAACAAGGCCTTCTCCATCAGCTCTCGCAGCGGCTGTTTGCTGGCCTGACGATTTTGTTCCGCTTTGGGGCCCGAGTTTTCAGCGGGTGCTAGCCCAGGCTCGACGGTACGATTGAGTGCCGCGCGTTGCACACCGTGCAAGTACTCCTTGCGCTGGTATATCTTGGCCTTGCGGTCCAGTACCGAAAACAGGTTGTCAAATTCGCCTATGCCCTCGGAGCTACCCAGAAACAGCTTGCCGCCGGACTGTAAAGCGTAGTGAAACAGGGGTATCAGCTTTTTTTGCAGGTCGGCATCCAGGTAGATCAGCAGGTTACGGCAGCAGATCAGGTCAAGCTTGGAGAACGGTGGATCCTTGATCAGATCCTGCTCGGAAAACACCAGCGCATCGCGAATGCCTTTGTGGATTCGGTAGCCCTTGCCACCGGGCTCCAAAGTGAAGAAGCGCGCCAGCCTTTCCGGGCTGATGTCGTTGGCCACAGTGAGGGGGTAAATGCCAGCGCGCGCCGTCGCAATGGCGCGGCTGTCGATGTCGGTGGCAAACACCTGCAGTGTGTAGTTCTGCTTGAGTGCCTCCATACGTTCAACCAACAGAATGGCCACGGAATAGGCCTCTTCACCGGTGGAGCAACCGGTACACCACACGCGCACGGTCCCGCCCACCGGCTTGCCTTCAAACAGGCCGGGCAGAACCCGCGTCTCCAAGAACTCGAAGGCACTTGGATCGCGAAAGAAGTTGGTAACGCCTATCAAGAAGTCCTGAAACAGCGCTTGCACCTCCGCCGGCGTCTGTTGCAGGTACTGAACATAGGCCTTCATGGAATCAATTTGGTGCACTGCCATGCGCCGCTCTATGCGCCGCCAGATAGTGCTCGGCTTGTATTGCGAAAAGTCGTGTCCGGTCTGTGCGCGCAGCAGCACAAAGGCTTTTTTCAATGCACTTGCGTACTTTGCTGAGGCAGGACCGGCGCCGAGGGAGTGCCCACCTGAGGCTTGGGCCAGATAGGCCATTAACTGGGCCGGCATTTCCGCCGGGGGCAATTGGTAGTCCACTATGCCGGTGTCAATGGCACTTCGCGGCATACCGTCAAACTCGCTGGACGCCGTACTTTGCGCCATCACCATGCCACCGGCATCCTTGATGGCTCGCGCTCCCAGAGTTCCATCCGAGCCGGTGCCGGAAAGCACGATGCCGACCGCATTTTCCCTTTGATCCTGGGCCAGGGAAGTAAAGAAATAATCGATCGGCAGACGCTTGCCGCGTGCGGCGACGGGCTGCAGCAAATGCAGTGCGCCATGGAGAAATGCCATGTCGTAATTGGGTGGAATGATGTAGGTGCAGTTGGCTTGTACCACCATGCCGTCCTCCACCTCAAACACCTGCATGCGGGTATAGCGGCGTATCAGCTCACCCAGAATGCTTTTGTGGTCGGGAGCCAAGTGCTGCACCAGTACAAAGGCCATGCCTGGGTCAACATCCGCTGGCATCCCGGAGAAGAAGGCCTCGAAGGCTGCGAGTCCACCGGCCGAGGCACCGATACCGATTACGGGAAAACCGGTCACTGGTTCGGAGGCTGTCTCAACGATTGGATGGGGTTCTACTGGCCGAGCATCTGAAATGTCGGCGCCTACTTTTTTGCGATCGGTCATAGAACCCCAGTATTCTGCGGCACCCGATGCGCATGCAGTTCGGGCGACGTGGTTCAATGAGTTTACTCCGCATCAATTGAGAAATAAATAGGGACCAGACGACATTGGAACGCGCGACAGTCTGAAATCAGACGAGAGTGTGTGAAAACACGAAACTTGTGCCCTCAGTGCTCAAGATCTGCTCCTTTAAGGTGGGATGCATCCATAGCATCTACCTTCGATCTCTGGTTGCTACCATCTTGCCGGTGCTGGCCAGAACCTTGTGCAAGCAACTTTCTTTTGACGAAGATAGGTTCACTCGGGCAAACCCAGGGCCGCCAACAATTCGTATTTGGTGAAAGGCTTGGCAAGCGCACCACGCATCTTCAGTCCTAAGCTATTGCCATAAATTTTGGCTGCACGCAAAGTTCCAATATCGTGCCCGCTCATAAGCACGACAGACATGCCGATGGTGTTGGTGGCCAAATCTTTCATGACACCAAAGCCGTCAAGATCGGGGAGTGCGAGGTCGAGAATGACGGCTTTGAATTTCAACAAGTCAGCGCTTTTGAGGAATTCTGCCCCTAGTTCAAAGACTTCAACTTCGGCTCCACTGGAGACGAGCATGAAGCTAACCAACTGGGCCATGAAGGGCTCATCCTCCACGATTGCGAATCGCGCTCGATAAGCAGTTGCGGTCATTCGCCCTCCCTAAATTTGGGCGCCACGATCAATTCCGCATGTCTAATACATTCGATCAGCCACATGTCCGCTCCCTCATTATTCGTTTTTAAGGAAGCTGCCTCAGTGACGACACTCACCATTTATTTAGCTCTACGATAACCGTTAAATGCGGTTGAAAGTGACATATTGACACCAGCAGTATCAAATGATCATTCCTGAATTTAGTCGAAGGTTACTCTGTCTGTCTGTTTCATCAGCACTTGTCCATGCGCAACCCATACCCTCAACGCCCGCTTTGGAGCAGGCAGATCGAAAAGCTGTAAGACCGGTTCCAGCGTGCGCCGTCAGAGTCGACGGCGCGAGACTTGGGCGAATCTCCAGCGAATGCCAACGAAAATGCAAACAAGCCGACGTTCGCCAAATGCTCTCCAAGGACAGCTGTTAGCTTATCGTCTGCCAATATCTTGAATGACACTTTGGCGAAGCGGCCGCGTTACCCAAAACAACCCATCGCAGCAGCGGCCATGACGTAGCCAGGTCACCCGACACAGTCAAGGGCTTTGACTACTTCTTTTCGGTGCGATCTTGGTGGCCCTGTGCTAGTGCCACTTTGTAAGCGTCTGAAATCCTGACGTCCATATTTCTCCTGCGGTTGTCGACCACATTCCACTCTTCATCACTTCTTAAGAATATAGGGTCAACCCTAAGAATTGGAGATCATTTTTAGGAATCAACCAACTTTACCGACACACAAATATTGACTAATCTCAATTCACAGTTTTGTGGTCACGGAACTGTGTTAGTCGTGGTCCATGGCGGAAGGAGCAAATGTATGTTGAGACTCATGATGCACTTCAAGTTTCGTATGGTTTTGCTAATTTGTTGTCTGGCCACCTTAGAAACTGCCCATGCAGTTCCGAGTTTTGCTCGGCAAACTGGAATGGAATGCGTGGCATGCCACGTGAGTTGGCCCGAGTTGACGACGGTAGGCAGGCAATTCAAATTGGGTGGCTACACATTGATTAAGCCGATCGCGGGAGAGGAGCGTCCACTAGTTTCCTTCAAGCGCGACAGTGACCCACCACTGATACCGATTGCCGGATTTTTGCAGACTTCAGTGACCAGAACGGCCAACACCAATAGCCCTGGCACTGACCCTAGCAACTTTCCGGACCAAAAGAGTT
>CAIQYP010000281.1 GCA_903876045.1 uncultured beta proteobacterium | reverse complement strand
GGAAAGTCGCTCGGAATGTGACGCCGGCGTAGAGCTTGGCGGCCGCAAGTTCCGCCTGCCGGTGGTGCCGGCCAACATGAAAACCGTAGTGGACGAAACCATCTGCGAGTGGATGGCGCAAAACAACTACTTCTATGTGATGCACCGCTTTGATCTGGACAACGTCCACTTCGTTGCCCACATGCATGGCAAGGGGCTGTACGCCTCCATCTCGCTGGGTGTAAAGAAGCCAGACTACGACACCGTGGACCAGTTGGTCGCCCGTGGGCTTGTGCCTGAGTACATCACCATCGACATCGCGCATGGCCATTCCGACAATGTGAAGAACATGATCATCTATCTGAAGGAAAAGATGCCCGCGAGCTTTGTCATTGCCGGCAATGTAGCGACACCCGAAGCCGTGATCGACCTGGAAAACTGGGGCGCAGACGCGACCAAGGTCGGCGTGGGCCCGGGCAAGGTATGCATTACCAAGCTCAAGACCGGCTTTGGCACAGGTGGTTGGCAACTGAGCGCCGTCAAATGGTGCGCCCGCGTAGCAACCAAACCCATCATTGCCGACGGTGGCATCCGTAACCATGGCGACATCGCCAAGAGCATTCGCTTCGGCGCTTCCATGGTGATGATTGGCTCGTTGTTTGCCGGTCACGAAGAGTCACCCGGCAAGACGGTGGAAGTCGATGGCGAGATGTTCAAGGAATATTACGGCTCAGCCAGCGACTTCAACAAGGGCGAGTACAAGCACGTCGAAGGCAAGCGCATTTTGGAGCCGATCAAGGGCAAGCTAGCCGATACGCTGATCGAAATGGAGCAGGACGTGCAAAGCTCCATCAGCTATTCCGGTGGCAAGAAGTTGATGGACATCCGCAAGGTTAACTACGTCACGCTAGGGGGCGACAATGCGGGTGAGCATTTGCTGATGTAGGTTTGCCTGGGGTTCTGCAAACTGCAGATGTAGGCTACTGGTTTGCTGCAGTCTTTTGAAGGCAGCGTTACTTCTGGATCAGGAGGCATGGGTACTCTGCGCCGTTCGTGTCCCCCGCCCGCTCGAGCGGGCTCCTCCTTAACCTCACTTTGCAGAGCACCCACACCTCCTGATCTGGCGGGGTGTTGGTTTATCTGTGCATCGAAAGTCACATCTCAAACTTCTTGCTTCGCACTACATCTTTCGCGCTTCTAACAACGCGCCTCCGAGCGGATGGCGTGGGGTGACCCCCACAGCGAGGTAAAGGAGGAGCCTGCAGGGCGGGGGACACGAGCAGTGGGGCTCACCCCGTGACAGCCGCGGGCGCGAACCAAAGCCACCCAAAATTCGACACAACAAAAAAGGCCCTGGGCAGAACGCACAAACGTTCCGCACAAGGCCTTGGCTGTTTTGGGGCCGGTAGAAACCGGCCTTTAACAGTTAGTCGAAGTTGCGAGTTGGAGGACGCTTCTTGGCATCGCGGGGCACGAACACCTTGCCACCGTTACCAGGCTTGGCAAAGGCAGGCTTGCCGCGCGGAGCGCCGAAGTCACCACGGGGAGCACCGAAATCCTTGCGGGGACCAAAGTCGCCGCGGGGGGCGCCGAAGTCGCCACGCGGTGCATCACCACGGGGTGCGAAGTCACCGCGGGGTGCGTTGAAATCGCCACGGGGAGGACGGCTGTCGCCGCGTGGTGCATCTCCGCGGGGCGCGAAATCGCCACGGGGAGGACGCGAGTCGCCTCGAGGAGCAAAGTCACCACGGGGAGCGAAATCACCGCGCGGTGCATCACCACGAGGAGCGAAATCGCCACGGGGGGGACGGCTGTCGCCACGCGGTGCAAAGTCAGCGCGGGGAGCGAAGTCACCACGGGGAGCAGGCGCACCCTGTTGTGCAAAGCGGTCGTTGAAACCACCCTTGCGTTCGTAGCTGAAGCCTTCACGCGGGCTGGAGAACTTGCGATCACGTCCGCCACCACCGCCGCCGCCGTTGCCTTCAAAGCGACCACGGCCACCAAAGCTGCTTGGAGCACGGGCATCAGGCTGACGCTGTTGCGGCTCCATACCGGGCACCACTTCGGCCTTGATGGGCTGGCGGGTGTAGGCTTCGATGTCAAAAATCTTGCGACGATCGCGCATTTCAGCGAAGGTGATGGCCAGGCCATCACGTCCGGCGCGGCCGGTACGGCCAATGCGGTGGGTGTAATCCTCAGCCTTCATGGGCAGACCGAAGTTGAACACGTGGCTGATGGTGGGCACGTCAATACCGCGAGCGGCGACATCGGTTGCCACCAGGATTTGCACCTGGCCTTGGCGCAAGGCCATCAGACGGCGGTTGCGCAGACCCTGACTCAGGGCACCGTGCAGTGCCACGGCCGAGAAGCCTTCTTGTTGCAGGTCGTTGGCCAGGCCGTCGCACTCAATCTGGGTGCTGGCAAACACGATGGCCTGGTTGATCGTGGTGTCACGCAACCAGTGGTCCAGCAGCTTGCGCTTGTGGTGGGCGTTGTCGGCCCAGAACAGCACTTGCTTGATGTTGACGTGCTTTTCCTGCGGGTTGTCGATGGTCACGCGCTGGGGTTCGCGCATCACGCGGGCAGCGAGCTGCTGGATGCGCGGCGCGAAGGTGGCGCTGAACATCATGGTCTGCTTGCGGTCAATGGTGAGCTGGTTGATTTCAGCCAGGTCATCAGAGAATCCCAGATCCAGCATGCGGTCAGCTTCGTCAACCACCAGGAATTGCACCTGGTCGAGCTTGATTTGCTGCGAGCGTTGCAGATCCAGCAGACGGCCGGGTGTGGCAACCACCAGGTCGGCATTTTGCAGCTTGGCAATTTGCAGTTGGTAAGGCATGCCACCAACGATGTTGGCCACGCGCAGACCACGGCAATGCTGCACCAGGTCGATGGCGTCATGGGCAACTTGCTGTGCCAGTTCGCGGGTCGGGCAAACAATCAGAGCGCCAGGTGTGGCGGCCTTGAAGTTGCGCTGGCTAGTCGGGTCCTTGCGCTTGGGGCGCTTGGGTGCGGGTTGACCTGCGGCCAGTGCTGCAGCAGTTGCAGCCTCGAACTCTTCGCGTTCAGCGGTTTCGGCAGCGGCTTGCTGTGCCAGCAAGGTGTGCAGCACGGGCAACAGGAAGGCGGCAGTCTTGCCGCTACCGGTTTGGCTGGAAACCATCAGGTCGATGTAGCCGGCCTTTTGGCCGTCCACTGCCTTGGGCAGAGCCAAAGGAATGGTCTTGAGCTGAACGGTGGTGGGCTGGGTGTATCCCAGGTCCTTCACCGCCATCACCAGTTCGCGGGCCAAGCCCAGTTCCACGAAGCCGTTGGGGGCTTCAGGCACATCGGCGGCCACCTCAGCCACAGCTTCAACAGATGAAACGGCCTCGAGGTTGGTGTCCAGGGGAGTAGAAAAATTTTCGGCAGGCGCGAATTCGCCCGTCACTTCAAAAGCGTCAGTCATGGTTTTCTCACACGCGAGCGCCGCAGGTTGTGCGGCTGCTCCGTTAATGGTTAAAAAACATCAACCATCAAACG
>CAIQYP010000280.1 GCA_903876045.1 uncultured beta proteobacterium | reverse complement strand
TTATTGAAGCCCCACAAACCGCGTCTCAAACTTCCCCGTAGCCACATCAATCACCCGATAGCGCATGCGGTCGGTATCCATTTGCGTGGCGGTGCTGGAGCTTCCGTCCAGCGTTAGCGGGATGCCGTAGCGCTGCCCTTCGGCACTGTAATCCAGCCCGAAGTGCTGGTGGCCGAATAGCAGAATATCGACGCGGTCTCGGATGCATTGCATCAGGGTGTAGGCGTCTTTCAGACGGCGAAAGCGGCGCGTGTTCCAGTTGAACAGGTGAGATAGCAGCCCCTTGTCGGCAACGTCTGCACGCACGGCAAAAGCATCAAAAAACGGGTGGTGGTGCAGATAGACGATCACCTTGCGTTGGCGCACGTCCGGTCGGTCGAGCAGGGTGTTGAGTGATTCGATCTGCGCCGTGCCCAGATTGCCCTCGGCCATCCAGTGCTCCCAAAAGCCCATTTCGCCTTCGTTAGAGTCCAGCCCGATCAGGGCGCAATCGTCGGTCAGCGTTAGCACCGGAAACTGCTTGGGCTGCTTGCCAAAAATATAGCTGCTGAAGTGGTCCCGGAAGCGCTCGGCCCGGCCCGGGTCTACATGCAGGGCGTCGCCACAATCGTGGTTGCCCGGTGCCAGCAAAATGCGCCAGCCTTTTTCTGCCAGGGGGTCTAGCAGGGCGCGGCTTTGCTGCATGGTGTCCGGGTTGCTGTTGTCGTTCAGGTCACCGGTGTGCACGATCAGGTAGTCAGCCGGATCGCCCAGGCTCGCAATATCATCCAGCAGACTTTGCATGCGCTGCACGTTGTTGCCATGGCCGATGTTGGTGTCGCTCAGGTGAATCAGTTTCATGCGGCGGTCTTTCTTCCTGTGCCCAGGCTATGTGCCAGGGCTTCAAATGCATCGGAGGGCAGGGGGCGCGAGAAGTGGTAGCCCTGCCCGATGTCGCAACCGCGGGCTTGCAACCAGTCGGCAGTTTCCTGGTCTTCAATCCCTTCGGCCACTACCGACAGATTCAGGCAGTGCGCCAACTCGATGGTGGAGGAGACAATGGCCTGGTCGCCCGGGTTGAACAACACCGTGCGCACAAAGGATTGGTCAATTTTCAGTTCGTCAATCGGCAGGCTGCGCATGTACGAGAGCGATGAATAGCCGGTGCCGAAGTCGTCGATTGACAGCCTGAAGCCGGCGTCATGAATGCGCTGAATGACCTCCATGGCACGTTCGGGTGAGGCGATGAAGCAGCTCTCGGTAATTTCCAGATTAACGCGCCCGGGCTGCAAACCTGTTTGTTCCAGCCCGGCTTGCAGCACCCCCATCAGTTCCGGGTCCATCAAGTTGCGGGCGGACAGGTTGATTGATATGTCCAGATCCAGCCCCTGGCGGTGCCAGCGCGCACATTCGCGCAGGCATTCGCCCACCAGCCAGGTGGTGAGCGTGCGGATCAGGCCCGATTGTTCGGCCACCGGAATAAAGACAGCGGGGGGCACGATGCCCGCAACGGGATCGTTCCAGCGGGCCAATGCCTCGGCACCCAACATGCGCCCGGTGAGCATGTCGATTTGTGGTTGGTAATGCACATGCAGGCGCTGCTTATGCAGAGCCTCGCGTAGCTGACCAAACAGCAGGTGGTGGCGCACGAATACCTGCTCCTGATCGGAGTCGTAAACGTTCCATTGCTGGCCGTCTTTGCGTGCCTGCAGCATGGCTTGCTCGGCTCTGGTAAGCAGTTGTTGTGCGTCTTGCGCATGGTCGGGATACATGGCCAGACCCAGCGTGAATTCGATATATAGCGTGTAGCCGTTTTCTTCAATCGAGAATTGGCGATCGGCAATGAAGCGCTCCAACACAGACGGATTAAGCGCAGCCTGCTGCAGGCGGTAGGCGATGACAAATTCATCGCGACCTGTGCGCGCCAGCACGCCGTTGTCGTGGGTGAGCTTGCCCAGGTGCCTTGCAATGTGGCCAACCAGTTTGTCGCTGCCCTCATTACCAATCACGTTGGTCAGTTCAAAAAAACGTTCGAGGTGCAATGTGCAAATCAACAGGCCGCGCCCGTTGGCATCGGCCCCGCGCATCTCATTTCTGAGCATGTCGATCAGCAGCACTTTATTGGGCAACCCGGTGGCCGTGTCGTGGCCAGCCAGAAATTGCAGCTGCGTTAGCAGTGCCTTGGCATCCGCTGTTTTTTCTTCCACGCGTTGTTGCAGGTGTTCTTCAAAACGCGTACGCAATTGGTTGAAGGCAGCGGCTGTGAGGGTGTAAAAGCACAGCGCAACTACAAAGTGTGTGGCATAAACCGGTGAATAGTTATATGCGAATGGCAGTAGCGGCGCCACCCATGCCAGATAGATGGCAATGGCTGCAATGAAGCAGACGCTGAACCACCAGCCCTTACGCTGCCCGGTAATAAAAAACGCCATGAAGGGCGCAGTAAATACCCACAGAACGCCCGTGCTGGACACGCCACCGTACACAATCAGCGCACCCAGAATGGCGACAGTGGATATCAGCATCAGGCTCTCGGCAACGCCGACAAAGTCGGGTTTATTGCTCAGCCAGGTGGCCGGCATCAAAAGCAGCACGACGGCCACTAACTCCACAGTGCCCAGCGCATGCATGCCGTCTATGTGCAGGTTGAAATAGGAGGCCCAGATGGCCGCCAGGAGTGCGATCCAGGTGGTGACGCGAATGTGGCGTACGCGCTCGTCCAGAGCGATCCGGTCCCTGAGCCGCAGGCCCAGAATATCGACCAGAAGGCTCAGGAATGCGAAGGGTTTCATGCGGCTTTCTTGCTCGGCACAGCGTGTTTGCTGGCGCTTATCGGGTCTTGCCAGATGCACTCCACTGACCCGTGCTGCAGCAGTGCATAAAAGTCGTCAGGGACGATGGTGACGCGCTTCAACAGCGCAAACGTCTTGTTGAGCGGAGATAAGGGGTAGAGGGCGTGCGGCAGTGGTGCGATTTGCAGCGCTTCGCGAACGCTGCGAAAGCAGTAGTACACCAACTCAGAGCAACTGAAGCGGCTAAAGCTTTGGGTGTCGCTTGCGTCAAAGTCGTAGCTCTTGCCAATTTTTTCCAGGGCGGAGCGCCTGGCATCGGCAATCACAGTCTTCGCGTCCAGACCATTGAGACCAGGCTTCATGCGCAATACAACCAGATAGTCGGAGCGGCAAAAGGTTAAAAGGTCCTGGCAGTGCACGCCCTTTGCCATGGCGTGTATCACCATGTTTTCGCCTTGTTTGAAGTAGCCGGTGTTTTGCTGAAAGGGCTCCGGCACATGTTGCTGATCTTTATCGTTAAGGGAGCCCATGAAAATTGCAGCGTGCGTGAACCAGCCGGGCTGAAAACCCTTTTTTGAGCAGACCGATGCGTGTCGGATCATGAAGCCGTCCACATAGCCATCGTAGCCACGCAACAGAATGTCGCCTTCCTTTATGTTCTTCAAAATCTCCTGCATATTCGCACCACCGATGCGGTAAGCCGGTGGGTTTTCTACCAAGTAACCAGAGGGGATGTTGAGCTTGACCTGGTCACCGGCCTCGCGGTTCCAGAAGCCGCGCAATGTGCCAAACCAGGACAGAAATGCGCTTTGAAAAGGGTTGGGATCATCGGGGCTACGCCGCGCGTGAATCACAGCTAAAGTTCCAACGCCGAACAGTACGAAGGCGCCAAGAAGCATCTGCTGCCAGCGCCCCGTGGAAAGGCCCATCAGGGTATCTTCTCGTGAGAGGGTCAGGAAAAACCAGATGGCGGCAAACGGGAAAAGCAGGCACCAAACGGAGTAGACAAAGTAGAGTGCCCGAAATATCACCAAGAGCACTGGCCAAACGAATTTCATCGAACTGTCCCCCTTTGAGTTCACAGCCGACGGAATGGCAAAGATCATTGGTGTCTTGCGTCACTCCATCCGCGAAATGGGCTCAAGCCCGACGACTAGTATGTCACCGTGAGAGATTTGGCGAAAGCGCTATTTCAAAGGATTTTTCAATGTGCACCAGCCGCAGCATCGGACGAAACGTGTGCCGCCTTTTTGGACCGGTGCGAAAGCCAGACCAGCGGAATGAGCAGCAGAAATATCATGGCCGAACCATAGAACACATCGTTGGCCGCCAGCATGAAGGCCTGCTGGTCCACCATGCGATTGATCTGCGACAGGGCCTGTTCGTTACTCATGCCGGCAGAAGAGAAATTGGACAGCGCAGCGTTGGTCGCAATGCTGCCACGGTTGACCAACTCAGCTAGTTGCGCATGGTGCATGGCGGCGCGGTCTTGCCAGATGGTCACCGCGATCGAAGTGCCAAACGAGCCACCCACAATGCGCGCAAAACTGGACAGGCCCGAGGCTGAGGCAATCTGTGATGGCGCAACTCCACCCAGGGTAATGCTGGTCAGCGGGATAAAGAAGCAAGCTACTGCAATACCCTGGATGATGGTGGGCACCATGAGCGTGCCGAAGTCGGCCGAGGTATTGAAATTGGAGCGCATCCACAGCACCAGCGAGAACACCACAAAAGCAAAGCTGGCGACGGCACGCGGGTCCAGTCGGTGAATGTTCTTGCCAATGAGCGGCGACAAAATGATGGCAAACAGACCCACCGGTGCCATCAGCATGCCGGCCTGTGTTGAGGTGTAGCCCATGAACTGTTGCAACCATAGCGGCAACAGAACCAGGTTGCCCATGAAGAGGCTGTAGGCCACGGTCATGGACAGGGTGCCGGTCCAGAAGTTGCGAATTTTGAGCAAGCGCAGTTCCACCACCGGATGGTCATCGGTCAACTCCCAGGCCAGGAGAAAAGCAAACCCGACTGCCGCCACTATGGCCAATGCAGTCACTTCGGGCGAGTGGAACCAGTCCAACTCCTTGCCCTTGTCGAGCATGATTTGCAGTGCGCTTACCGCTACCACCAGCAGCGCCAAGCCGGTGCTGTCGATTGGGAGTTTGCTGATCTGTGTTTCGCGCTTGTGGTACAGCGTCCAGGTGAGCCCAGCCGCAGCAATGCCCACCGGAATATTGATGAAGAAGATCCAGCCCCAATGCGTGTGGTCTGTGATCCAGCCACCCAGTACCGGCCCCATCACCGGGGCGACCAGCGTGGTCATGGCCCACAGCGCCATCGCCATGCCTGCCATGGCTGGCGGATAGCTGGAGAGCAACAATGTCTGCGCCAGCGGCATCATGGGCCCGGCTACAAAGCCTTGCAGCGCGCGCATGGCAATCAGCGTGCTCATGTTGGGTGCCAGGCCGCACAGCCAGGACGAGATCACGAACAGCAGCACGCTCACCGTAAACAAGCGCACCTGGCCAAAGCGCTGCGACAGCCAGCCAGTGAGTGGCAGGGCAATGGCATTGGCCACGCCAAAACTGGTGATGACCCAGGTGCCTTGATTCGGGCTAACGCCTAAATCACCAGCAATGGCTGGCAGTGAAACGTTGGCGATGGACGAGTCCAGCACATTCATGAAGGTGGCGGCTGAGAGCGCAATCGTGCCCCACAGTCGAGCCGAGCCTTGCAGCGGCGGGTGGGCAATATGGGCGGGTGCAGACATGGCTAGGGCGTATGGGGACTAAGTGCGCGTGCGGGTGTGATTTCTTTTGGCAACTTATTGGCCGCGCTTGCCGGTGTTGGCGGCAATGATTTTTTTCACCTCGTCGCTGGCACCCTTGTCCATCGCGGCATAGACCTGGGTCTGCACGGCGGAGGTTGGGTGGGCGGCTTCGGACAGCGTCTTGCCGCTTTGGTCGGTTACGTCCACCGTGGCTTCCATCGACAGGCCCACTCGCAGTGGGTTTTGCGCCAGTTGCTGCGCGTCCAGCACGATGCGCACCGGCACGCGCTGCACCACCTTGATCCAGTTGCCAGTGGCATTCTGTGCAGGCAGCAAGGCAAACGCAGCGCCCGTGCCAGCGCCCATGCCGGCCACGGTGCCTTTGTATTCCATCTTTTTGCCATACACGTCGGCAGTCAGCAGCACCGGCTGGCCGATGCGGATGGTGCGCAGTTGCACTTCCTTGAAGTTGGCATCCACCCACAGTTGGTTCAGCGGGATGAGGGACATCAGCGGAGCGCCGGCCTGCACGCGTTGGCCTAATTGCACCGTGCGTTTGGCCACGTAGCCATCCACCGGCGCGGGCAGGGCGGCACGGTGCAATGCCAGATAGGCTTCGCGCACTTTGGCCGCAGCCACCATCACGCTCGGATGCGAGTCCACATGCGTGCCCTCGGTCAATGTCTGGTTGCTGCTCAGTTGCTCACGCGCCGCACTGACACCCGCCTGCGCCGCAGCGAGAGCGTTTTGTGCGGCGGCTACTTGAGACTGTGCGTGGCCCAGCTCTTCCTTGGAAACAGCGCCGTTGCCCACCAGTGACTGGCGGCGATTCAGGTCATCGGTGGCACGGGCCAAATCGGTTTTGGCGCGTGCAATATCGGTTTCACGCACGGCAACTTGCGCACTCAGCGAGCTGTTGTTGGCATACAGCGTGCGCACTTGGCGCACGGCCTGGGCCAGATTGGCTTCGGCCTGGTCCAGCACGACTTGTGCATCGGCCGGGTCGAGTTGCACCAGCGGTTGGCCCGCTTTTACAAAGTCGGTGTCGTCGGCATAGATGGCGGTGACAGTGCCGCCCACTTGCGGTGTGATCTGCACCACATTGCCTTGCACATAGGCGTTGTCGGTGGCCTCTTCGTGGCGGCCGAGGTACCACTCATAGCCGCCATAAGCCAGGCCGAGCAAGACGACAAGAGCGACGCCCTTAAGCGCCTTGGCGCGCTTGTTGTTGGTGCCAGCGGGTTGGGCGATAGGGGAAGTAGGGGCTGTAGCAGGTGCGTTCATGGTGTCAGTTCTTTTGGGTATTCGGTATGTGTGATTTAGCGGATGTGGCGCGGTTCAATTCGTTGCAGTGGGGGCAATATCACCGCCGATGGCGTGCAGGATTTGCACCTGTGTATCGAGCGCGCGTGCGGCCAGGTCCACGCCCAGGCGGCGTTGTGCCAGCACCGGGGCTTCGGCACTCAGCACGTTCAGGTAATTGCCCAGACCGGCTTCATAGCGTTGCAACGCAATCGCGTAAGCCGCTTCAGCAGATGCCTGGGCCGCGCTTTGTTCAGTTTGTTGGCGGCGCACGGCTTGGGCGGAAGTGATGCGGTCAGCCACCTCGTGCACGGCTTCCAGCACCTGGGCGTTGTAGCTCTCGATGGCGGCGTCGAGTTCGGCCGTTTTGCCACGCAGATTGGCACGCAGGCGATCGCCTTCAAACAGGGGCAGACGGATGGCCGGGCCCACGCCCCATTGCGCACTGTCGCTCTTGAGCAGTTTGTCAAAGCCGATGCTGGAGAGCCCGGCAAAGCCGACCAGGTTGATGTTGGGATAGAACTGCGTCTTGGCTTCAGCCACATCGCTTATTGCCGCTTCCACGCGCCAGCGCGCGGCGGCAATGTCGGAGCGTCGGCCTAGCAAATCCAATGGCATGTTGTTTGCCACGCTTACGCCGGCTACTCTGTCGAGCGCAGGTAGTTGCAACTGCAAAGCCGACACCGGTTGCGCAGTTAAAGCGGCCAGAGCGTTCAGGGTCAAGGCCTTTTGCTCGTTCAGCAGTTCGACCTGCAGACGCGCATCGGGCAGGGCACTGGCGGCCTGTTGAAATTCCAGTTGTGTATCCAGACCGGCATTCACCCGGCTCTGCACCAGGCGCTGGATGTGTTCGCGCTGCGCCAGTGTGCGCTGGGCTAATTCCAACTGGGCTTGCAGCCGCACCAGTTGAAAGTAGCTGCGCGTCACGTTGGCGGCCAGCAGGCCGCGGGCGGCGCGGGCATCGGCCTCGCTGGCCTTGATCTGGCCAAGAGACGCATCCAGTGCGGCGCGGTTTTTGCCAAAGAAATCCAGTTCCCAACTGGCTGCGGCCTGCAGGCTGCCGCTGTCCAGCACCGAGCCACCAATGGGTGGCGGATAGATATTGTTGGCCGAATAGAGCTGGTGTGTCAGATCCAAAGCTCCGACGACTTTGGGGCCGTCCACCGCTTTAACCGAAGCGCTTGCTGCTTGGGCTCGCGCCAGGCGTGCCTGGGTGACCTTGAGGCCAGGGTTGTTTTGCAGTGCGGTGCCCACTAAGGTGTTGAGTTGCGCATCACCAAAACCCAACCACCAGTCGCCGTCGGTGACCACGCGCTCGGCGTCTTTGCTCGCATCCAGGTTTTTAAGGCCCAGCGTGCTGGCGTCCAGTGGCTTGGCCGTGGGCTCGATGCCCGAGAAGTTGGCGCAGGCGGCCAGTGACGCAAGCGCCACGCTGCCAAACAGCAGGCGTGCCATGCGTGCCGTGCGTATGGAGGAGTGCAGAGTTTCAGATGGCATTGTGCGGGTAGGCTTTGGGGGCATTGGTTTCATG
>CAIQYP010000279.1 GCA_903876045.1 uncultured beta proteobacterium | reverse complement strand
TCAGGTGATATCGCATATACACTTGGCTCGACTGTTTACGGAACGCAGTTTAATTATGCCTCTGCAACCACTACTCCAGGGCTAACGTGCGCAAGTTCGGTCTTTCTTACCTGCGGAGATTTGCCAGCAATTCGTAGTGAGTCGACACAGGTCAAACTGACCGGTACCTATGATTTGGACAAGAAATCAAAGGTCGTTGTTAGATATGTATACCAAGTCCTAAGCGCTAGCGATTACTACTACAACACTTACCAAGTAGGTAATGTGCCAAAGCAAGTGTTGCCAACTAATCAACAGGCAGGTTCGTACGAAAATAACGCAATTGCCGTTGCTTATATGTATAACTTTTAATCTTTAATGTAGATATGTTGGATCGCGGCGCTTCGTTAGCGCCGCGTTTTTATTACTTTTGGAGACCGCGTAAATGTCCAATGAATCCCCAGGCGTGTTGTTGCGCTTCTGGAACGTCCTTAAAAAACCCAGTGCGAAATATTCACTACTGGCAATTTCTTCTGTTTCCTTTGTAGTTGGTATTCTTTTCTGGGGTGGCTTTCACACTGGTCTGGAAATGACGAGTACGCTGGAGTTCTGCACCACCTGTCACGAAATGCGTGACAACGTGTACCAGGAATACAAGCAAACCATTCACTACAGCAACCGCAGCGGTGTGCGTGCAATTTGTTCGGATTGTCACGTGCCGCGCGAGTGGGGCCCCAAGATGATTCGCAAAGCCAGGGCCAGCCTTGAAGTGTGGGGCAAGCTTATGGGCGACATCGACACCAAAGAAAAGTTTGAAGCCAAGCGCATGGAATTGGCCGGGCATGAGTGGGCTCGTATGAAGGCCAGCAATTCGCAGGAATGCCGCAACTGCCATAACTGGGATGCCATGAGTTCAGAGCTGCAAAAGCAGACTCCGTACAAAAAACATATGAAGGCTAAGGAAGAAGGCAAGACCTGTATCGATTGCCACAAAGGCATCGCGCACCAGTTGCCCAAAGAGTATGTGGATCCCGATGAGTAAGTGACACCTTGAACTGGCCTTCGGGCCGGATCGAAAGTCAATGAGGGTGGTTGCAGTTTGCGGCCACCCTCTTTTTTTTGCCACCTTATTGAAGCCCCACAAACCGCGTCTCAAACTTCCCCGTAGCCACATCAATCACCCGATAGCGCATGCGGTCGGTGTCCATTTGCGTGGCGGTGAGCGGTTGTAAGTGCTCTCTTTAGCCAGCCAGCGATTCAATGGGCACATTGAAACGCTGCGCCAACGCACGCGCTTGTCGCAAGTTCAGTGCGCGCTTTCCAGACAGCACAGCGGACACCACACTCTGCGCTCCCACCTCCGGCAGGTCGCACTGGCGCAAACCATGCTGCTCCATCAAGAAGGCCAGCCTGGTTGCTGGGGTGCTGGTATCGGGCCAAGGTTGCACCCGGTCTTCATATTCACTAATACGCCCGGACACCAAATCCACCAAGGCAAAAATCGGGTGGCTATCATCCGCGCCGAAGCGCTCAAAGCACTCATCTACGAACGCCAGCATTTCAGCGTGATGCGCGTCATAACAGCCTTCACCCACACTAACCCTGGCTTGAACGCAATCGCCGCCACCAGTCGGTATTTGTTGCCTCCCACATTGAACAAACAATTTCATAGCGCTATTTTGGGGCAATGCTTGGCAGCCCCAAAAACCGCGTCTCAAACTTGCCCCTAGCCACATCAATCACCCGATAGCGCATGCGGTCGGTGT
>CAIQYP010000278.1 GCA_903876045.1 uncultured beta proteobacterium | reverse complement strand
CGGGGTGCCATTGGCATAGACAAACTCGCCGAGCACAAACGGCACATCATCGTCCCAGGGCACGCGCCGCGCGGTATTCATATCCAGCCGCGCCAGTGCATCGGGAAAGCCATGTTGCCAGCCGGTGGCCACGGTGTTGTCGTAGGTGACATCCATCATGTCCCAGCCCAACACCACATCGCAAAAACCAAAGCCGCCAGCGGGATAGGGCTCAGCCGCGCCCAAAAATTTATCGATGTGCAAATACTTGCCACGCAGCACACCGTCGATGTCACTAACTGCGACCTTAACTTTCTGTGCGCCAGAGGCACGAATCTCGGCCACGGCTGGATGTTCTGCTGTTTTGTTCTTCTTTGCGGTCGCCATAGGGGGAAGCTCCTTAAGGAATAGTTGTTGCGCACGATTCTTGCGTTCATTCCCATCGTAGATGCGCGGCCAAAGGGCTGGCTATCCGAAATCGGCATTCGCCACACGATCAAATCTTGGTAATTACCCGTGCACTGTTTTTGACCATAACCGCGAGAATAATTACATGCACGCACACCTTCTTAGCCACGCACATCTGCCCTTTGCCCGGTCAAAGGAACTGGGCCAGGACGCGCGATGCACAGCGCGCAGCTCATTGCATTTTCACGATGCACAAGAACAGGCGCACGCTCTTTCGGGCTGGAACCAGGATTATTTGCAACTCAGCGCGGGCATTTTTCTGGGCGAACTGGCACAGGTGGAAGGCAGTGGCATCAAGCTGTTCGTCGAGCGCGTTCAGCAGTCGGTTTTGCAGACCGGCCTGTTGCCGCCGGGCGTGCTGGCCTTGGGTGTGCCACTGCATGCAAGCGGAGGCGGTATGTTTTGCGGGCGCCCTTGCGATGCCTCGTCGTTGCACTTTTTTTCAGGCGACTCCGGCTTTGAGTTCCGTACCTCGCGTGAACACACCATGCTGGGAATTGAGTTGCAAGTCGACAAGGATGTGGAATTGCCCATGCGTGCAGGCACCCTGACGCACACCATCCGGCCGTTATCCAAGATCAAGTCCTATGTCATGGATTTGTACCAGTCGGCCCGGTGCGATCCAACACTACTGTCTACACCGGCAGTGGTCGCGAGTGTGAGCGACTTCCTGCTTGACAGCTTGTTGCGAGCGCCCAATGCACCCGGCAGCCAGCAAGATGGCGCCACCAACACGCACTGGGCACTGGTGCAGCGTTGTGTGATCTTGGTGAACGATGCGCGCGATGAGGCACCCACGGTGACGCAACTGTGTGCGGCCACGGGCGTTAGTCGGCGCACCTTGCAAAATGCTTTTTTGCGCGTACTCGACATGAGTCCGTTGGCCTACATCAAGGCGGTGCGGCTGAAGCAAGCGCGGGAGGCGTTAAAAAATGCGCGCTCCGTCACTGATGCAGCGACGTCTTGTGGCTTCTGGCACTTTGGGCATTTTTCACAGGACTACCAGGCGATGTTTGGCGAACGTCCCTCCGACACATTGAAACGCGGCTAAAGCGTTTCGGTATTGCCATCCACCACGATCTCCTGACCGGAGATGCGTGCGCCTTTGGGAGAGGCCAAAAATAGGATCGTGTTGGAAATGTCTTGCGCAGAAACGAACGTGCGCAGCGACGCCGTCTGGGTAAACATCTCACGCACCTGTTGCTCGGTGCGGCCTGTTTTGGCGGCTTCGGCGGCAATCACCCGGTCCATGCGCTCGCCTTCTACAGAGCCCGGGCAAACGCAATTCACCCGCACGCCGCTCGGGCCCAGCTCTTGTGCGAGTGTCTTGGTCAGGCCGCGAATCGCCCACTTGGCACTGGCATAGGGCGCACGGCGCGGAAAGCCATACAAACCCGCCGTGGACGATAAATTAACGATAGCACCAGAGCCTTGTGCGCCCATCACCCGGGCTGCCGCACGGCAGCATAAAAAGGTGCCATCCAGATTCACCGCCAGGCATTGGCGCCAGGCCGCGAAATCCATCTCGGCCACATTCGCCGTAGGCCCGGCAATACCGGCGCAGTTGACCAGCACATCCAACCCGCCAAGTGCCAGCAAACCTTGCTCAAACAGTGCGCCAACCTGCGCCTCGTCTGACACATCGCACAGCATGCCCAAGAGCTTGGGATGCGCCTCCAGGGTCTGCTCCAAAGCCCACGCGTCCGCGTCGCAAATAAAAACCCTGGCACCGGATTGAACAAAGTCCAGTGCAGTTTGCAAGCCGATTCCGCTAGCGGCGGCGGTGATAAGAACGCGTTGTGGTTGCATGGTAAATATTGATGGGGTTGGCAAGCGGTGGAATGAATTCACTTTACTCCAACGATTCAAATGGCGCTTCGCCTAAATGGATCTAGACAACCACCACAAACGCGTTTTCAATATTTAGAGTCGCAATCGAACTAACGCTGTTTGCTGGCCCACCAACCTTCCACGCTATAAATCACCAGCGCCGCCCAGATCAGCACAAAGCCGACAAAGCGCGCACTCGCAAATGGCTCGTGAAACAACCAGACGCCGATGGCGAACTGCAGGCTGGGCGAGATGTATTGCAGGATGCCCATAGTGGTGAGCGTGATGCGTCGGGCACCTGCCGCAAACAACAGCAAGGGCAAGGCCGTCATCGGGCCACCAAACAGCAGCCAGCCCATGGTGGTGGGATCAAACTTCACGAAGGCGCTGTTGCCCTGCCAGCTCAGGTACGCCAGCACGGCCACCGCCAGAGGTGCCAGCAAAAAGGTCTCCAGCGACAAGCCCTCCAGCGCGCCCAGCGCACCCACTTTGCGCAACAGCCCGTAGCCACCAAAGCTGAAAGCCAGTATCAGCGCGATCCACGGCGGGTGCCCGGCCTGCACCGCCAGCCACAAGACACCCGAACTCGCCACGGCGACGGCCAGCCATTGGCCTCGGCGCGGGCGCTCATGCAGGATGAAAAATCCGATGGCCACATTTACCAGCGGCAAAATGAAATAGCCCAGGCTGGCGTCTAGCAGATGCTGGTTGTGCACGGCCCAGACGTAGGTCAGCCAGTTCAGTGTTAGAAGCGTCGCCGACAACGCAAAGGCTGCCAGCACGCGTGGTTGCGATGCCACCTCGCGCAACCAGCTCCAGCGCCGCATAAACGCCAGCACGCACAGCAGAAACACCGCCGACCAGAGCGTGCGGTGCATCACCACCTCCAGCGGCGCTACGCCGATGAGTTGGTGAAAGTACAGCGGAAACAAGCCCCAGGCGATATAGGCCGAGGTGGCGTACAAAACGCCGGGATTCATGGGAACAGAAAGGGATGCATGCCGACATTGTCGCCGCACCAAAAAAAAAACGCGCCCGAAGGCGCGTCTTTCAAGGGCGGTGCAAGGCTTACTTGCTGACCACGCGGACCATGTCCAGGCACTTGTTGGAGTAGCCCCATTCGTTGTCGTACCAGCTTACGAGCTTGACGAAGGTGCCATCCAGCGCAATGCTGGCGTCGGCATCAAAAATGGAGGTGCGGGTGTCACCACGGAAGTCGGTGGCAACGACCTTCTCATCGGTGTAACCCAGCACGCCCTTCATGGCGCCTTCGCTCTGCAGTTTGATTTCGGCGCAGATTTCAGCAAGGGTGGCGCTGGTGTTCAGTTCCACCGTCAGGTCCACTACGGACACATCGCTGGTGGGCACGCGGAAGGACATGCCGGTGAGCTTCTTGTTCAGCTCAGGAATCACCACGCCCACGGCCTTGGCAGCACCGGTGCTGGAGGGGATGATGTTTTCCAGAATGCCGCGGCCGCCGCGCCAGTCTTTGTTGGAGGGGCCGTCCACGGTCTTCTGGGTGGCGGTAGCAGCGTGCACGGTGGTCATCAGGCCGCGCTTGATGCCGAACTTGTCATTGATCACCTTGGCCAGGGGAGCCAGGCAGTTGGTGGTGCAGGAAGCGTTGGAGACGATGGCCTGGCCAGCGTAGGTCTTGTCGTTCACGCCAATCACAAACATGGGGGTGTCGTCTTTGGAGGGAGCGGACAGGATGACCTTGGTGGCGCCGGCATCGATGTGCTTCTGCGCTGTGACCTTGTCCAGGAACAGGCCGGTGGATTCGATCACCACGGTGGCGCCGACTTCGTTCCACTTCAGGTTGGCCGGGTCACGCTCTTGCGTAAGGCGGATCTTCTTGCCGTTGACGACCAGGGTATTGCCTTCAACCGACACGTCGCCCTTGAAGCGGCCATGAACCGAGTCGTACTGCAGCATGTAGGCGAGGTAATGGGGCTCGAGCAGGTCGTTAATGCCAACCACTTCGATGTCGCTGAAATTTTGCAGCGCGGAGCGCAGCACATTGCGGCCGATACGGCCGAAACCGTTAATACCAATCTTGATTGTCATTTGCTTCTCTTTCTTCCGTTAAAAATGAATTGTCGAAAAAAACTGCTTCAGCCTACTTGCGTTGCAGCAAAGTTTGCACAGTATCGGCCACGTTCTGCTCAGTAAAGCCGAAATGTTTGAACAGCACCGGCGCGGGAGCCGACTCGCCAAAGGTGTCTATGCCGACCACAGCACCCACCCCATATTTCCACCAACCATCGGTAGAACCCATTTCCACCGCCACGCGCGGCACGCCGGCGGGCAGTACCGAACTTTTGTATTCGACGCTCTGGCGGTCAAAGGTGGTGGTGCTGGGCATGGAAACCACACGCACCGCAATCTTGCGCTCAGCCAGCAATTGCTGGGCCTTGAGCGCCAATTGCACTTCGCTTCCGGTGGCGATGATGACGGCTTGCGTCTTCTTCTTCATGCCCACATCGGCGGGCTCGGACAGCACATAAGCGCCCTTGCTGATGGCGTCGATGCCACTGGCATCCGGCGCGGCTTCTGAATCACCCTTGACGGCGTAGCTGATGTTCTGGCGTGACAGCAGCAAGGCGGTGGGGCGCGTTTCGTTTTGCAGGGCCACCGTCCAGGCGACAGCGGTTTCTGCCGTATCACCGGGACGCCACACGTCCAGGTTCGGGATCAAACGCAGCGAGGCAGCGTGTTCGATCGACTGGTGGGTCGGGCCGTCCTCGCCCAGACCGATGGAGTCGTGCGTGAACACATGCACCACGCGCAACTTCATCAGCGCGGCCATGCGGATGGCGTTGCGGCTGTAGTCGCTAAAGGTCAGGAAGGTGCCGCCGTAGGGGATGAAACCACCATGCAGCGCAATGCCGTTCATGATGGCGGCCATGCCGAATTCGCGCACGCCATAGTTGATGTGGCGTCCTCCAACCAGATTGCCGTTGGCATCCGGGGTCTGCACCACATCGCCCTGCGAAGTGAAGCGCAGGTTGGGCGTGCACTTGGTGTTGGTCAGGTTGGAGCCGGTCAGGTCAGCCGAGCCACCCAGCATTTCAGGGACGGCCGCGGTGAAAGTTTCCAGCACCAGTTGCGAGGCCTTGCGGCTGGCAACCGTTTCGCCCTTTTGGTGCGCGCCGATGATAGTGTCCACCGCGGTCTGCACGAAGTTCTTGGGCAACTCGCCCTTCATGCGGCGCACCAGCTCTTTGGCCAGGGCGGGGTGGGCAGCTTTGTAGGCGTTGAACTTTTCAGTCCATTCCTTTTGCGTGGCAGCGCCGGCCTTCTTGGCATCCCAGTCGGCGTAAACCGCCTTGGGAATAACAAAGGGAGCGTGCTCCCAGCCAATGGCTTCGCGGGTCAGCTTGATCTCTTCGGCGCCGAGCGGTTCGCCGTGCGCCTTGGCGGTGTTGGCGCGGTTCGGGCTGCCTTTGCCAATGTGCGTCTTGCAGATGATCAGCGTGGGGCGCTCGGCCGACTTCTTGGCCTCGGTAATGGTCTTGGACACCAACTCGGCATCGTGGCCGTTGATGGGGCCCAGCACATTCCAGCCGTAGGACACAAAGCGCAAGGCGGTGTTGTCGTTAAACCAGGGGCCGACCTGACCGTCAATGGAGATGCCGTTGTCGTCGTACAGGGCGATCAGCTTGTTCAGCTTCCAGGCGCCGGCAAGCGATGCGGCCTCGTGGCTGATACCTTCCATCAGGCAACCGTCACCCATGAACACATAGGTGTTGTGATCAACGACCGCATGGCCTTCGCGGTTGAATTCCTTGGCCAGCAGCTTCTCAGCCAGCGCCATGCCAACGGCATTGGTCAGGCCCTGGCCCAACGGGCCGGTGGTGGTTTCCACGCCGGGAGTGATGCCGAACTCGGGGTGGCCAGCGGTCTTGCTGTGCAGGGTGCGGAAGTTCTTCAGCTCTTCCATGGGCAGCTTGTAACCCGTCAGGTGCAACAGCGCATAAATCAGCATGGAGCCGTGGCCGTTGGACAGCACAAAGCGGTCGCGGTTCAACCACTGGGGGTTGGCCGGGTTGTGGCGCAGATGCTCGCCCCAGAGAGCGACTGCCATATCGGCCATGCCCATTGGGGCGCCGGGGTGACCGGAGTTGGCTTGTTGAACTGCGTCCATGGCAAGTGCGCGGATTGCGCTTGCCATTTGTTGGGTATTGGCCATTGTTGGCGACTCCGATAGGGTGTGAGGGCTGGGGATCAGCCGATCATTTTACCGGTGACAGGGTCCCGTCTGTTACCAGCCCATTACAGAGGCTGGCCAAGCCCGCGCTATGCTTTAGGTATGAGCACACTTTTTACTCCCCTGACACTTCCCTCGCCGCGTGGCGGCATCACTCTTCCCAACCGCATCGTCATAGCACCGATGTGTCAATACTCCGCCGTCAACGGCGAGGCCACCGACTGGCATTTGATGCACTGGGGCAATCTGCTGAACGGCGGAGCTTCCATGTTCACCATCGAAGCCACGGCCGTGCTGCCCGAAGGACGCATCACCCCGAAGTGCCTGGGCCTGTGGGACGACCGCACCGAAGCCAAACTGGCCGACACCCTGCACCGCGCGCGCAAACTGGCGCCGCAGACTGCCGTGTGTATTCAGCTGGCGCACGCCGGGCGCAAGGCATCCAGTGCCATCCCCTGGCAAGGCGGACAGTTGCTGAGCCCGGACAACGGTGGCTGGCCCACCTACGGCCCCTCAGCCTTGCCGCAGTTGCCCAATGAGGCGCCCCCGACTGCCATGGGCGCTTATGAACTGACCCGCGTGCGCGAGGCCTTTGTCGCCGCCGCACTGCGTGCCGACAAGATGGGAGTTGATGCCGTTGAACTGCACGCTGCGCATGGCTATTTGCTGCACGAATTTTTGTCGCCCCTGGCCAACCAACGCACCGACACCTATGGCGGCAGCCTGGAAAACCGCATGCGCTATCCGCTGGAAGTATTTGCTGCCGTGCGCGCGGCCTACCAAGGCGTGCTGGGGATCCGCGTGTCAGCCAGCGACTGGGTGGAAGGCGGCCTGACCGCCGACGAAGTAACTGAGTTCGCGCAGCGCCTGAAGGCCCTGGGCTGCGACTTTATCCACGTCTCCAGCGGTGGCCTGTCGCCACAACAAAAGATCGCCATCGGCCTGGGCTACCAGGTGCACTTTGCCAGGCAGATACGCGCCGCCACCGGCATGGTCACCACCGCCGTGGGCCTGATCACCGAGGCGCAACAAGCCGAAGACATTCTGCAAGCCGGTGACGCTGACCTGATCGCCCTGGCCCGCGCTTTTCTGTACCAGCCGCGCTGGGGTTGGCAGGCCGCTGCCGCACTGGGTGGCACGGTAGAAGCCAACCCGGCTTACTGGCGCTGCCTGCCGCGCGAGGCGCAAGCCGCGTTCGGCAAGGTCTCCATCGGCGGCCGTTAAGCCAAAAGCGCGGTCATGCACGGACTGCACCTGACCGCCGACCTGTACCACTGCGCGTGTGATGCCGCACTGCTCACCGATGCCGATCGTCTCGGTGCGCTGTGCGTGAAAGCGGTGGGCGATGCAGGCCTGCAAGCTGTGGCCCAGCTGTTTCACACCTTCCCCGACACGGCGCACGGCGCCGGTGGCGTCACCGCCACGGTGCTGCTGGCCGAGTCGCACCTGTGCGTGCACACCTGGCCTGAGCAAGCCGCGGTAACGCTGGATGTGTATGTGTGCAACTTCGGCGGTGACCACTCGAGCAAGGCGCATGCCCTGATGGCGGCGCTGCAGGGGTTGTTCAAGCCAGCGACTTGCAGCTTGAACCAGTTGGAGCGGGGAACGCTTTAAAACGACAAAGCGCGCGAGTTCTTGGGATCCCGAAACACCAGCGGTTTGACGTTCACGCGCTGCGCATCCGGGATCTGCGCGTAGTCCACGATTTCGGTCACGCGGTGGTG
>CAIQYP010000277.1 GCA_903876045.1 uncultured beta proteobacterium | reverse complement strand
TTATTGAATACAAAAAAATGCCCACTGACAAGCTAATGGCGGAACCGATCTGGTCCATGACGAATACGAATGGCATTCATTTGAACTCGTCATCGAGGATTGGCTTTTGAGCGACATGCCTCGCATGAATTCAAACCGGACTTAGGGAGAGCCGAAGCAAATGAGTTTTTGGATGAAGGACGTCAGTCCGAAGTCAAGAAAACTCATTTGCATTTGCCTCGTTTGCGCAGCGGCGCTACAAGCCTTACGTGGGTGCAGGTATCAACTACACCAAGTTCACCACATCGGACATTGCCCACGGCACAGTGACACCCGACAGTTCCAGCTGGGGCGGTGCCTTGCAAGTGGGCGTGGACGTGCCCTTGTCCGGCAATATGTACTTCAACTTTGATGTGAAGAAGGTCTATATTGGCACCAACATTAATTCTGGCGGTAGCAGCCTAGGTTCACTGCGCGTGGATCCTCTGCTCGTCGGTGTCGGTATCGGCTGGCGCTTCTAATCCCACGCTGGCATAAGCCAGCTTGAGACTTAGAAAACAAAAAACCCGCTGTGGAAACACAGCGGGTTTTCTATTTATTGACTGAAGAAAATCTTCAGGTGTAGCGCTTGCTGCGCAAGTTGTTTTTCATCTCGCGCAACAGTGGCTGCAACTTGCCGCCGCCTATGCGCAGAGCGACGCAGGTGGCGAGGATGTCGATGATCATCAGGTGCAACAGGCGCGAGACCATCGGGCTGTATTTGTCGAAGCCTTCCGGGTGGTCCGCACTGAGGTGGATGTCACCGGCACTGGCCAGGGGCGAGCCGCTGGCGGTGATGACGATGGTGGTGGCGCCGTTCTTGCGCGCAATGTCGCAGGCGTCCATCAGGTCGCGCGTGCGGCCTGAGTTGCTGATTACCACCACGCAATCACCGGCACCCAGAATCGAGGCGCTCATCACTTGCATATGGCCGTCGCTATAGGCGTTGGTATTGATGCCCAGGCGAAAGAACTTGTGCTGTGCATCCAGCGCCACGATGCCGGAATTGCCCACGCCAAAGAACTGTATTTGCCCGCCCGACTTGTAGCTTTCCAACAGCGCGTTAACAGCTCGCTCAATAGCCATGTGGCTGGCATCGTTGCGGTATTTCAAGAACGCGGCCACGGTGTTGTCGATGACTTTGACCATGACGTCGCCGGTCTTATCGTCTGCATCCACACTGCGGTGAATGAAGGGCACGCCTTCGTTAACCGTGCCCGCCAGTTTGAGCTTGAAGTCAGAAAGCCCGTCATAGCCCACGCTGCGGCAAAAGCGCACCACGGTTGGCTTGCTCACGTGCGAGCGATCCGCCAACTCACTGACAGGCAGTTTGGCGAAGGCGCGCGGGTCAGCAAGACAAAGTTTGCCAACCCGTTGTTCAGCGGGGGCCAGCGAGGGCAATGCGGCTTTGATGCGTTCCAGCATGGTGTTCTTTCAGTGGCAAGCGTGGGTGCGAAGTTTCAGCGCCGGGCCGCCCCAAGCTGAAACAGCCCCCCCGGGGGGCAGCGCAGCACACGAAGTGGCAAACGTGGGGGTGTTCATGACTCTTCGCTCCAGCAGAAGCCGTCACGGGCAATCATGGCGCTTGAGGCACTGGGGCCCCAGGTGCCTGCGGAATAAAGACGCGGGCCTTGTGGGTCGTTGTTCCAGTGGTCGATCATGGGCTCAACCCAGCGCCAGGCTTCTTCCTGCTCGTCGCTACGCACAAACAGGTTCAAGCGGCCGTCGATGACGTCGAGCAGCAGACGCTCATAGGCGCCCACGCGTTCGGAACCAAAGCGCTTGTCAAAATCCAGATCCAGTTGCACCGGAGCCAGCGTTTGCGATGCGGCGCCCTTGACGTTGCGGTTGGCCTGGCCTTGCGCTAACAAATGCAACTCCAATCCGTCCTTGGGCTGCAGGTGAATAACCAGCTTGTTGGCGACGTTGGTGTTGGAGTTAAAGATCGCGTGGGGTGTAGCGCGGAAGTTCACCACGATGCTGCCTTCGCGGCCCGCAAGGCGTTTGCCAGTGCGGATATAGAAGGGCACGCCGGCCCAACGCCAGTTTGAAATTTCGGTGCGCAGGGCAACAAAAGTTTCGGTATTGCTGCCCGGGTTGACGCCCACTTCCTGCCGGTAGCCCGGCACCTTGCCGCCGCTGCTGTTGCCAGCGGAGTATTGGCCACGGATGACGTCCTGCGTCAGCGACTCTTTAGTCCAGGGCTTGAGGGAGCGCAGCACCTTGAGCTTTTCATCCCGGATCGCATCCGCATGCGAGTTGATGGGCGGCTCCATGGCGATCGCGCACAGGAGTTGCAGCGCATGGTTTTGCACCATGTCGCGCAGCGCACCGGTGTTCTCGTAAAACGCACCACGGCTTTCAACGCCCAGGTCTTCAGCGATGCTGATCTGGATGTTGGCAATGTGTTCACGACGCCACAGTGGCTCGAACAAGGCATTGCCAAAACGCAGTGCAAACAGGTTTTGCACCGCGGGTTTGCCTAAGTAATGGTCAATGCGGAAAACTTGTTTCTCTTCAAAGTATTGGCGCACGGTGTGGTTGATAGCGCGGTTCGAGGCCAGGTCATGGCCCAGCGGCTTTTCAAGCACCACGCGCGTCTTGGGCGTGTTCAGCCCGGCCGCGCCCAACTGCTCACAGACTGTGGTGAACAGGGCGGGTGCTGTGGCCACGTACATGACGATGGTGTCGGCGTTGCGATCATTCAGAGTTTTGGCCAGGATGGCGTAGTCGTCCGGCTTGGACAAGTCCATGCGCACGAATTCCAGAATGGCGGCAAAGCGGTCAAATTCTTCAGCGCTGGGGCGCTTGGACAGGTCCACATTGTCAAAACGGGCTTTGATCAACTCACGGTATTTCTCGTTTCCCAGGTCGTCACGACCGACGCCGATAATGCGCCCGCCCTCAGGCAAAGTGCCATGGCGAAATGCCTGGAACAAAGCGGGCATGAGCTTGCGCCATGCGAGGTCACCGGTTCCGCCAAACAGTACTAGATCAAAGCTCATGATTTGAAGTTACATAAATATCGACGTTGTAATGTAACTTTGTTTCATCGATAATTCAAGAGACTTTTAAAAACCCACTCCACATGAACCAACTCGACGCCCTCAAACAATGGACCACCGTGGTGGCCGACACCGGTGACTTTAATCAACTGGACGCATTCAAACCGCAGGACGCCACCACCAATCCTTCGCTGATTCTCAAGGCAGTGCAAAAGCCGGAATACGCACCGCTGCTGCAAGAGGCAGTGAACCAGTTTCGTGGCCGCCCATTGGACGAAATTACAGATCGTTTGCTGGTGCGTTTTGGCTGCGAAATTCTGTCCATCATCCCGGGCCGCGTCTCTACTGAGGTGGATGCGCGTCTGAGTTTTGACACCGTTGCCACGGTGGTGCGGGGTGAACGGCTGATTGAGCTGTACCAGGCACAGGGCATCCATATCGACCGCGTGCTGATTAAGGTTGCAGCCACCTGGGAAGGTATTCAAGCCGCCGAGCAACTCGAGCGCAAAGGGATTCACACCAACCTGACGTTGCTGTTCTCGTTCAGCCAGGCGGTGGCGTGCGCGCAGGCCAAGGTGCAATTGATTTCGCCGTTTGTCGGCCGTATTTACGACTGGTACAAAAAGACGGCTGGCGCGACCTGGGTCGAAACGGATAGGGCCGAGGCAAATGATCCTGGCGTGCAGTCGGTCAAGGCTATCTACAACTACTACAAGAAGTTCGGCATCGCCACCGAAGTGATGGGGGCCAGCTTCCGCAATGCGGGGCAGATCACCGCGCTGGCAGGTTGTGACTTGCTGACCATCAGCCCGGACCTGTTGGCTAGCCTGGCAGCTAGCGATGCACCGTTGAATCAGGCGCTGGATGCTGACAAAGCAAGGTCCATGGACTTGCAACATGTGCACTATGACGAAGCTGGTTTCCGGTTCGCAATGAATGAAGACGCCATGGCCACCGAAAAGCTGGCTGAAGGCATTCGCGCTTTCTGCGTGGACGCGGTAAAGCTGGAAAAACTTTTGTTGGGAGCGTAAAAAATCATGGCACGTACCCGATGTGATCGCACCCCCGCGTGGGCGCAACTGCAAGCCGCTTTTGCAAGCACTGGACAGGGGCTGGATTTGCGCGATGCCTTTGCGCAGGATGCCGGCCGCTTTGAACGCTTTAGCCAAAGCGCGCCGTATGTGTTTGCAGACTTGTCCAAGAACCGCATTGACGTGGGCACCGAGGCGTTGCTAATGGATTTGGCGCGCCAAACTGGTGTCGCCGAACACCGCGATGCCATGTTTGCGGGTGAGAAGATCAACCACACCGAAGGGCGTGAAGTCTGGCATGTGCTGCTGCGTACGCCAACCCCAACCAGTAACGACGGCAGCCATCGCGCGACCGAGTTGGCCAAGGTACACGCCACGCTGGATGCCATGCTGGCCTATGCTGAAAGCGTGCGTGCTGATGCAGAGATCACTGACGTGGTGAACATCGGTATAGGTGGCTCGGACCTCGGACCGCAGATGGCGGTGCTGGCGTTGGATGCCTTTGCCAACTCAGGCAAGCGCGTGCACTTTGTCAGCAATGTAGATGGCCATGAACTGGCCGCCACGTTGAAAAAGGTCAAGGTGGAAAGCACGCTGTTTCTGATCGCCAGCAAGACCTTCACCACGATCGAGACCATGACCAACGCGCACTCGGCCAAGGCCTGGTTTGCAGCGCAGGGCGGCACCGACACGGCGCGCCACTTTGCAGCCCTCACCACCAATGTGGCTGCGGCCAATGCCTTTGGCATCACCACCACATTTGGTTTTTGGGATTGGGTGGGCGGACGCTATTCGATGTGGTCGGCCATTGGTTTGCCACTGGCGATTGCGATTGGTGCGCAAGGTTTTCGCGACTTTCTGGCTGGTGCGCACGCCATGGACGAGCATTTCCGCACGGCGCCGCTGGAGCAAAACCTGCCGGTGCGTCTGGGCTTGCTGGATGTTTGGTACCGCAACTTTCATGGCTTTACCAGCCGCAGCATTGCGCCGTATCACAGTGCGCTGCGCCGCTTGCCGGCCTACCTGCAGCAACTGGAAATGGAAAGCAACGGCAAGCGCGTGGACGGCGACGGCGCAACGCTGCCGTTCGGCACCTCTCCTGTGCTGTGGGGCGAGTCCGGCACCAACGGTCAGCACGCTTACTTCCAGATGCTGCACCAGGGCACAGACGTGGTGCCGCTGGAATTTGTGGCGGTTAAAACGCCACGCCACAATTTGGGCGGACACCATGCGCTGCTGCTGGCTAATGTGCTGGCACAGGCGCAGGCATTGATGGTGGGCAAAGTGGATTTAGGTGGCCATAAGCACTTTCCTGGCAACCGCCCCAGCACCTTCTTGCTGCTGGACGATCTGAACCCTGCGTCCCTGGGCGCGCTGATCGCTTTGCAGGAGCATCGTGTGTTTGTGAGCGGCAGCCTCTGGGGCATCAACAGTTTTGACCAATGGGGCGTGGAGTTGGGCAAAGTGCTGGCGAAAGATATTGAGACGCGTCTGGCCAATGGCGATGCCAGTGGGCTGGATGGTTCGACGGCAGGCCTGCTGGCAAAACTGCGCGCCTGAGCATGGAAATGCCGTTGCAACAGGCGCGCTGTCTGCAATTGGCAGCGCAGGGCTTGTTGCAGCCAACGGCCCGAACCGCAACGCGCGGTGCGCTGCGTGCCTGCATAGCGCGCATGGGCCTGCTGCAGATTGACACCATCCATGTGGTGGCGCGCAGCCCGTATCTGGTGTTGTTTTCGCGTCTGGGCCCCTATCCGCAAAGCTGGTTGGACGAGGCGTTGACCAAGGGCGAGGTATTTGAAACCTGGGCCCATGAGGCCTGCTTTGCGCCGATCGACGACTTAAACGCCCATCGCCTGTTTAACCGCGAGACGCGCAAGCACTGGGGTTTAGTCAACGCCCAAAAGTCCCACGCTCAGCAGCGCGCCGAACTGGACAAGCTACTCGCACACATCCGTGACAACGGCCCGGTCAAGACATCCGACTTTGAACGCACGGAAGGCAAGGGGTCAGCGTGGTGGGGTTGGAAGGATGAGAAGCGTTGGCTCGAGGCCTTGTTTGCCACGGGTGAACTGATGGTGGCGCGGCGCGAAAAGTTTCAACGCGTCTACGATTTGGCTGAACGGGTGGCGCCCCAACTTGCAGCAAGTCTTGAAGCACCAACACCCGGGCAAGTGCGCAATCGTTTTATTGAAAAGTCGGTAGCTGCATTGGGCATCACACAGGCACGCTGGGTGCACGACTATTACCGCAGCAAACCGCGTCTGAAAGATGCGGATCTGGATGCGCTCGTAGAGCAGGGCAACTTGCTGCGTGTGCGCGTGGATGGATGGGATGCTCCCGCCTACGTGCATGCCAGCCAGGCAGCATTGTTGAAGAAGGCAATCGCCGGGAAACTGCTGCCAACCCACACCGCGCTGCTGTCGCCGTTTGACCCCATTGTTTGGGACCGCGAACGTGCGCTGGCGATGTTTGATTTCGATTACCGGTTGGAGTGTTATACGCCAGAGGCCAAGCGCGTCCACGGCTACTTTGTCTTGCCCATTCTGTGCCGGGGTGAACTGATTGGCCGGTTGGATGCCAAGGCGCATCGAGCCGAAGGCGTATTTGAAGTCAAAGCCTTGCATGCGCAGTCCGGCGCGGCTTGGACCGAGTCACAGATTGCCGATGTTGCACAGGCGATTCAACGCTGTGCCAATTGGCACGCAACGCCCAAGGTGACAATCAGCCAAACCCGTCCAGCCAAACTGGCTGCGGCCCTCAAGCGTGCTTTGCGTGATGCCCCCTGAAAGTTATTAAAGATGAACGTGGTGTTTGACTTTGGCGCGGTGCTGTTTACCTGGCGCCCGATAGAAATTGTTTCTGAAGCATTCCCGTCGCGCGCAAGCACGCCAACCGAATCCAAGCGTTTGGCCCATGCCATGTTCAGCCACGAAGACTGGCATGACTATGACCGGGGTCTACTGGAGATGGATGCCGTGGTGGATCGGCTTTCCAGCCGTCTGGAACTGGATCACCGGGCTGTCCAAACCCTGGTGCAACACATCGGAGAATGCCTGGTGCCCATGGCGGAAACTATCGCGGTGCTGCAGTCCTTGCAAGCCCGACGCCAGAAGAACGAGGGCGTGCGCGGTTTGTATTTCCTGTCCAATATGCCGCGTCCTTATGCCCGCGAACTGGAGCAAAAGCATGCATTCCTGCAAAGCTTTGACGGCGGCATTTTTTCCGGCGACGTGTTGCTAAGCAAGCCACAGCCCGACATCTATCAGCTGCTGCAGTCGCGCTACCACCTAGAGCCAGAGCGCACCGTCTTTATTGATGACCTGCAAGGCAATGTGGAAGCAGCAATGGAACTGGGCTGGAAGGGCATTCATTTCACTTCCGCCGCGCAATTGACCGATGAACTCCGGCTACAGTGCGGGCTATGAAAACCGAGCCTATCCGTTGCTTTTGGGTTGATGACTCGCAGCTTTACCGCGACTACCACGACAACGAATGGGGCTTTCCGGTCACAGACGACCGGCGTCTGTTCGAGAAGATTTGCCTTGAAGGTTTTCAGGCGGGCTTGAGCTGGATCACCATCCTGAAAAAGCGCGAAAACTTTCGCGCTGGCTTTGCCCACTTCGACTGGAGCCAGGTAGCACGCTTTGGTGACAAAGACATAGAACGTCTGGTGAACGACGCCGGCATCATCCGCCACCGCGGCAAGATCGAAGCGGCCATCAACAACGCGCGCTGTGCCGAGAAGTTGATGGAATCCGAAAAATCCTTGGCCGCCTACTTCTGGAAGTTCGAGCCCGCACCCGCAACCCGCCCCCAACACATCACCCGCGACGCCTTGCGCAGCATGACCCAAAGCACCGAGTCCCTGGCGTTGTCCAAAGACCTGAAAAAGCGCGGCTGGAAGTTCGTAGGCCCCACCACCATGTACGCCTTCATGCAAGCCATGGGCCTCGTCAACGACCATGAGGAAACCTGCTTTGTGCGCCAAGCCGCACTGAAGGCCCGCAAGAAGCTGGACCTTAACAAGCTGTAGCAAAAAGAACAAAAGCATTCACCCAAAACAAAACCCCGCAAGGCAAGCCCTGCGGGGTTTTGTTATTTCGGCAGAGTGAATTGACTTCACTCCAACGCAGCATGAGGGTGTAGGGCAAGGCGCAAACGCGCTGACAGTACCTACGGTACGGCAAGCGTTTGCAACGCCGCCATACGCCCTCAGGCAAGGCGAAGTTACATGCCCATGCCGCCCATGCCGCCCATCCCACCCATATCACCACCACCCATACCGCCCATGCCACCGGCATCAGACTTGGGGGACTCAGCAATCATGGCTTCAGTCGTCAGCATCAGGGATGCCACAGAGGCGGCGTTCTGCAGAGCAGTACGGGTCACCTTGGTGGGGTCCAGAATACCCATTTCGATCATGTCGCCGTAGGTGTCATTGGCAGCGTTAAAGCCGTAGTTGCCCTTACCGGCCAACACAGCAGCCACCACCACAGAGGCTTCGCCGCCTGCGTTGTAAACGATTTCGCGCAGGGGAGCTTCGATGGCCTTCATCACCAGCTTGATACCGGCGTCCTGGTCAGCGTTGGCACCCTTGAGTTCGCCCACAGCTTGCTTGGCGCGCAACAGAGCCACGCCGCCGCCAGCCACGATGCCTTCTTCCACGGCAGCGCGGGTAGCGTGCAGTGCATCTTCAACGCGGGCTTTCTT
>CAIQYP010000276.1 GCA_903876045.1 uncultured beta proteobacterium | reverse complement strand
TCTAATCGCCCGTCCATGGAACAGCGGTGCATCGGCCGTCAATGTCCAGGGTGTTCTCTACGTGCTGGCTGGGTCACTGAGTGTGGGTTGCTCCTTTGTCTATGCCCGCCGATTTCTTGTACCGAAGGAAATTTCACCACTTGCACTGACTACCTATCAAATCGGCCTAGCCCTATTGGTGATGTGGTTGGTCACTGATCTCAACGGGATAGGGCGCATTCAAGAAGACAAGGTTGCATTGACAGGGTTAGTGGTAGGACTAGGGTTGTCAGGTACCGGGCTTGCATACGTTCTGTACTATTTCATCGTGCAGCATTTGGGTGCCTTAAAAGCGGCCGGGGTCACCTATATTCCCCCTGTCGTGGCGTTAGTCATTGGTGGACTTTTGGTGCATGAGCCGTTGACCGGTCAAGACGTAGTCGCCATGCTTTTGATCTTGTGCGGAGTGTATGTATTGCAGACGGGAAAGCGTCTGCTGCCAAACAAGCCGGCATGATGTCCGGGCTTGCAAGGAACGCTTAAAGGTTGCCGGAGTGCCGTTCCGTACATTCGCAACGAGCTTGGTGGAGTTCGAAAAAATAGCCGCCCACCTGTTTCAAATATGAATGACAGCATTGGAGCGCAGGCAATTTCAGTGGTGCAGCGTCGAGGAAGCTGTATTCCAAATTTGCAACTGGAAATAGGCACTGACATTCGTGTCCAAGGCTTTACATCCAGTCATCATGCATCTCATTGTGGAACAGCTGTACTCCATAGCGCAGAGCCGCTACATTTGCCCCATGGCCCGAATGATAGCCAGCACATCGCCCGGCTCGGCACGCTCCCGATAGTCGGCTTCCACATGTGCAAACTGAATCACACCGCTTTTGTCGATGACAAAGGTCGCAGGCATCGGCAGCACCCACTGGCCATTGCCGTTAAGTTCCGGCAGATTATTTCCCACGGAGCTATACAGGTCCACCAGTTCAGGAGGCAAGGTGAATGCAATGCCGAAGCCATGGGCCGCCGCCAGGTCAGAGTCGCTCAGCACCGGAAAAGCCAATGCATTCTTTTCTGCCGTGCTCAGTGAGTTGTCCGGGGTCTGCGGAGAGATAGCCACCAAGGTAGCTCCCAAGCTGTTCAACTCGACAAGATGTGCTTGCCACGCGCGCAACTCCAAATTGCAATAGGGGCACCAACCGCCGCGATAGAAGATCGCAATCACTGGCCCTAGTTCCAGCAGGTGGTTCAAGCTGACCTGTTTGCCCTTTGCATCCGGTAGGCTGAAGCTTGGCGCGCGGTCGCCCACCTTCAATGCGAGCGATTCAATGCCGGTGCTTTTGAGGTGGGCCGTTGCGGCCTCCATCATGGCAACGCGTGCCGCAGGCGCCCGGCCGATAAAGCCGGCCTTGTAGCTTGCCAGCTGAAAAGCGAGGGACTCTTGTGTTTGCATAACGTTCTCCGTTTGATTTGAAATCAATCCAACGCGGGAGCGGCAGGAAAATCGACGGGAATCTTGGTCGTCGAGTGCAGGTAGTTGCTGACCGTCTTGTCGCCAATAACAACGATGGCATCCACCAGGTTTTCCTTGGTCCAGCCAGCGGCAAAGAAGGCCTCGACCAAAGCCTGGTCCACATGGCCCCGGCTTTGCACGATGCCCTTGGTCAGGCGGACCAGTGCGTCGAACTTGGCATCAAAGCTAGCTTGGCCGTGGCGGATTTCCAGGATTTGCGCTTCGGTGAAGCCATTCATCTTGCCCAGCATGGTGTGTGCGGCAAGGCAATACTGGCATTCGTTGACCTGGCTGACGACGAGGTTGACGACCTCGCGCGCCTTGCCAGAGACGCTGCTCTTGGCGTTCTGAAAAGCCATGTAGGTGGCCAGGGCCGTGTCCGAATGGGCGAAGGTGGCGTAGAGGTTGGGGACCATGCCCAAGCCAGCCTTGAGCTGGTCAAAGATGGCCTGGTTGTTTGCGCTGACTTCGGCACGGGTGGGGACGTTGATAGTGGTCATGAGAATTTCCTGGTTGGTTGAGTGAAGGATGGACTGTGACTGATTCCTATGCGTTGATATAGACTGCATTTCGCGCTAAAAATTAGTAGTTAATGGAATATATGGAGATGTCATGGACAAACTTTCCGCCATGCGGACCTTTGTGCGGGTGGTTGAATCCGGCAGCTTCACGGCCGTCGCGGCCGAGTTGAGTTCTACCCAAAGCGCCATCAGCAAGCAGGTGGCGGCTCTGGAAAAAGAGTTGGGAGCCAAGCTATTGGTCCGAACCACGCGCTCCCTGGCACTCTCCGAAGAGGGGGCGCGCTACTTCGAGCAGGCGCGCCGGTTGGTGGCTGAGATCGTGGAGGCCGAGTCGGACTTGCGCCGGGGTGAGGCCCAATTGAGCGGCTGGATGCGTGTGGCGGCGTCGGTGGGCTTCGGGCGCTTGAAGCTGATGCCGCTGGTGAAAACGTTTATGGCGGCGCACCCGGACGTAAAGATCGACCTGCGTCTGCACGATGGTTTTATTGATCTGGTCGAGCAGGGCATTGACGTGTCCGTACGCATCGGTGATCTGCCCGACAGCGGCCTGATTGCGCGGCGGGTTGGAACATCGCAGCGCATGTTGATGACACATGCGGACTACTTGAAAACACTCCCGCCGGGCATCGGTTCGCCCATGCAGCCGGAAGATTTATTGCAGCACCACTGCATCGTGTACACCGAGACGTCCAGCCGCAATCTTTGGTCTTTCACGGCCGGCGCAGCGACCCTGGTTGAACCAGGAGCGGTCAGCAACGTGCGCGTCGAAGGGCGCCTGCAGACCAACAGCAGCGAGGTGATCCGCGCTGCAGTGACAAGCGGCATGGGCATTGGCTATTCGCCGACCTGGCTGTTCGAGCGGGAACTGGCCAGTGGTGAAGTGGTGCGCTTGATGCCCGGTTGGGAGTCGCCCGCTTCTCCAATTCATCTGGTTAGCCCGCCGGAGCGCAAACACTCTGCGAAGGTCAAGGCTTTTGTTGAACATGTGGCGACTGCATTCATGCCATGATGGATCACTAAAACCAAAGGGCTTCCCGTGACCGAATCGACCCCCGTGAGCAGCCTACTTGCTCCATTTATTGAAAATCTTTACCGCATGGCCTGGATCGTGGAGGCACGCGACCCCTACACCGGAGGGCACCTGTGGCGTGTTTCCCAATACGCTCGCATGCTGGCCGAGGACCTGGAGCTAGATGCCGACGAGGTTGCAAGGATCGAATTGGGCGGCTTTTTGCATGATCTCGGCAAAGTGGGTATTCCCGATGCGGTGCTGAACAAGCCCGGTCCTCTGGATGACCACGAATATGCCCTGATAAAAACGCACCCGCGCATTGGCGCGCGGCTGCTACGGGGCCATCCCCTGGAGGCCCTGGCGCATGAGGCGGTGTTGATGCACCACGAAATGCCGGATGGACGCGGCTATCCGGATGGGCTCAACGGCGAAAGCATTCCCCTGATAGCCCGCGTTGTGGGCATCTGCGATGCCTTTGACGCTATGACAAGCACCCGCCCCTACCGCACCGGTATGCCGGTGGAGAAAGCCCTGTCCATCATCAAGCAGGTGGCCGGCAAACAATTCGATGCCGATCTGAGTGCGCGCCTGGTGCGCCTGGGCAGCGAAGGCAAACTCAATCACTTGGTAGGTCACACGGACATTGGCATTCCGCTTATGAATTGCGCCATGTGCGGCCCGACCATAGTGGTGCGGCGTGACCAGAAGCCGGGCGACTATGTGTATTGCCATCACTGTGGCAACCAGGCACAGTTCAAATTCCGTAAGGACGAAGCCATCGAACTCGAATCCACAGGCGCCAAGGGCTCTGCCGAGCAGTTGGAAACAGAAGTGGACGAGGCCTTGCTGGCGGCATTGGTGGCCGGTGCGCACCAACACCTGGCGCCCCGCTACAAAGGGCTTCTGGATGGCACGCGTTGAAACCCGCTTGCCGGTAGCCACGGCCCACCTGTTGCAGCAGGTGCGCGCCTGCACTTTGTGCGCACCCCATTTGCCCCTGGGCGTGCGCCCGGTGCTGCAGGTGCATCCGGCCGCCCGCATTCTAGTGGTCGGCCAGGCGCCGGGAATCCGGGTCCACAACAGCGGTGTCCCGTTTGACGATGCCAGTGGTGACCGTTTGCGGGAGTGGATGGGCATCACCCGCGAGGTGTTTTATGAGCCTACGCAAATGGCGATTGTGCCAATGGGCTTTTGCTACCCAGGCACCGGCAAGTCAGGCGACCTGCCGCCCCGCCCCGAATGCGCTCCGCGCTGGCGGCAACAGGTGCTGGAGCATCTGCCCCACATCGCACTCACGCTGGTGATCGGTCAGTATGCGCAGGCCTGGCATTTGCCCAAGTCGGGCAACGGCAGTGTGACCGGCACGGTGGAACGCTGGCAGGAATTTGCACCCGCCGTGATTCCTCTGCCCCACCCCAGCCCGCGCAACAACATCTGGCTAAAACGCAATCCATGGTTCGCCGAGACGTTGTTGCCGGAACTCAAGTTGTTGGTGGCGCAGGCGCTGGGCTAAACGACTTTTCGTACGATCATGCTGCAAACTTGGTCGTGCATATCGCGCAGATCTTGTGGTGCCTTGGAGAAGTTCATCTTCTGGTCCATGCGTACCTTGGCGGCTGTAAGTGACGCAGCCGTTGGTTTTTCAAAATCGGCGGCCCCCATCACACTGCGCATGGAGGCACGGGCCTGGCGTTCGGTCTCTTCATCACTGAGCTTCTCGCCCATCAGCATGGCACCACGCTTGAGCGTCTCGCCGTGGATGGTGACAAAACAGCCCAGCATCGCCTCACGGGCTTCCAACGATGTGACGCTAGCCACAGTCTTGGCCTTGTTCAACATGTCTTTGACTTGCATACAATTTTCCTTATAGAGTTTTTAAATAGGCAATCAGATCAGCTCGATCATGGGCTTCAGGCACGGAGAATCCCATTTTTTGCCCCGGAATAAAACGTTCTGGGTTGCTCAACCAAGCGTTTAAGGTTCGTTCCGTCCAAATTACATTGGACTTGCTAAGGGCAGCGGAATACCCGTACCCAGCAGCACGACCCGTCCGTCGACCATAGACGCCTTGGTGCGCCGGTCCCACCCGGTTCTGATCGACTGAGTGACACGCAACACAGCGGCTCTCGTAGAGTTCACGGCCACGCTGTGAGTCACCCTCAGCAACCGCCAAAGTGGCGACGCTCAGCAATACTATTGCGAGCGCATAAGTGCATAGAGTCTTCATCTTTTCGATCCTTTGAGGTTGTGGTGGTTTTGCCACCGCATCGCGCGGTGGCAAACGTCAGTGCGTTCAGGCGCCAAAGGCGAACGCCTTCGAGAAGGGCCGCTTCAAATCAAAGTTCAAAAGTGCAAAGTGTGATGCTTCGTCCGCCGCAAGACGCGCGGCGATTTTGCCCAGCGCTGGATCTTTAAACGCGGTGATCACGCCCAGGTAGGCATTGGTCGCACCGAGCTCCAACCGAGCAGCCAGATCGAGCACGTCGTCTTCGTTCTTGAGCAGGTCAACCTTCAGTTGCTTGGCATATTCATCCAACGTTTTGGCTTCTACCGGCTCACCACCGAGTTTGCGTATGGTGGCAATCAAGGCATCGTTGTGCTGCTTGTGATCGTCCTGAAACTTGGTCGCAGCTTTGACGTGCTGCTCATTGAGCAATCCGCTTTTCAGCGCAATGGCGTAAGCGTTAATGCCCTCATATTCCAGGCCAACAGCAACGTTGAGAATGGCCAGGTCATTTTTAACGTCCATTGCCTTACCTGCTGCGAACGCATCCTGCCCACCCAGAAGTGCCAGCGCACCCGCAGATAGCGCGACTGCATTGGCCCCGAGAAAGAGGCGGCGGTTAGGAATCTGCAAAGTTGTTTCTGAAGTCATGACTAATTTCTCCGATGATGGGGTGGTTGAACAGATCAGGCGTGTGCAGGAGCAGCAGACTTGACTGCGGGGAAATCAATCACGGTGCCGGCGATGTGATTGAAGTAATTGGTAAAAATATTGATCGCTACGTTGGCGACAATTTCAACGACTTCGGCATCGTTGTATCCGGCGGCGCGCACGAGTTGCAGTTGTTCATCGCTTACACGGCCGCGCTCGCTGACGATGGCTGCGGAAAATTCGAGTGCAGCCTGTGTTTTGGCGTTAGCGGAGCGACCGCGCAGGTTGTTGGCCAACTCAGCCGCGTTAACTCCAGCACCTTTGCCCATCAAAGTATGGGCGGACGCGCAGTAGTCGCATTCGTTCTCGCCAGCGGTTACCAGGGCGATTTGTTCGCGCAGTGCAGCAGACAAGGTGCCGCCGCCCAGTGCTTCACTGCCCGCCAGGTAATAACCCAGAACAGCGGGAGAGTGCGAAAAGGTCTTGAAAAGGTTGGGAATCATGCCCAGTTTTTTCTGAACGGCTTCAAGCATGGGGCGAGATGCTGCAGGTGATGCATCAAGGGTGAGTGCGGTGATACGTTGCATGTGAAATTCTCCGAAGGGTTGAGTGCGGGTTTGCACAAGACAGACTTTGAGCCCCAGAGTGATAATTGCGGGAACTGATCATCTCGATCTACGCACTGATCGTCTCACTTAGGATTAAGTTGGCTCTGTGGACTCGCTCTCGCCGCTTTTTAAACACTTCACGCTGAGTGCCCGGGTTTTCTACAGCGGCGCCCTCTGCGGCATCGTTGATTTCGACAACCAGCAGGGTGTAGGCATCCTGCATGTCTTGCGCCGGGGCACTTTACGCCTTGCCCATCCCCCCGCAGCCAGCATCGAGCTGACAGAACCAACATTGCTTTTCTACAGGCAACCGTTTGCGCATCGCTTTGAGGTTGATGACACATTGGGCGCAGATCTGGTCTGTGCGTCTGTTGATTTTGGTGCGTCCATGAGCAACCCACTGCTTCGGGGTATGCCCAATTTCTTGTGCGTGCCCCTGGCGGACATGCCCGGTGTGGAAGGGACCATGGCGCTACTGTTTGACGAGGCATTTGCAAATCGCCCTGGTCGGGAGGCCGGAATCGACCGCTTGATGGAGTTCATGGTTGTGTTGCTCCTTCGCCATGCGATAGACACCAAAATGGTCAAACTTGGATTGGTGGCAGGACTGGCAGATGCTCGACTTGCCAAAGCGATTACGGCCATGCATGACAAACCGGAGCAAGGCTGGACGCTTGAAGAGCTAGCGCAAACTGCGGGCATGTCACGAGCCCGCTTTGCGGCTGGCTTCAAGCAAGCAGTAGGCAAGGCACCGATGGATTACCTCACAGATTGGCGTATCAGCGTGGCGCAAACTCTCTTTCGACGGGGCAAACCGATGAAGGTAGTAGCACCCGCGGTAGGCTATTCAAACCCAGCAGCTTTCTCGCGGGTCTTCGCTAAACGGATAGGAATTTCAGCGGCGGATTGGATTACCGGTGGTAACCCACAGTAACTAAACCTTGCTGGCGGTGAATATCAGTTTCCGCGATTTATCGATTCAAAAAATACTAAATTGGACCCTTATGCGCAAAGTCCGCTATCGAGAAAACAACTCAGTTTTCGTCTTTACTGCGACCGGCAGCTAACGCGGCCTATTTGACTTCCGCCTGAACGGCTTGAAAGGCCGCTCCCAGCCTATGTCAACCACCGCCGCCGACGCCCAACATTCACAACGAATGCCAGCGGCGATTTCTGACATTCGGTGAGCGCCCTTTGAAAACTGGATGCAATGAAAGGCAGTGCGGCAAATCCACTCAACCTTTCAATTGCCTTAGCTTAATGAAAGCCAGCGCCGCCATCACCGCGTCATTGAGTGCGTCATGCGCATCGCGCACCGGCAGGCCGAGGTCGCCCATCAAGGTGTCAAAGCGCAGGTCAATTTGCGGTGCATCCTGCCGTGTGTGAGCAGGTTGTTGGCGGTACTTGTAGTCGTAGTACATGCCGGAGACTTCGATCTTGGGTTGCGGCAGGCCCTGGCCTAGCATAGGGAACAAGGCCTTGTTGATCATGGCCACGTCAAATTCGAGAAAGTAGCCCACCAGCGGGCGGCTGCCGATAAAGCGCATGAGTTGTTTCATGGCCTCGTCAATCGACAGGCCCTGCGCCACATCCTGCTCGCGCAGGCGGTGAATCTTCACGCTCTCAGCGGACACTCCGTGCTCAGGCTTGACCAGTAATTCCAGACGCTCGCTGGTCATGATGCGGTTGCCTACGATGCGCACGGCACCAATCGAGATGATCTCGTCCTTGCCCACATTGAGGCCCGTGGTCTCGCAGTCCAGCGACACCCACTCGTTCGGCGGCGCCGGGTCGAACATGAAACGAAATTCGGGCAGGCCCAGGTGGTACAGCTTCCATTCGCGCTTGAGCGCCGCCCACCAGCGCAGGGGGATGAACTCGATATCGCTCACGCGGCCTCCAGATGAAAGCGCAAGCGCAGCAATATCTTGAAGCGCTTGACCACACCCAAGGTGTCTTTGAGCAAATCGCGGTCCAGGCTGCTGAGTTTGTCCACGTCAATCGCGCCCGTCACCAGTCGGCCGGTGTCGAGTTCGGCCAGGCCGGCTTTTAGTTTCAGGCCCATGAAAAAGTACAGGCTGTCGGTCAGGTCCGCGCCCATCTCAGGCGTCAGCACCTCTTGCGTCACCAGCGCCGCAATGCGTTCAGTGGTGCCCGTCTCTTCCACGCGCTTGGCCAACGCCAGGCTGCGCACGCCGTGCACCAGCGGGAAGATACCTTCCTTCTTGATATTGAGCCGGTTGTCCTTTTCGCCCAGGCCCAGTAGACGGTTCCACCAGCCGGTGCCGCTGCCAAAGGCATCTATGGCCGAGGCAAAGCGGCTCAGCATGGCGTCGTTGTCGGTGGCCAGTTTGCTCAAACCCGCTTCCACTTCATCCAGCAGGTGCGCATCACCACAGACGGCATGGGCATCCATAAAGATAGCCAGCTTCATCAGGCTGTCGCCGTCGGGCATGATGAGCCACTGGCGCGTCATTTGGGCAAAACCACTTGCGGTATTACGCCAGTCCGGGTTGTTCACCATGATGCGGCCCGCGCACTCGGGATAACCAAAGCTGGCCAGCGCCACTGAGAAACGGGTGCATATATCTGCCAGGTCGGCCGGCGGTGTGTAGCCATCGCGCAGCACCAGGCCGTTGTCCTGGTCGGTCTTGAGCAACTGTTCGCTCCGCCCTTCGCTGCCCATCACAAACAGGCAACTGTTCTTCACCAACTCTGGCGGCGCGATCAGGTTCCAGGCGCGCTCAAACAGGCGCGAGTTGAGTTGCTGCACCAACCTGGCAATCAGGTTGACGCGCGAGCCGCTGCGGTACAAGAGCGCAATCATGCGGGTGATCTGCGCGGCGGCCTGGCTCAGGCCATCCAGATCTTTGGCGTCTTCGATCTTTTCGGTGATCAGGTGCGACTGGTTGGACAGGAAGCTGAACAAATCCAGCGCTTCCAGGATGCCGTGAATCTTGCGCTCTTCATCCACCACCACCACACGGTGTACGCGGTTGCGCAGCATGGTGGCCATGGCATCACCCAATTGGTCAGAGGGCTTCACTTCAATCAGCTTGAAGTTGCTCAAGTCACCCACGGGCAATTGATCGAGCGGGCGGCCATCCAGAATGGCGCGCTGCACTGCAGTGGCGGTAAAGATGCCCAGGCGCTCAGGGCTCTGGCTGCTGTCACGCACCAGCACATTCGAGGTGCGCTCGGCCTGAAATGTTTGCACCACCGAAAGAATGCTGGCCTGTGCATCGACAAACACGGCTTGGCGCAAAAATGCCTCGTCCACACGAGACATGGTCAGGCTCTGCAACTCATGCTGGCTTTGTCGCGCCGACAGCGCGCTGAGCTTGTTGCTCAAATCAGAAAACAGCAGCGCACCAAAGGTGGCGTTGGCAGCTATCAGGTCACTCACTGCCTGCTTGGCCAACTGATACGCCACCACTTCTTCCGCCGCCACAAAGCGGCTACTCACTTTGCCGGCCACCAGGCCGCGCCCGTCAAAGCAATCGTCCGGGCCATACGACGTGATGACCTCGGAGCCCTCCATCTGGCTCACATAGCCTTTGATGATGACAAACAGGTGGGTGGGCGCAATACCCACTTCCAGAATGGCGGCCCCCTCGGGGAAGTAGGCCACATCCACACTGTTGCGCACCAGGCGCTGCTCGGCCTGGGTCAGGCAATCAAAAGGAGAGGCGTTGAAGTTGAAGGCATTGGGCATGGTGAATCTCTGTAGTTTTTATTGTTCTTCTGCTGGCACGGGTTGGGTTCAAATTCAGGGCTTTTTTGGTGGAAGTCCTGAGGGCAGGGTGAGTGGGGCATTCCAGTTGGCGTCAGAAAACCAGGCGTCGCCTTCCAGATAGGCGCGCAGCATGGGCAGCGCGTCCAGCCCCCAGAACACTTTGTCGTCGACTTCAAAGGCCGGTACGCCAAAAATATTCAGAGCGATGGCGTCATCGGTGTGCGCCTTGAGTTGGGCCTTCACGCTGTCATCGGTGATGGTGCGCTCCGGCGCCAACTCGGCGGTGATGGCTTGCAGGCGCGCGGCATCCACCGCATCGGCACCACCCTGCCAGACATGGCGAAACAGGGTTTCGCACACGTAGCGATTGGGCAGGCCCTGCGGGTCCGTAGCCACGGCTAAACGCAACAGTGGCATGGGGTTAAACGGGTGCATGGCCGGCATGTCCAGGGTCAGGCCTTTGCTGTGCGCCAGCCACATCACATGGCGGTAGGTCCAGTCGCGCTTGGCCGGTATTTCGGCCGGGCCCAGGCTGCCGTGGTGGCGCAGCAGCACGCCCAGCGCCGCCGGCTTGTAAGTCACCGAGTAGCTCAGGCCCATCAGGGCCTGCGGCAACTCCTCAAACGCCAGGGCGGCATAGGGCGAAATAAAGTCCAGATAAAAGGTTATTTTTTTCATACCATCCGCGTCTGTAATCGTTTGTCGATCGAATTCCACACCGCGAATTTGGCGTCCTCATCCATGGTCGCCCAGGCGGTGAGTTCGTCGCGGGTGCGCAGACAACCCAGACAGGCATCCACCTTTTCATCCATGCGACAAACCGACACGCAGGGTGACATAGAACTCTTTCCCGCAGCTTGCACCGAGGCCGAACGGTCGCCCAGCACCTTGCGCGCACCGGCGGGCATGTCGGCCAGCGGCCACTCCACCACGTCCGATTCGTTGACACCGGTCATAAAGCAAAGTTGGTTGGGCGTCAGTTGAAACACTGCATGCGGATGGCCGGCCGCCGCCCAGATGTCGTCAAAGCGAAACAGGTCTTCGTCCATCAGCGTGACGCAGGCCTTGGCATGGGCAATAGGCGCCACGCCGCCGATGGTGAAACCGGTAGCAGTTTTTACAAACGCTGCATCCGCACGGCCCAGCGGGCCGACCAGTGCCTCGACCTTTTTCTGGTCCACTCGCCGGTCGCCGGAGGTAATCACCAGCACGGCCGCGTCATCTGAGAGGCGACGAAAGATGATGCTCTTGGCGATCTGGCCCAGGGCTACGCCCAAGGCGTCTGCGGCTTGCTGCGCGGTGCGGGCGGCATCCTCCAGCATGACCGGGGCATGCGGATGCGCGTGAGACTGCAGTACGGCGGCAACACGTTGCACGCCCTCGGGAAGACTTATCAATTCAGCTCCACACATCGGTTGGGGTCCATCTCAAAAAACAGGAAAGGACCGATGCTAACCAAGGCCTAGCCCAGTCGCTTGGTGAGCAGCGCATTGGCCGCGCGCGAATGGGGTTTACGACCCAGCGCATCGCTGATGAATTGGCCTGCGTCAATGAGTTTATCCAGATCGATGCCGGTCTCAATGTCCATGCCCCGCAGCATGTAGACCACATCCTCGGACGCCACATTGCCGGTGGCGCCCTTGGCGTAGGGGCAACCACCCAAACCCGCCACCGAGGACTGGAAGTTCCACACCCCCACCTGCAGCGCGGCCAGCGTGTTGGCCAGTGCCATGCCATAGGTATCGTGAAAATGGCCGGACACCTCGTTGATGCCGTAATGTTTTAGCGCGGCCTCCAGCGCACGCTGCACCTTGCGCGGCGTGCCCACGCCGATGGTGTCGGCAATGTCCACCCTCTGCACGCCGATTTCGCGCATCAGGCGTGCCACCAGTTCCACCCGTTCAGGCGCAATATCGCCCTCATACGGGCAGCCCACGGTGCAGGAAATGGCGCCACGCACGGCAATGCCCGCGGACAGTGCGGCCTGCACCACAGGGCGGAAGCGCTCGATGCTCTCGGCAATGGAGCAATTGATGTTCTTCTGGCTAAAGGCCTCGCTGGCTGCGCCAAACACCACGATCTCGTCGGGGTTTGTTTTGAGCGCAGATTCATAACCTTGCAGATTGGGCGTCAGCACCGAATAGCGCACACCGGGTTTGCGCGCCATGCCGGCCATCACCTCGGCGTTGTCCGCCATCTGCGGCACCCATTTGGGCGAAACAAAACTGGTGACCTCGATCTCGGTCAGGCCCGCATCCTGCAGACGCTGCACCAACTCAATTTTGGTGGCGGCGCTGACCGGCTGCTTTTCGTTTTGCAGGCCGTCGCGCGGACCTACATCGATCAGTTGGACGCGTTGGGGAAGATTGGTTGTGTTCATCGCAAATTGACCTTCGGAGTGGAGCACGGGAACTAGTCTTTCTTAGCGTTAGCCAGTAGATCAGGAAACTGGGTTTTAAGGAATTTTCGGGTATGTGCCAAAAGCGTTTGGGCTTGCTGGAGGCACTCAGCCACCACACCGTCGCTCACCGGGTCGCCTTCATAGTCGCTGAGGTTGCGTTGCTTGCGCAGCGCGTCCAGCACGATGATCACGTCAGCAGGCAGACCCATGGTGAGTGGCAAGGCCTGCATTGCCGTCTGGTGGTGTCCGGGCTGGCTGGTTGAGGTGCGGTAGCCCCGCGCCCACAAGCCGAGCATGGCGCATTGCATGATGCATTTGTAGGCGGCATCAAAGCGGTTCTCGGCACTCAGCTGCGCCAATCGGGCATCGGCCAGGTTGCGCTCTGCGGCAGCCAACAGGCGCTGCACGTCCTGGGGCGTTGCGCTAAACGCCAGCAGGCGTTGTATGGCCAGCAAGTTGGCTAAGGTCATGTTGGGTTCCGGTTAAAAAGATGGTGGGCTTGGCGAGCAAGTCCATGACGAAAGCGTCGTGTCCGGCCACGCGGCGCTCGAACTCTTGCGCGCTATACACCACGGGGTTGATTTCACGCGCCAGCTCTGCCTGCACTGGGTGGGTGGCGCGCACCACATCGGCAAAGCCAGCGCCTCCGATGAACAGCAGGTCTACGTCGCTGTTGGCTGTTTCGGTGCCGCTGGCCACAGAGCCAAAAATCAGTGCCAGTGTGGGCTGCAACGGAGCCAAGGCGTTGGCAAGCAGTTCAGCCGCGCCCGTGGTTTTACGCAGCAAGCCCGCCAATTCGGGGAAGACGGGGCATTGCGGGTTGGCCCGGTAGCGCACCTGGTTACCCTGCACTTTGCGCAACAACAAGCCCGCTGCCGCGAGGCGACTAAGCTCTTTGTGCAGCGTGCCGGGCGCAGTGCCGGTTTGCCGCGCCAGTTCGCGCACGTGGTAATCCGTGTCCGGATGCAGCAGAAGCTGGGCCAGAACCTTTTTGCGGTACGTGCCAAAGAGGATGTCGGTGAGCATATGTAGCCTTAACTGCTTCGATTGTAGCAATTAAGGCTACAACATACAAACTGGTCAAGCGAGACGTAGTCTTTGACGACCTCAGGAATGCGGTTGCGCATCGCTGGGTTCTTTGGCGGTGGGCGTGGGCATTTTTTTTGCTGTCATGCCATCGTTGTGAAAGGTCAATAACCACGTTGCCTGTCGACCAACCCGACTACAGGCTTGCCACTTTGCATGGCCGCAATCTTGGCGGCGATCTGCGCAATGGAGTCGGCGCGAAGGGTCAGCGCAGCGGTATGCGGGGTCATGCGGATTTTGGGGTGCGCCCAAAACGGGTGACCTGCGGGCAAGGGCTCGGTGCGAAAAACATCCAGCGCGGCCCCCGCAATATGGCCTTCGTCAATCAGCGCCAACAGGTCTTCTTCCACCACCTGCGCGCCGCGCGCCACGTTGATCAGGTAGCCACCGGGCTGCAAGCGCAAGAGCGTGTCGCGGTTGATCAGGTCGCGCGTCTCAGGCGTGGCGGGCAGCACCGAAACCAGTACTTTGCTGGCGGCCAGAAAATCTTTAAAACCATCTGCGCCATGGAAGCAGCGCACGCCTGCAACTTCCTTTGCCGTGCGACTCCAGCCAT
>CAIQYP010000275.1 GCA_903876045.1 uncultured beta proteobacterium | reverse complement strand
GCGGGCTTGCCTGCGGTAATGCAAATGCAAATGCAAATGCAAATGCAAATACAAAAAAGGTGCGCGGAATGAGGCGTGACCCTTTGTGAAGCAAGAGCCTGAACGAGGCGTGGCGGTGAAGTGGTTCAGACGTTTAGAAATATGGAAGTTCAGATGCTCAAGCCTTCTCAGCGAGTTTTTGCAGGCACGCCAGGAGTTGGTATCGGTATCTCTAGCGGCTCGCAGTTAAAACATCGATTCGCCATGGGGGGTGAGTCCGGGGGCCGATTTGGCAAAGCGCAGCGCCTATGAGGCCCCCGGACTTACCCCCCGTGGCAGGCACCAAACATTGAGCGCATCAAACGCAGTCGAGCAAACAAAGCAGGCAAAGCAGGCACACCAGCCAAGTGAATAGACATGACAAACGCAGACCGCAAAGAAGCGACAACAACATGACCAACCCAAATCAAGGCGCTCTTTCTCACATCAAGGTGCTGGACCTGTCGCGCGTACTCGCCGGCCCGTGGTGCACCCAAATGCTGGCCGATCTGGGCGCTGACGTTATCAAGGTCGAACGCCCCGTCGTGGGTGACGACACGCGCCATTGGGGCCCGCCGTTCTTGCAGGATGCCGAGGGCAACAACACGCAGCAAGCTAGCTACTACGCCGCCTGCAACCGCAACAAACGCTCCGTCACCATCGACATGTCCAAGCCCGAAGGCCAGGAACTGATCCGCAACCTGGCGCTGCAAAGCGACATCGTGGTGGAGAACTTCAAGGTCGGGGGCCTGACGCAATATGGGTTGGACTACGCCAGCCTGAAAAAGCTCAACCCCAAGCTCATCTATTGCTCCATCACCGGCTTTGGCCAGGACGGGCCGTACGCCGAGCGTGCCGGTTACGACCTGATGATCCAGGCCATGACCGGCATGATGAGCATCACCGGCCAGGCCGAGGGCGAGCCCATGCGCGTGGGCGTGGCCATTGTTGACGTGTTCACCGGCGTGTACGCCACCAGTGCCATCCTGGCTGCGCTCGAAGTGCGGCACCGCACCGGCGAAGGCCAGTGCATCGACATGGCGCTGCTGGATGTAGGCATGGCGATTCTGGCCAATCAGGCCGCCGGGTTTTTGAATACGGGCAAAGTGCCGATGCGCCAGGGCAATAGCCACCCGAGCCTGGCGCCCTATCAGGACTTTGAAACGGCAGACGGCGCCATGCTGCTGGCGGTGGGCAACGACGGCCAGTTCGCGCGCTTTTGTGAAGTGGCTGGGCATGCGGAGTGGGCGACCGATGTGCGCTTTACCAGCAACACCGCTCGCGTGACGAACCGTGTGGCGCTGGTGGAGTTGATGCAGTCTGTCACCCGCACCCGAAGCACGGCCGCCTGGATTGCTGCGCTGGAAGACAAGGCCGTACCTTGCGGCCCCATCAACACCATGGACCAGGCTTTTGCCGATGCTCAGGTGCAGCACCGGGGCCTGAAGATTACTCAGCCCACGTCGATGGATGCACAGGCGCAGACTTCAGTGGCTGCCATCTCCAGTGTTGCCAGTCCGTTGCGCTTGATGTCCACACCGCCGGTGTTGCGCAACCCGCCACCTGCGCTGGGCGAGCACACGCGGGAAGTGTTGACGGAGATGGGGCTGGACGCAGCGCAGATTGAAGCGTTGCAAACCGGCAAGGTGGTTTGAGCATAAGCACGCAGGTTCAAGGCGACTTGAACGCCATGCCAGTCATCAGTGGAACAGCGGCGACATCAGCTCGCCTTGCCGACCGAGTGCAGCACGCACAATAGCCGCATGCCCGCCACCCTTCCATTTCGCCATTTCCTGCTTGCGCTCGCGGTTGTCGCCGTGTGGGGTACCAACTTTGTGGTCATCAAATTGGCGCTGGGTCACTTGCCGCCACTGCTGTTTGCGGCGCTGCGCTTTACGCTGGCACTGTTTCCGGCCCTGTTTTTTCTGCCCCGGCCCACGGTGGGCTGGCGCAATCTGGCGCTCTATGGCGTGCTGATCGGTGTCGGGCAATTTGGGCTGTTGTATCTGGCCATTAACGGTCACATCTCACCGGGTATTGCGTCGCTGGTGGTGCAGACCCAGGTGTTCTTCACTATCGGCCTGTCCATGCGCATGAATGGCGAGCGGGTTCAGCCCTTCCAGTGGTTTGCCTTGTTGCTGGCCACGGCCGGTATCGCCAACATCGGCATGCACACCGATGGCACGACCACCGTGTTGGGCCTGCTCATGATTCTGGGCGCAGCCCTTAGCTGGGCTGGCGGCAATATTGCGGCCAAAGAGGGCAAGCCCAGCAACATGTTGGCCTATGTGGTGTGGTCCAGTGCCTATGCCGTGCCGCTGTTGTTTGCACTGTCGTATGTGTTTGAAGGGGGCGACGCGATAGCCACCGGTCTGCAGGGTGCCAGTTGGGCGACCTGGGCCGCCGTGGCCTGGCAGTCATGGGGCAACACGCTATTTGGTTACGCAGCCTGGGGCTGGTTGCTGGCGCGCCATCCTGCCGCCACCATCACGCCGATGGCCTTGTTGGTGCCGGTGTTTGGTATGAGCGCATCGAGTTGGTTGCTGGGTGAATCACTCCCTGCCTGGAAACTGGTGGCAGCCGCCTTGGTGATGGGCGGGTTGGCCGTCAACCTGCTGTGGCCCACGATAAGGCGTCGCCTCGCACGCTAGTTGTTCGTGCGATGGGTGCTTGAGCGTAATCCTCCTATTTATGGACCAACTGGTCCTATAATCGGCGGTAATGAAAGCACTAGGCCGACCGCTCGAATTTGATCACCAAGACGCCTTGGACGCTGCGACCGAAGTTTTCTGGTCGCGCGGCTATGAGGTCGCGTCGATGGCCGAATTACTGAAGGCAATGGGTTTGTCCAAGAGCAGCATGTACCAGAGCTTTGGCAGCAAGGAGGGGCTGTTCCGGTGTTGCCTGGATCGCTACGCCAGCGCGCAGGCCGACGGTATGCACGCACTACTTGCGCAGGCGGCTTCGGGTCGTGAATTCATCGAATCGGTATTTGCCGGTATTGCCGAGACTGCCGGCGAACCCGAAGGCGCCAAAGGCTGTCTGATGGTCAATTCGGCGAGTGAGTTTGGTCAGAGCGATCCGTTGGTAGCGTTGACGATTGGCGCCGCCTTGCATCCGATCAGCGCCGTGTTTGTCGCAGCCATCCAGCGTGCACAGCGTGAAAACCAGATTACATCAGATGCTGACGCCGCGGCGCTGGCGAGCTATATACAAGTGGCAATCAGCGGCTTGAGAACCATGATCAAGGCCGGCATAGACAAGCAAACGGCGCAGACTACTGTGGCGTTGATATTGAAAGTGCTGGATTGAAACGTTTCGCACCACACTGTGGTTCCAACTGACCCGCGATGGTCTTGACCTTTAAACCGAGAAAAAAATGACAACTATAAAACGAGAAATAGAGATCAACCTCCCACGCGCCACGGTCTGGAGCGCCCTTGCTGACTTCGGCAATATCTGCCACGGTCACCCGGCAGTCAGCAAGTCACGTGTGACTTCGCGTCAAAAGCAGGGCGTGGGTGCAACGCGGCATTGCGACTTCACCATGATGGGTGCCAGCGCCGAGGAGCGCGTGGTCGATTGGAATGAGGGCCGAAACATCAAAATTTCAGTCTACGAATTGCACAAAATGCCTGGCATACAAACGATGGAACTGGATCTGATCCTTCGTGATCATCAAGATCACACGGTGTTGACCGGTGAAATGGTTTACACGATGAAGAATGCGTTCTTTGACTTGTTCAACGTACTCGTGATGAAGCGCATGAATGCCAAGTTGCTCGACGGCATCCTGGCCGGCCACAAGAAGTACATCGAGACCGGCGAAATCGTGACTCAAAAGACGGTCTTGGACCTGAGCCTGGTGCGCTTCGTATAACGTGCGTGCGCAGTGCCACTGCCTTTCTGGCTGGGTGGTTTAAACGCGTACAGGGGGCGCGCGGTGATGCGCAGCAAATTTCTACGGGGGCTGGAACAGTGGCTTGCCGTGCCAGCCATGCGCAGCACGAACAATCGCTGCATAGCCGCTACCTTGCCACTTCGTCACTTTCTGCCCGAACTCGCGTGGTTGCGGACTGGGGCACCAACTTCGTCGTCATCGTCAATAAGCACAGTGGTCGCATTGATACCCAGAGTGCTCCTGGTCAGGGGTCATGTGTCACACTATGGTTGCCAATTGCGCATCGGCAAGGTATGGTTTGACGATCCAACCCGGTGTACTATCGTGCAGCAATCGCCTGTATCCGCCAATGAATCGTGAGGTCATCCCGTGGCAATGATAGAAGTTCCCTCACCTACCCCGCCCGTTGTTGCGCCGGTCGTGACCATTCTTTGTGTCGACGACGAACCCAATATTCTCAAATCGCTGGTACGCCTCTTTCGGCCTAGTGGCTATAAGGTGCTAACGGCTTCAGGAGGCGCCGAGGGGATCCGACTGCTCGAGAGTGAAGCGATTGACATTGTCATTTCCGATATGCGTATGCCGGAGATGGATGGCGTGCAATTTTTGGAGCAGGTTCAGCAGCGCTGGCCTGGCGTGGTCAGGCTTTTGATGACCGGCTACTCTGACATAAATGCAATCATTGGGGCCGTTAACCGCGGCAACATCTATCGGTATATTGGCAAACCATGGGACGACAATGACGTTATTCTCATAGTTCGACAAGCAATGGAGATGAAGTTCCTGCGGCAGGAGCGTGACAGGTTGGAAGCCTTGACCGTTGTTCAGAACGAAGAATTGCGAGTACTCAATGCGAGTTTGGAAACCAAGGTCGAACAGCGCACCGCTGAACTAAAGTTCGCCAACGATTCGCTGCAAGAATCAAACGAAAAACTCAAGAATAATTACCTAACTCTGATCAAGGTATTTACAGCTTTAATAGAAATGAGAGGGGGGCATTTGGCGGGCCATTCCCGACGAGTGGCCGAGCTGTGCCGGAAGCTTGCCGAGAGGTTGAAGCAAGAGAGAAAATTCATTCACGAAGTGTTTATTGCAGGTCTCATGCATGAGATTGGCAAAGTGGGATTTTCCGACAAGCTGCTCCTTACGCCTGTGGCATTGCTGAAGCCTCAGCAGCTTGACAGCTATCGGCGCCAAATTCTTCAAGCCGAACAATTGCTGATGCCTCTTCAGGATTTGCGTGGATCGTGCGAAATAATTGGTGCGCAATTCGAACGATTTGATGGACGTGGATTTCCCGAACACATTGCAGGAAATGTCATACCTTTTGGCGCGCGCATTCTTTCGGTTGCTAGCGATTACCACAACCTTCAAACCGGGACACTGACCCAGCGCCAACTTTCTCCGTCTGAAGCAAAGAACCGTATCTTGGAGGGTAGAGGCACGCGCTATGACCCTGTCGTGGTCGATGCGCTCACAGAACAGATGGGCGGCGTAGTTCAAGATGATGACCGCCCCAAGTTCGGCGAACGGAGCTTGCTGGCGAGTGAACTAAAGATGGGGATGCGACTTTCGCGTGATCTTTTTACCCCCTCCGGGTTGCTGATGCTATCGGCTGATCATGTAATGGACCAACATCTGGTTAACAAGATAGCGATCTTTGAGAAAACCAGTGACTTGCATTTGACTGCATGGGTGCGCGTTGCTCTTCCAGCCTGAAATTACAATCGATGCATCGAATATCCTAGATGCAGAACTGATCCAACGACTGACAGCGTGGGTCGATGCAATGCCAGGATTCGCGCCTACGGTGCAGCGTATTGTGTATATGTCTTCCGACATAAATTGCTCTCCGCGTGAATTGGTTCACGTTATTGAAACCGACCCTGTCTTGATGATCAAGGTGCTCAAAGTTGTCAATTCTGAACCTTACGGTTTCGGAAGGGATATCCTGTCCGTCAATCAAGCAGTGGCCATACTCGGTGTAAATACGATCAAAAACTTGGCATTAGGCATTGCGGGAACGGGGATGTTGCCAGCTAAGGGTGTTGGAGGTTTTGATGCTGGGCGCTACCTTGTGCATTCACTTACCGTTGCTGCAATCACCAAATTGTTTGCGACGCAACAACCCGATGCAGATCCTCTCGACTATTACATTGCTGGATTGCTGCACGATTTTGGCAAAGTCATGATAGCCCAATACAAGCCAAGCAGGTTTCGCCGGGCACTCGATACATCGCTCTGGGAGGGGTCGTCGCTGCACGCCAATTTACAGGCTATCACTGGCCATAGCCATGAGAAGATTTTTTCCGGTCTGCTTGAAAGCTGGGGATTCAAGAAGTCCCTTGTATCTGCAATACGCATGCAATACCAGCCAGCAACCGCAGCAACCCACCTGGTTGCCTCGCTTTACGTTTCAAACCTGATCAGTAAAGGCTTGTCTAGCAATGAGCCAGGGTTCATTGTCCCGAAAGATTTGCCCGGCATTGTGCAATCGTTGTTGGGCGGAGATTTTGCGACGATAGTAAATTCTCTGGGAGACCTATCGTCCATTTTTGGGGAAGCCAGAAAGAGCGCGTCTGTGTGATTTTCTTTAATCGATGGAATGCAGATTAGTTGCAATGTTCTGTTTTGATTGCATGTCGATTCCCAGATTTTCCTTGAGTAACCAAAGTCTGCGCTCTGCCAAATAGCCGAAGGACTTCGACAAGGAAATTAGAGCCCGCGCAGCATCGCCCGTGGCACCGCAATCAAGATCATCTGCCGGATTGAATGGCATCACCGGACAGTCCATTTTCATTTTGGAAATATTCATTTATGGCCTGCGCGCGGAATTACCCCGCTTATTCCCCTTTATTTCTGCGTTGGTCGATTTACCCAGTCTTGATACTTGATCAAGACCTTTTCCCACTGGGGGTGTGCCATGCAGATTGGCCATTTAAACCATTTGAATTTTCCGAAGGGCAGCAAGCTACCCTTCTCCGCCAACCCCGACGACAGCACCGCCGCTGCCAACGGAGTCACCACGCCAGGTCTGGGCGCGACCGCTCCTGCGCCTGAACTAACGCCGCCGCCAGACGTTCCGGGCGTAGTCCTGAAACTCCAGAGCGATGCGGCAGCAGCCAGCGCGGACCTGGAAAAATGGCAGGTGTACACCGATGGCCGCAAGGCTGCAGCCAATGGCAACACCCACAGTGACACTGACAGCGACAGCGACATCGATCGCATGGCAAAGCAGTACAACGAAGCGGTACTGCGCAATGCGGGCAACTCCACCAAATTGGCCGTTGATAAAGATGGCGTGCTGGTGGCTGGCGCGGCGTCTGCCGCCAACAGTAAGCCGCAGGATTTTGTGACCTTCGCGGTCAGTGCGATGCGCGACTATGCCGATGAGCAGGAGCGCCTCAAGGCCGCCTCTCAAACCAACGGCGGCACGTCTGTGACTTCTCTTATTCCGCGCAGCCTTGCCGAGGTGCAAAAGCTGGCCTCGCGCTTCAAGCTGTTTGCCTGAAGCACAAAGCCGCCAAATTCAGGTGTACAGCTTAAGCGCCTAGCGTTTCCCAGCGCTCCAGCGCGGTCATCAACTCATCGTCAATCTGCGCAGCACGGCTGGTCAGTGCCAAAGCCTTGGCATTGTCTTTTGCAAACAGGCTGCCATCGGCCAGCGCCTCGGTAATGCGCTTCTGCTCGGCCTCCAGTGCGGCAATTGCAGCGGGCAGGCCATCGAGTTCACGCTGCTCCTTGAAGCTGAGTTTGCGTGTCTTTGCAACTGGCGTGGCCGGGGCAGGCGCGGATAGCGGCGTTGCCACCACGGCCGCTGCCGGTTTGGCTGCCTGATCACGCCCGTAGTTAAACGGTGACGCGCCCTTTTGTCCCTTGGCTTGCGCAATCTCGCTGGCACGCTTGCTCTGCAGCAGCCAGTCGGTCACGCCGCCTTCGTATTCGCGCCAGTGCGCATCGCCCTCGTAGGCAATGGTGCTGGTGACCACGTTGTCCAGGAAGGTTCGGTCATGGCTGACCAGAAACACCGTGCCGTCGTAGTTTTGCAGCAGGTCTTCCAGCAGTTCCAGCGTGTCGATGTCCAAGTCGTTGGTCGGCTCGTCCAGCACCAGCACATTGGCGGGCCGGGCGAACAGACGGGCCAGCAGCAAGCGGTTGCGTTCACCGCCGCTCAGCGACTTGACCGGTGAATTGGCGCGGGCCGGCGAAAACAGAAAGTCGCCCAAATAGCTCTTGACGTGTTTGCGCTGATTGCCAATTTCGATCCACTCGGAGCCGGGGCTGATGAAGTCTTCCAACGTGGCCTCCATGTCCAGCGCGTTGCGCATCTGGTCGAAGTAAGCCACCTCGATATTCGCGCCCTGCCGCACCGTGCCCCAAGGGCTGTGGCCGGGTTCGGGCGCGGGGGAATTGGCAGGCGCCGGGTCGGCCTTCAGTTCACCCAGAATCAGTTTGAGTAGCGTGGTCTTGCCCGCGCCGTTCGGCCCCAGCAAACCAATCTTGTCGCCGCGCAAAATCGTGGCGGAGAAGTCGTGCACGATGCGGCGGTCGCCAAAGCTTTTGCTCACATGGGTGAGCTCGGCCACCAACTTGCCGCTGGAGGCGCCACTGGAGATGTCCATGTTGACGCTGCCGATTACTTCGCGTCGGGCCTCACGTTGTGAGCGTAGTCCGTCCAGGCGCACGATGCGTGCCGTGGCACGGGTGCGGCGCGCTTCCACGCCCTTTCGAATCCAGATTTCCTCTTGCGCCAGCAACTTGTCGGCACGCGCGTTGATCACCGCTTCCTGCGCCAACTGTTCTTCTTTTTGCAGCAGGTAGGCGGCAAAGTTGCCCGGGTAAGACAAGAGCTTGCCGCGGTCCAATTCGACGATACGGGTGGCCACGTTGTCCAGAAACGAGCGGTCGTGGGTGATGGTGATGATGGAGCCCTTGAAGTCCACCAGCAGACCTTCCAGCCATTCGATGGAGTCCAGATCCAGGTGGTTGGTGGGCTCGTCCAGCAGCAGTACATCGGGCTGCGCCACCAGCGCTTGCGCCAGCGCCACGCGCTTTTTGGTGCCACCAGACAGGGTGTTGACCACAGCCTCGGGGTTCAGGTGCAGGCGGTGCAGGGTCTCGTTGACGCGTTGCTCCCAGTTCCAGCCGTCCAGGTGTTCGATCTCGTCCTGCATGGCGTCCAGGTCGCCATGGCCCAGACAGTATTCTTCGATCAGGTCGATGACGCGGGCCAGGCCCGCCCGGACGGCCTCGAACACCGTGGCGTCAGCATCAAGCTGCGGCTCCTGCGCCACGTAGGAAATGCGGGTGCCGTTTTGTACCTGCAGCGTGCCGTCATCGGGCTTGTCCATGCCGCCCAGAATCTTGAGCATGCTGGATTTGCCTGCGCCATTACGGCCGATCAGGCCAACGCGTTCCGCAGTTTCGAGGGAGAAGTCAGCGTGGTCGAGCAGGGGAACGTGCCCAAATGCCAGCTGGGCGTCAAGAAGGGTAATCAATGCCATACGAAGGATCCAATTTTACATACAAGAACATATTGACTAGCCCACGCCGTTTCCCTGCTATGAAGTGCAGGAATCTGACTAATTTATGGTCTATGACAACTTATATGCTGTGCCCATTAGGCCAGATGTGTGAGTCTGGCTTTCAACAGGTTGAGTACTGGCCTATTCCAAGTTCCGGTTCAACTTTATTTGCAACGGGCTACATTTCGATTAACCTGTTGCAACAATAATTAACTTGTTGGTTTGAATGGAGTGTCAATGTTCAATAACTTCGGTGTGAAGTGGAAACTGGGAATCGGTTTCTCGGCAGTAGTTGGTCTCTTCATCATCACTCTGCTTGTGATGTGGGTGGCTATCTCCAGTCTTGCAAACGGCGTTAGACGCATGAACGACGAAAGCCTGCCGCTTGTGCTGGCAGTCGATCAGATGGATTTGAGTCGTTCAGAGGTGCAGCAATTTCTGACCGATGTATCGGCCACGCACGACCCCGATGGTTATAAGGACGCCGAAGACTCTGCGCAAAGATTCCAGAGCGGCATAAACCAATTCAGAGAGTTATTCACAAAGAATAACGACAAAGACAAAATCAAAGAACTCGAAGCGCTGGAAGAAAAGTTCAAAACGTTTTACGGCGGTGGCAAGCTCATGGCTCAAGCCTACATCCGCGATGGAATGGAAGCGGGCAACCTCTTGATGAAGGGGACCGACAAAGCGCCCGGCTTTGACAAAGCCAGTGAAGAACTTTCTGTCAAATTAAAGGCGTTTCGCGAACGCTATATTGGTGACGCCCAACAGACGACGAAGAGCACTCTGGGTGATGTCAACGCCCTTTCTCTGATCATGCTGCTGGGTGGCGCGGCATCAACCTTGTTGGCGGTGGTTTTTGGTGTGGTCATTGTTCGCGGCATCACCGCACCCTTGACCCGTGCCGTGGAGGTGTCCGAAGCTGTGTCGCAGGGTGACTTGAGCCAAACCATCCCGATAGAAGGCAAAGACGAGTTCGCGGTACTCATGACGGCGCTTTCCCATATGCAAACCAATTTGGCACGCGTCGTGGGCAATGTGCGAACCGGCTCCGAAGGCGTGGCCACAGCCAGTGCGGAGATAGCCCACGGCAACCACGACCTGTCAGCCCGTACCGAGAGTCAGGCCAGCGCGCTGGAAGAAACCGCCGCCTCGATGGAGCAACTCAGCGCCAGGGTCAAGCAAAACGCCGACAGCGCCAAGCAGGCCAACCAACTGGCGCAAAGTGCAAGCACAGTCGCCATTCAGGGGGGAGAGGTGGTGGCCCAAGTGGTAGAAACCATGAAGGGCATCAACGATTCCAGCAAGAGAATCAGCGACATCATCAGCGTCATCGACGGCATTGCTTTTCAGACCAACATCCTTGCATTGAACGCCGCAGTTGAAGCGGCACGTGCGGGTGAACAAGGCCGGGGCTTTGCCGTGGTGGCCACCGAGGTGCGTAGTCTGGCGGGGCGTTCGGCTGATGCTGCCAAAGAAATCAAGGGCCTTATCAACGCCAGCGTAGAGCGGGTCGAACAAGGCACGGCGCTGGTTGATCAAGCCGGGTCCACCATGGCCGAAGTGGTGAGCGCGATTCGCCGCGTGACCGACATCATGGGTGAGATCAGCGCGGCCAGCCATGAGCAGTCTGCTGGGGTAGCGCAAGTGGGAGAAGCAGTTCAGCAAATGGACCAGGTAACACAGCAAAACGCTGCGCTGGTGGAAGAAATGGCCGCAGCTGCCAGCAGCCTCAAGTCCCAGGCCGAAGAGTTGGTGGGTGCTGTGGCTGTGTTCAAACTGTCACACGGTGCGGGCGCCGCGTCATCTGCAAGTTACCGCTCCGCTGCTCCAACTACCGCATACAAGTTGCCGGCGGCAACGCCATCTGCGCGAAATAAATTAAGCGGCGCGGGCACGAAAAAGGCGCTCGGTGGTGTTGCCAGAACTTCCGCAAGCCCAACGCCGCCCAAGTTGTTGGCTGCCGCGCCGAAGAGTGCCGAGAGTGACGATTGGGAAACCTTCTAACGGGCGTCCAAATAGTGTTCTTCCAGTTCAAGCCTGCAAGGATCGTCCACACCCTGGTGGTCACCCTGGTTCTGTGGGCTGCAACGGGAAATGTTTTTGCATTGGAAGAAATTGTTTTGGCCGTCCCCGGGCCAGGATCCTTGGTGTATTTGCCCGTGCAATTGGCACAGGCGATTGGTGCTGACCGTGCAGTGGTCGTTGATTGCCTCAAAGTGGTCTAGGTCCAAGACGATGACGCACAAGGGCCCGTCGTAAAGTTGACAGGCTTTCATGATGGGCAGTGCAGTAGACTCATATCGGACTGTTGACTGCCAGCGACTTCAATCACTTAACACCGCCGATTCCATGGAAAATTCAACCTCTTACACACCACCCAAAATCTGGTCTGCCAACAAGGAGAACGGTGGGCGCTTCGCCAGCATCAACCGCCCGACGGCAGGCGCTACCCACGAGAAAGAACTCCCTGTAGGGCGTCATCCCCTGCAGCTCTATTCGTTGGGCACGCCAAACGGAGTCAAGGTCACGGTCATGCTGGAAGAGTTGCTGGAGGCCGGCCACACAGGCGCTGAGTACGACGCCTGGCTGATCCGGATTAACGAAGGCGAACAGTTCGGTAGCGGCTTTGTCTCAGTCAACCCGAACTCCAAAATTCCGGCGTTGCTGGACCGCAGCGGCGCAACGCCGATCAGGGTTTTTGAGTCCGGTGCAATCCTGATTCATCTGGCAGAAAAGTTTGGCGCCTTTCTTCCTACCGAAGCGGCCAAGCGTGCTGAATGCCTGTCGTGGTTGTTCTGGCAAATGGGCAGCGCGCCTTTTCTTGGCGGTGGCTTTGGGCACTTCTATGCCTATGCGCCGACCAAGATCGAATACGCGATTGATCGCTACGCAATGGAGGTCAAGCGCCAACTGGATGTGCTGGACCAGCGACTAGCGCAAAGCGCCTATCTGGCGGGTGATGAATACACCATCGCTGACATGGCAGTCTGGCCTTGGTATGGCATCCTCACCTTGGGCCAGTTATACGAAGCCGGTGAATTTTTGCAAGTTCAGACCTATACGAATGTGTTGCGCTGGACGAACCAGATTGCAGAGCGTCCGGCCGCCCAACGCGGCCGCATGGTCAACCGCACCTATGGCGACCCCGCCCGGCAATTGCACGAGCGTCACGATGCCAGCGACTTCGACACCAAGACGCAGGACAAATTGGCCACACCAAAATAGCGGTGAATCCTGGGTCGCAGCGATGGTTTGATTTGAATAGGAGTGCAGGACTATGACCGAACAACTTCCCATTCTTCTGAAGCGTCAAATTCAGGCGCAGGTCATTGGACCTATTCATGCGGAAATGGTGGCTGAGTTTGGCTTGGATAAGGCCAATGCAGTGCTTGATGCGGCTGTTCGCAAGGCCGCCATTGCCGAGGGCCAAGCGTTTGCACGCCAGGAGCCTGGTGGCGTTACATCGATGGCGCAATTCATCAAGCTCTATGAACTCTGGACGCATGATGGCGCACTTGAAATCGAGATTCTCGAAGCGAATGACGAGACCTTCAACTTTGATGTCACGCGTTGCAAATATGCTGAAAGCTACAAGCAGATGGGGCTAGGCGATATAGGGCATCTGATGTCCTGCAACCGTGACGGCACTTTCTGCCAGGGTTATGACCCCAAAATTGCGCTGGAGCGCCAGCACACCATCATGGCTGGTGCGCCCCGCTGCACCTTTCGCTATAGCTACCTGTCCGACAGGCAGCCACCGGTTCAGCCTAAGTAGGGTTGCGACTAAACCATTCCTGCATTTTGGACTTGCTCACCATGGCGCCTTGTGCGAACCCGACCACAGTTCATTGAGATCAGGGAAATTCCATTTGGTCGGATCCTCACGACCGGCAATTTTTTCAGATGAGCCCGGCAACGACAAGTCAACCAACTGCGGCACGATGCGCATGTTCGACTTGGTTGAATAAAACACTTTGACGCAGGGCGTAGTCAAGGAGTGGGTCGTTTGCTCCATGACCACTCCAATACGCCCGGAAGTCAGACGCAACAGCGAACCGACCGGATAGATCCCGATGCTTTTGACGAAGGCCTGAAACACCTGTGGCTCGAAATGGCCGCTGCTCCACTCAGCCATTTTGCGCAAAGATTCGGCCGGATCCCAACCCAGTTTGTAGGGTCGGTTGGAGGTAATGGCGTCATACACATCACACACCGCCCCCATCTTGGCAAACAGACTGATCTCGTCGCCTTTGAGTCCTTGCGGATAGCCCGAGCCATCAACCTTTTCGTGGTGATGCCAACAAACATCGAGCGCCATGGGATTGACATTGGCACCACTCAGCAGCATCTCGTGGCCCTTGTCCGGATGGCTCTTGACGATGGAAAACTCCTGCTCTGTGAGCTTGCCCGGCTTGTTGAGCACATCCAACGGAATCAGTGCCTTGCCCAGATCGTGCAACAAGCCAGCCAAACCCGCACTATGGGTCTGCTCCGCATCCAGACTGAGCTGCCTGGCCAACGCGACCATCAGGGCGCACACGGCCACCGAATGCATGTAGGTGTATTCGTCGGCAGTCTTGAGCCGCGCAAGGCTGATGATGGCACCCGGGTTGCGGCTGACCGAATCCGATATTTCCTCAACCAGTATTCGGGCACCATCCACATCCACCGAGTTGCCCATGCGCGCTTCTTCGAACATCGACTTGACCGCCTGCTTCGACTGCAAGCAGATCCGGGCAGCGCGCTCCAACTCGACTGCTGCCGCTACGGGCGCCACCCGCCGCTGCGCATCGGCCGCCTGCCTGAGTTCAGCCTCGACCTGGGCATCGGACTCGGCTTGCGACACCGAAGTTTGGCCCGGTGCAATATCCAGGCCTTTGGCAACATCAATCCAGACCTCTTTGATGCTGCTGTCCAGAATCGCTTGAATATCTTTGGGGTCGCTCAGGACAAAGGCCGTGCGCCAAAACGGATGCTCCATCCAGGAGCCGCAAAACTCCTTGATGTGCATTCCGAGGGTGAGCTGGTGAACGCTGATTCGTTTGAGCATGTTAAGGCCGTCGATTTGCAGAGTGTAAGTCTGCCGCAGCCGTACTTTAGACTATCGATCGCGGAACGCGGGCACAGGCGTTGCTCGATCAAATTCGCCGAGACCGCCAGTCTGAAAACACTCTGCTATGTAATCCGGTCTCCTTGCTTCGGCAAACATATCCAGTGCAAGGGCGAAAGCTGCTTGAAGCACTAATCCGGCGCCAATACCCACAACCAGACCGCCACGCCAATCGCATCCTGGCCCACAGCGATGAAGAGAAGCCTCTCCTGCTAATCACCCGGAAAGTAATCCGTCATTTCTTTAATCATGTGTTTTTCACCCGAGTTCTATGAACGGTTGATTCAATGCAAGTTGGACGCGCCAATTTCGCGCCCCATCCGGTACCCAATTGGCGCCATGACTGTCTGCCTGCATTGGAGGGCGCACCACCGCTACATTTGGCACGACCCGAATTGCCGATGTACTTGTGGATCAGCGGTTCACCGCTAACTGAGTTCGATGATGGTTTCATTGAACCCTGCACATGGCACCGCTTCAACCACACATTGCTGGCTAGGCTTTGTACGTGCCGTCCACTCTGATCTGGTTGCACCGAATGCAACCGACCATTTCCGCCGTCACAGTCAGGTGTACCTGGATGCGAGTAACTACCAATGTTGATTGGTGATCCGAAATTTTGAAGATGATCGGGTCTATGGTCAACGTGATCGAAAGTAATCTGGTACATCCGCATGTGGCTTTCCACACCTGCGGGAAGCCACACTTTTCAGTATTGCTGAACCTCATGACACTTGAATCCTTACTTCAAGAGGATTCACAGGACCACCACCATGACACCAGAAGACACGATCGAGTGGGGCAAGCCATCGACGAAATGCGGGAACAAATATCGGCCTATAGCAATGTCCGGCACGCTCTTCGTTGCAGCCCTTGCCTGCGATATCCTGTTGGCGACTGCCTTAGCTGAAGAATCATCAACGCAATGGCTCTGGGGACTTGCACTCATGATGTGCTTGGCGGCCTTCATTGCTTCTTTGAGGTCTGATCGCTTCAAGCTACTGCATTATGTTGCTGACCGGACCGGCATAGACCTTCAATACCAGATAGCAACGGGACCGCTGGAAACATCCAAGTTGGTTCGCCGAACGCAAAACTGGTCGGCAATCAAGACAGCGACCTATTCAATTCGTTCCGAGGAGGAGGGGTCTGAAACGCCTGTCGGTGTCGTTCTGACATTGAAGAGACCCATTGAAAGCGGTCGCACCATGATTGAACTCGAGTGCGAACATCCCGAGCAAATGATGTTCCTGGTGCATTCGCAACTCAGCGTTGCCCGAAATCCTGAGAGAAGTTCGGACTTCGTATTGGCCATTGCATAGACATGGGGTCGCATACGTAATTGCACGCAGTCAGGACAAGCGGGAATACAGATGCGCCCCTGGCCTTCGGCACCTACGATGGGTTTGACTGACATGCGATGTTCATTTTTCAGAGGGAGAACAAGATGGAATATTTGGTATTGGGTTTTGTGGTCTTGGTATTTTTGTTGGTCGTGGGGCCGCGATTGACCTTCACGCCGGAGGGCTGCGTCAAGGTCCTCACGTCATTTGGCAAATACAGCCGGATCGTCCAACCAGGGGCCAGTTGGATAAAGCCCTGGGAACGCGCCCAGACCATTTCCCTGCAAAACCGCTCTATGGAACTGGAGTTCGAAGCCATCACCATTGACCAGGCAAATGTCTATTTCAAATGCCTGTTGCTATATCGCGTGGCAGACAACGCTGAGCTGACCATTAAGCGTGCAGCGTTTGCCTTCGCGGAACAGGCTGAGTTTTCTACTTCCATGCAACGGCTGATTGAGGACGAAACCCGCACCTACGTCGCTACACAGCGCCAAGCGGAAATGATTGGCATCTCGCAAGACGTAGTCCGGCTGATTCAATCCAATGTTGGTGCACGTATGCGGGATTGGGGTTACAGCATAGAAGACCTGCGCTACAACAATATCCGCTTTGACGCAGTCGTCACCAGTTCCATGGCGCGCGTGGTGGCGGCCATCAATGAGCGCGATGCCGCAGAAAACGAAGGCGAGGCATTGCTGATCCGTCGCACCAAAGAGGCGGAAGCTGACGGCTCCTTCATCAAGATCAAGGCAGAGGCGGAAAAGCTGGCCTGGAAGCTGCGCGGACAAGGTTTGGCGGACTTCCGCAGGGAGGTGGCAGCCGGCATTCACGATGCTGTCTCGGAACTCCAGTCCGCTGGTGTGGACCCGAACTATCTGCTGTTCTTTATGTACACCGAGGCCCTCAAGCACGTGGCAGAGAACGCCAAGGCCGGTCACACGATTTTCGTGGACAGCAATCCCTCCAGGCCGCGCGAACTCATGGCGGACATGGCGGCCTTCTACAAGGTAACGCCCGCCGAAGCAATCCCCGTCTAGTTTTCACACTGCACAAACCATGTCACACGATTTTCAAAATACCCTGCCTGTGGAACACGGTGTACCTCCGGATGAAGCGCCCCCAACGCAACGCAACCGGCACCGCTTGGCCTTTCATGGAAGCGGTGGGGAATACTTCCGGATCTGGATTGTCAATCTTGGCTTGTCGGTCATTACGCTGGGGATTTATTCCCCCTGGGCCAAGGTACGTGCGCAGCGTTACTTTCACGCCAACACGGAGCTTGATGGCACACGATTTGAATACCACGCTACGCCGCGCAGCATCCTGCTGGGGCGCGGTCTGTTGGCGCTCATCTTTATAGCCGGAGTGGTGCTGGCGCAGACAGCAAACCCAATGGCCCTGCCGGTAATCTTCGCTGGTCTGTTTCTGCTGCCCTGGTTGATGGCCAGTTCGATGCGCTTCAATGCCCGGATGGTGTCGTGGCGCGGTGTGCGCTTTGCCTGGCAGGGCAGCACCGCCAGTGTGTACCTTCGGTGGCTGAAGGTGGCGCTGCTGACAATCATTACCTTCGGGATTTACTATTTTGCCGGGCACCATGCGTTCAAGCGACTCCTGGTCGACAAGCTGCAATTCGGTGACAAGGAGTTCGAATGCCAGAGCACTGCCGGTTCCTTTTTTGGCCCTTACGTTCTGTTCGGCTTAACCACTTCGTTCGGCAGCACGCTGCTTGAAGTGGTTGGTCAGGCCCTCTGCAAAATCTGGAATGCCGGCTTTGTTGAGGTGGCAATCGGTGGTTTTTCAATTGGCCTGTTGTACGTCGCCTATCAGGTGTTGGCCTGCATGCTGTCGAAAATTGTCCAAAATCAAACCAGGCTTGAAAACCTTCAACTCGTGAACGACGCTGAATTCTCTGATGTGGTGCGTCTATATACGGCCAACTTCATCTATACGGCTCTGACACTTGGTTTGTACTGGCCGTGGGCCCGAATCCGGGCGATGCAATATCGAGCATCCCACTTTGTGGTTGTTGGCGACTTGCAGTCCATGCGAAGTCACAACATCGCGGACCAACAAGTTGGGGCATTCGGTCAGGAAGCCGCTGGAGCGATGGACTTCGATGTCAGCTTCTGAAGCCGCAGCAACACTATGCGTCGCGGGGCAATTTTGCGATGGCTACACCGCCATCGCACATCCGGTGAATGCACTATTTTCGGATGCCAGCTTGGTGCTCATTTCTCCGGACATTCACAGGACAGTAAACCTCTCTGAGGTTCGGATCTCTGAAGCTCTGGGACAGGTTCCCCGGACATTCACTTTTGCAGACGGTGCAACACTTGTAGTGCCGACCTCGGATGAACTCTCCAAAAAATTGGGCGAATCCATACCGAAGCTGCAACGCTGGGAATCGAAGTACCGATACGCAGTGGTGGCGTTAGCAGCAATCATTGGTTCGGCCTGGTGGATCTATTCCTGTGCCATCCCCTATATTGCGGATCAAGCGGTGGCCCGATTCGGTACTGAATTGGAATCAGAACATCCCTACTCCACACTTGCGAACTTGGATGCCGCTGGCGTCTGGAAACCCAGCAAGCTCGACGAGAGCCGCCAGTCACAAACGCGTCGCGCAATTGCCGAGCGTTTACGCCTTGGTCATGTGGATCTCAAACGCATTGCATTTCGTGACAGTCCGGATCTGGGTGCCAATGCCTTTGCCTTGGGGGGCGGTGACATGGTGTTAACCGACGATCTGATTCACCTTCTGAGCCCTGAGGAACAGATTGCCGTAGTAGCCCACGAGTTAGGCCATGTGCACCACCGCCATAACCAGCGATTGTGGTTGCGGCAAGTCGGGCTATTGGGCGCAATGCGCTTGTTGCTGGGCACCAACGGTTGGCATGATCCTATAGCCAATACGACTCAACTCCTCGGGCAGACACGTTACAGCCGGGAGTTCGAGGCGGATGCGGATGCCTATGCTGTTGGCCTACTGACCGAGTCCGGTATATCGCCGTGTCATCTAGCCACCGGATTGCGCAAGCTTGAAGCAGCGGCACCTGTTCACGCAAGGACGCAGTCTGAATGGTTTTCCAGCCATCCCTTGACGGAAAATCGGATAGGAAAGTTCGAAGGCAGTTGTAGGGCGCGAGATTGACCCCATGAAAATGAAAATCGCCGAAATGTGCGGAAACGTCCTAAAGTTAGCCATCATGGGCAGCAGCATCGACTGTACAAACAGCCCGAATGTAAGGCAGCAAACCTTTCGAACTATCACGTCGATGAAACTTGCTTTCCTTGGGCGGACCATGTAAGTCGTACGTGGGGTTGCATTCGACTTTTCACCGTGGCGGTCGGCACGGCAGCGGCTGCCGTCGCTCGCTGGCAAGCAAAAAGTTGAACTGCTTTCTCCAAAGTTGACTTCACCGATGAGGAACAGCATTGAATTCTGGGTAGTGTGGGAATCCACACTGTTCCCTATTCAACGCAATGCGTACATTGCAACCATGAACAACCTTCGAAATTCATTGGCAGGAGTTTTCCTGATTCTTATGACGATTTTTTCTTCCCCAGCTGAATCAGGAGAATACTCAATGGATCCTGCTTATACGGGGCTAAGAAATTTGGCGCTAGGAAGCAAGGCAGAAGAAATACTGGGTCGAAAAGGCGATTCGCAAGAAATCTTTGGCGTGATTTTTGAAGTGGGCATGGAAGGTGGTGTGGCAACTATTGTCTCGATGGCAGATGGATCAATTAGCCTTTACGCCAGCGGAGGTGGCGGAATGCTGGGTTTGCAACGCGACGAGCAAATTCGAAAGGCTGCAGCGGCTTTTCTAATTGACTCCAAATCGTATATTGGGGAAATGAGGCCGGCTTCTAGCTATCCGGTACCAACCACCAATCATGTGACTTTCTATATCTTGACAGTTGGCGGGGTCTTGACCGCTGAAAGGTATGAGGCAGAAATTCAGAAGAGGGGAAATCCTTTGTTCGCTCTATATGAAGATGCCCAGCGTCT
>CAIQYP010000274.1 GCA_903876045.1 uncultured beta proteobacterium | reverse complement strand
TGGGCCATGTGCGCAACTACACCATCAACGACATGCTCTCGCGCTACCTGCGCATGAACAGCTACAACGTGCTCATGCCCATGGGCTGGGATGCCTTCGGCCTGCCTGCGGAAAATGCTGCGCTCAAGAACAAGGTGCCGCCTGCGCAGTGGACGTACGAGAACATTGCCTACATGAAGACGCAGATGCAGGCCATGGGCCTGGCCGTCGACTGGAGCCGTGAGGTTGCCACCTGCGACCCCACGTACTACAAGTGGAACCAGTGGTTGTTCTTGAAGATGCTGGAAAAAGGCATTGCCTACCGCAAGACCCAGATCGTCAACTGGGATCCGGTGGATATGACGGTGCTGGCCAACGAGCAGGTGATAGACGGCAAGGGCTGGCGCACTGGCGCCACGGTCGAGAAGCGTGAGATTCCCGGCTACTACCTCAAGATCACCGACTACGCACAGGAACTGCTGGACCATGTGCAGATGGGCAACGACAAGGCCACGCTCAATGGCTGGCCTGACCGCGTGCGCCTGATGCAGGAAAACTGGATCGGCAAAAGCGAGGGTGTGCGTTTTGCCTTTATGCACACCATCAAGGGCAACGATGGCCACTTCATTGGCGATGGCCGCATGTATGTGTTCACCACCCGCGCCGACACCATCATGGGTGTAACCTTCTGCGCAGTGGCACCCGAGCATCCGTTGGCCGTACATGCCGCGCTAACAAATTCGAAGCTGGCTACCTTTATTGAGGAATGCAAGGCCGGTGGCACCACCGAGGCCGAACTGGCTGTGAAAGAAAAGCTGGGCATGCCTATAGGCTTGCAGGTGATGCACCCGCTGTCGCACCGCATGGTCGATGTCTGGGTCGGCAACTATGTGCTCATGGGCTATGGCGATGGCGCCGTCATGGGCGTGCCGGCCCACGATGAACGCGATTTCGCCTTCGCCAAAAAATACGGCATCCCGATTCATGATGTGGTGCATATCGACGGCCTGACCTACAACCACGACCATTGGCAAGAGTGGTATGCCGACAAGCAGCGTGGCGTGACGGTCAACTCCGACGTCTATAGCGGCCTGTCCTGCAAGGATGCCGTGGATGCCGTGGCCACCGCACTGCATGCGCATGGCCTGGGCGAAAAGAAAACCACCTGGCGCCTGCGCGACTGGGGTGTGAGCCGCCAGCGCTACTGGGGCACGCCGATTCCCATCATTCATTGCGAAGAGCACGGTGCCGTGCCGGTGCCGGAAAAAGACTTGCCCGTGGTGCTGCCGCAAGACTGCGTGCCCGATGGCTCAGGCAACCCGCTGCACAAGCACGTGGGCTTTCATGCTGGCGTGGTGTGTCCGGTGTGCGGCAAGCCTGCGCGCCGCGAGACCGACACCATGGATACCTTTGTCGACAGTTCCTGGTACTACATGCGCTATTGCGACCCGGCCAACATCGAACAGATGGTGGGTGAGGGCACGAACTATTGGATGCGTGACCAGAACAAGGCCGTGGGCGGCAGCGGTATGGACCAGTACATTGGTGGCATCGAGCACGCCATCCTGCACCTGCTTTACGCACGCTTTTGGACCAAGGTCATGCGCGACCTGGGGCTGGTAAAGATTGACGAGCCTTTCACCAAATTGCTGACGCAGGGTATGGTGCTGAACCACATTTATTCCCGCAAGGGCGACAAAGGCGGCAAGGAGTATTTCTGGCCCGCTGATGTCGAGCATGTGCTGGACGAAACCGGCAAGGTCACCGGCGCCCGGCTCATCAAGGCGGTGGGTGAACTGCCCGTGGGCACAGCGATTGAATACGAGGGCGTGGGCACCATGTCCAAGTCCAAGAACAACGGCGTCGATCCGCAAGACCTGATTGAGAAATACGGTGCTGACACCGCGCGCCTGTACACCATGTTCACCGCCCCGCCCGAGGCCACGCTGGAGTGGAACGATGCGGGCGTTGAAGGCAGCTACCGCTTCTTGCGCCGTGTCTGGAACTTTGGCGTCAAGCTTTCAACCATGGATTTCTCTTCAGCTAAGGCCGGCACATCCAACGCCAGCAGTATGCAGGACGTGGATTTTGGCAAGGAGGCCAAGGCCTTGCGGCTGGAAATGCACACGGTGCTGAAGCAGGTGGACTACGACTACCAGCGCATGCAGTACAACACCGTGGTGTCCGGTGCCATGAAGATGATCAACGCTTTGGATGACTTCAAAGCGGTCGACAGCGCGGGTGCGCAAGTTGCACTCATTGAAGGCTTCGGCATCCTGCTGCGCTGCCTGTATCCGGCAACGCCCCATTTGACCCACACCCTGTGGTCCGAGCTGGGCTATGCCGCACAACTGGGCGATTTGTTGGATGCTCCCTGGCCACAGGTGGATGCCACGGCGCTGGTACAGGACGAGATTGAGTTGGTGCTGCAGATCAATGGCAAGCTGCGCGGTTCTATCGTCGTGGCAGCAGGCGCGGACAAGGCGGCGATTGAAGCTGCGGCCCTGGCCAGCCCGGTGTTCATCAGCCATGCCGCTGGTGCCAAGCCCAAAAAAGTGGTGGTGGTGCCGGGACGTCTGGTAAATGTGGTTTTCTAAGCCATGAATCTGCTGCGAAGCCTTGCGCTGGCCTTGTTGGCATCCGCGGTGCTGGCTGGTTGCGGCTTCAAGCTGCGCACCAGCCAGGCGCTGCCCTTTGCCACCATTGCCGTTACGCCGGAAAAAACGGCGGGTGTTGCCGGAGACATATCGCGTTATCTTGGCGACATGGTGCGCCCTGTAGCGCCGCCGGCGGGAGGCGAACTGCCCGAAGTCATTCTGGACATATTGCAGGAAGCCCGCGAAAAGCTGGTGGTGGGCGTGAATGCGTCCGGTCAGGTGCGCGAATATGAGTTGCGCATACGCATCACCTTCCGCCTGCGCAGCCCCAAGGGGGGAGAACTGATTGCACCTTCCGTCATCGAGCAGCACCGCAGCATCAGCTTTAACGAGTCCGCTGTGCTGGCCAAAGAGGCTGAAGAAGTGCTGTTGTACCGCGATATGCAAAATGACATCGTGCAGCAATTGCTGCGTCGCTTGGCTGCATTCAAGCCTGCGGTTGTTGAGCAACTGCCTGCATCCGCAACATCCGTGTCTGCACCTGAGTAGCGCGACGCATGCAAATCTCTGCCAGCCAAATCGCCAATCACCTGCAGCGCGGGCTTAAAAGCCTGTACACCCTGCATGGGGATGAACCCCTGCTGCAGCAGGAAGCGCTGGATGCCATTCGCGCCTGCGCACGGGCTCAGGGTTTCAGCGAGCGTTCGTCTCACACGGTGTCGGGCGTGCACTTTGACTGGAGCGCGGTGCTGGCAGCTGGTGGCTCTATGAGCCTGTTTGCCGACAAGCAGATTATTGAAATTCGCATTCCCAGTGGCAAGCCAGGTAAGGACGGTAGCGTGGCGTTGCAGCAATTGGCGCAAGCCGCACAGGGCAATGAAGAGGTGCTGACCATCGTGCTGCTACCCCGTCTGGACAAGGCCACAAAAACCGGCGCCTGGTTCGCTGCGCTGGAAAGCTTTGGTATCACCCTGGAAGTGCAGCCGGTGGAGCGCAGCGCCTTGCCGCAATGGATTGCGCAGCGGCTTGCCGGGGTGGGGCTGAAAGTCGAGCCAGGGGAGGCCGGACAGCGCAGCCTGCAGTTTTTTGCCGACCGGGTCGAAGGCAACTTGCTGGCCGCGCACCAGGAAATCCAGAAGTTGGCCTTGCTATTCCCCGCCGACCTTCATGGAGGCGTTCTGACCTTCGAACAGATCGAGAGCGCGGTCGGCAATGTGGCGCGCTACGACGTATTCAAGCTCTCCGAGGCCGTGCTGGCCGGGCAACCAGAGCGTGTGCAGCGCATGCTCGATGGGCTGCAGGCCGAGGGCGAAGCGGAGGTGCTGGTGCACTACACCCTGGCTGAAGACATACGCGCCCTGAAACGCGTGAAAGATGCGATGGGCCATGGCCGCCCGCTGCCCATGGCCCTGCGCGAAAACCGCATCTGGGGCAATAAAGAGCGCCTGTTCGAGCGCGTGCTACCGCGCCTTTCAGCCGCTGCGCTGGCCGACTTGCTGCAATCTGCGCATCTGGTGGACGGCATTGTCAAAGGCCTGAAGCAACCCGATTGGCCGGTCAGTGGCTGGCAGGCCTTGCACCGGCTGTCGCTGCAGTTGTGTGGCTTATGTGCCGCACCCGCGGTACCTAGCCCACGCGCCCGTCAGGCGTAATAGCGGCTTTTCATGCGCTGGCAATAGCGCTCCAATTGCGGATATTTTTGAGCTTGCTGTTTGAGCGCGGATTCCAGCGGCACCCACAGCAGATTGGCTAAAAAGCCGTAAGCCACGGCGTCCAGCGAGCAAGGTTGCTCGCCCATCAGATAAGGCTTGTCGCCCAGAAAATCGGCCAGCGCCGTGATGTCGCGACAGCCCAATGCATGAATCTCTTCGCTGCTGTGGCGGCCCATGCCGTGGCCGTTCAGCTCTTTGGCCATGCCGCGCCGTGCCAGCGGCGGCACGATCCAGGACAGTGGCGCAGACATCCCGGCGAAAAATGCAGGCTTTGTTAGCACCCAACCTTCCGGTTCGATCCAGCGCGTATACAGCACAGCCCAGTACAAATGCTCTTCCAACAGGCGCTGCCAAGCCAGCGCTACGGCCCGTTGTTCAACAGTCATCCAGCTATCCAGCATGTCGCCATAGGTGGCTTTGAGGTAGTCAATGATCAGGCCGCTGTCTGACACGGTGTGGCTGCCATCGGCGATATACGGCATCTTGCCCTTGGGCGCACCCTGCAACTGTTGCAGCTTGAAACGCGGGATCTCGAATGGCAGCCCGGCCATGCGCAAATAGGTCTCCAGCTTCATGCAAAACGGGCTGGCATTGGGCAGGCCAAAGGCGGGGGCGAATTGGTAGAGCTGGATCATGGGCAGGCCTCCATTGGGTGAAGCCGACATGGTAGCAAGCGCGCCCGTCTCAGTGCGAAAAATCGCGAATCTCGTAAATCAACTCTTCATCCGCCATCATGGCGACGTAGTCGATGTACACGCGTTCCGGATAACCGTAGTCCTTGTTCAGGGTGAGCGTGATGTGGTCGGCTGGTTTGGCATAACCCTCAGCAATTTTTTGGAAGACGCCTTCGATGCTGGGGAGTTTGTCCAAAACCTCAGCCGCGACAGTCGCATCGTCTTGCACATTGCGCGCGCTCCGTACCGCATCGCCTTTCACGGTGATGCGCACGGGCTGCACGCCGATGCAAAAGCAGTGCTGCACTAACGTAAACGTGTAGTCGCTAATCCCCGCCGCATGCCATTGCTCGCGCGCTGCAGTGAAATCCTGCAAGCTGGTGTCGGCATGCGCAGTTCCTGCCAACACGGCGATAAAGATTGTGCTGGCAATCGAGCACCAAAGGGTTTTTAGGTGAAGCATTGTTTTTCTGGCTATGTGCATTCTGAGGTTGGAACTTGATTTGGGCACATTAATCTGTTTTGTGCAAAACATGGTTGAAACTCTTAAAAGTCTGATATGCTCATTTGTGCAAAATCAGGTAGGAGTTACGAATGGCAGATCAGACAGGTTCCGGCGCATCACTAGCAGATTTCAT
>CAIQYP010000273.1 GCA_903876045.1 uncultured beta proteobacterium | reverse complement strand
CCCAATCGGTCACAGAAACTTTCGTGCGTCTATTCAACGAAGGCTTGATCTATCGCGGCAAGCGCCTAGTGAACTGGGACCCGAAACTGCACACTGCCGTCTCCGATCTGGAAGTTGTACAGGAAGAAGAAGACGGTTTCATGTGGCACATCCGCTACCCGCTGGCCGATGGATCGGGCGACATTACTGTGGCCACCACGCGCCCCGAAACGATGCTGGGCGACGTGGCCGTGATGGTGCATCCCGAAGACGAGCGTTACACCGGCCTGATCGGCAAAATGGTCAAGCTGCCCCTGTGTGATCGCGAGATCCCGGTGATTGCCGACGATTACGTGGACAAGGCCTTTGGCACCGGTGTGGTGAAGGTCACCCCGGCACACGACCAGAACGACTATGCCGTCGGCCAGCGCCACAAGTTGCCCATGATTTGCGTGCTGACACTGGACGCCAAGATCAACGACCAGGCCCCTGCTGCCTACCTTGGGTTGGACCGTTTTGTTGCCCGTAAAAAAGTCGTCGCTGACTTGGAGGCGGGCGGCTTCCTGGTGGAAGTGAAGAAACACAAACTGATGGTGCCGCGTTGCGCCCGCACCGGACAAGTCATAGAACCCATGCTGACGGACCAGTGGTTTGTCGCCATGAATAAGGCCCCCACGTCCCCCGCTCAGAGGGGCGGCCCGTCGGGAAATTCAGGCGTCTTTGACCAGCGCTCCATCGCACAGAAGGCGATAGACGCCGTGCAGAGTGGCGAAGTGCGTTTTGTACCGGAAAACTGGATCAACACCTACAACCAGTGGATGAACAATATCACCGACTGGTGCATCAGCCGCCAGCTCTGGTGGGGCCACCAGATTCCGGCCTGGTACGACGAAGACGGCAATGTCATCGTCGCGCGCAACGAAGCCGAAGCTCAGGCCAAGGCGCCGGGCAAAACCCTGCGCCGCGATGAAGACGTGCTCGACACCTGGTACTCGTCAGCGCTAGTGCCCTTCTCCACCATGGGCTGGGGCAATAGCGACGATTTAGCTGACGAGCGTGCTGGGCTCGGACCCAGTGATTTGGCAAGCGAAGCGCCTATGAGCGGGGCCAACGCCGACGCGGCAGGCCTGCAAGACTACGACCTCTACCTGCCCTCCAGCGTATTGGTGACAGGCTACGACATCATCTTCTTCTGGGTAGCCCGGATGATCATGATGACCACGCATTTCACCGGACGGGTGCCCTTCAAGCACGTCTATATCCACGGCCTGGTGCGCGATGCACAAGGCAAGAAAATGAGCAAGTCAGAAGGCAATGTGCTGGACCCGGTGGACCTGATTGACGGCATCTCGCTAGAGCCATTACTGGAAAAGCGCACCACCGGTCTGCGCAAGCCCGAGACAGCGCCCACCGTGCGCAAGAACACGCAAAAGGAATTCCCCGAAGGCATCCCCGCCTACGGCGCCGACGCCCTGCGCTTCACCTTTGCCGCACTCGCGTCGCTTGGCCGCAGCATCAACTTCGACAGCAAGCGCTGCGAGGGTTATCGCAACTTTTGCAACAAGTTGTGGAACGCCACCCGCTTTGTGCTGATGAACTGCGAAGGCCAGGATTGCGGCTTGCTGGAGCACACCAAGGAGCAATGTGCTGTTGGTGGTGAGGCCTACGGCTACCTGAGCTTTACCGCAGCTGACCGATGGATCGTCTCGCTGCTGCAGAAGACCGAGGCAGAAGTAGCCAAGGGCTTTGAGGAATACCGTCTGGACAACGTGGCCAACACGATTTACCAGTTCGTCTGGGACGAGTTCTGCGACTGGTACCTCGAAATTGCCAAGGTGCAAATTCAAACCGGTGACGATGCCCAGAAGCGTGGCACCCGCCGCACGCTGATACGCACCCTGGAAACCATTTTGCGACTGGCACACCCGGTGATTCCATTTATCTCCGAAGAGCTATGGCAAAAGGTCGCGCCTGTTGCCGGTCGTGCTGGCCCATCGGTCAGCATTGCGGCCTATCCGGTGTGCCAGCCCGAACGCATTGACGAGGCAGCTATTGCCCAAATCGTCAAGCTGAAACAGTTGGTGGATGCATGCCGCAACCTGCGCGGCGAGATGAGCGTGCCACCTAGCACACGCCTGCCGCTGTATGTGGTGGCGCAAACCGAAGCCGAGGGCGCGTTCCTGAAAACCTCTGCCCCGATTCTCCAGGCTTTGGCCAAGCTCAATGAGGTCAAACTGTTTGCTGACGAAGCCTCATGGCAAGCGGCAGCGCAGGCTTCTCCCGTGGCCGTGGTGGGTGATGCGCGCATCTGCCTGCACATGGAAGTAGATGTTGCTGCTGAGAAACTGCGCCTGGGTAAGGAAGTGGCGCGTCTGGAGGGAGAGATCGCCCGAGCCAATGGCAAGTTGGCCAACGAAGCTTTTGTAGCCAAGGCGCCCCCGGTTGTAATCGATCAGGAGCGTAAACGTGTGGCGGGCTTTTCTGACACGGTGACCAAAATGCGGGACCAGCTAGCGCGACTCGGGTGAGCCAGGTAAGTTCAGCGGTTCTGGTAGCCGCTGAATTAAATAGAAGCGGGCTAACGGGCCCGCTTCTGCGTCTTAGCGCCGACGCAAGACGTGGACGAAGACCGTGTCCAGTGTTTGCTGATCCAGCAACTCGTTACCCGTCTGTTTGGCGAAGGCTTGAAAATCACGGATCGAACCCGCGTCGGTGGATACAACCTTAAGAACCTGTCCGCTCTGCAACTCTGCCAAAGCCTTTTTGGCTTTCAGTATGGGCAGGGGGCAGTTCAGTCCACGGGTGTCAATTTCTTTGTCGATCAGCATATGTGTTCCTAGGTCAGATGCATTGTAGGTTGCAGCCGGTGCGCCCTGCGTACTTTCAAGCAGGAAAGACGCCAGTTGACAGGTAGCGGTCGCCTCGATCGCAGACCACAAAAACAATCGTTGCATCGCGCTCACGTGCCGCAATTTGCTGGGCCACCCAGCAGGCACCGGCGGCTGATATGCCGCAGAAAATACCTTCTTCCCGCGCCAAGCGACGGCACATGTTTTCGGCATCGGCCTGGCTGACATAGACCAACTCGTCCACATTGGCTGCGTTGTAAATCTTGGGCATGTACTCCTGCGGCCATTTGCGAATGCCGGGAATGCGTGAACCTTCGGAGGGCTGCGCTCCAATGATGCGGATAGCCGGGTTCTTTTCCTTCATGAACTGCGACACGCCGGTAATGGTCCCGGTGGTGCCCATGGCACTTACAAAGTGCGTGATCTTGCCGTGCGTGTCGGCCCAGATCTCAGGGCCCGTTGTCTCATAGTGGCTGCGCGGATTGTCAGGGTTGGCAAACTGATCCAGCACCGTGCCCTGCCCTTCGCGAACCATCTTGTCGGCCAGATCACGGGCGTACTCCATGCCACCGCTCTTGGGCGTCAGGATCAACTCAGCGCCAAATGCCTTCATGGTCTGCACCCGCTCAATCGACAGGTCTTCCGGCATGATGAGCACCATGCGGTAACCCTTGATGGCGGCAGCCATAGCCAGTGCAATGCCGGTGTTTCCGGAGGTGGCTTCAATCAATGTGTCACCAGGCTTGATTTCGCCACGCTCCTGCGCGCGCTGAATCATCGACAGTGCGGGCCGGTCTTTAACGGAGCCGGCCGGGTTGTTGCCCTCCAGTTTGCCTAGTACGACGTTGTTGCGCTCAGCACTGGCTTGCACGCCTATGCGTTGCAATGCAACCAGTGGAGTTTTTCCGATCGTGTCTTCAATGGTGGGGTATTTCATAGGCATAAATGTGCCATAATTTACGTCGTACTACATACCTTGCCCGGGTGGTGAAATTGGTAGACGCAGGGGACTCAAAATCCCCCGGAGAAATCCGTGCCGGTTCGATTCCGGCCCCGGGCACCAGCGTAAAGCTTAGAAAGCCTGCTATATTTTTGATAGCAGGCTTTTTTCATTTCTGGCCATGTAGCCACCATGTAGCCACTTTCCCACCATTATTTGATGGGCGTGGCCAATGCTCAACCAGGCAGAACTCGGGGCTATTGTTGCCTGCCACGCCAGTCAGCCTTTTGCCCACCCAAGGCCAAATTTGGCACCAACCGAGATGCCAAACTGCCAGCTGATCGAGCACTGCGACGCAAGAAACTCGCACCAATGCCCTGCTCACCCTGCCAGGGGCTCGGTCTACGCCGCTCAGGCCCACAAATCAAAGGTAGGAGGATATTTCAAAGTGGGATTCTTCTGCGGCCAAATCAGGCAGTCCAAGGCATAGCGATAGCTAGAAGTGCATCTCGCAAATCAGGGTGTACCTCTGCCAAATGGAGAATTCGACCATTTTCAAAACCAGCGTTATATACATAAACAGGTCCAGAGTCACCCGAAGCGGAAATCAGTGCTTCTGAGAACGGGCGGGACGGATCATTGCCAGATAGGTCAATGAACTCCACATGATGTAGTTGACCAGTTTCGTCCATTTTGTGAACACTGAACTGAAACACATCTTGTTGGTAAGGGCGACAGCCTTTCCAAATTGGAATCGCAAACTGAGTGCTTTCAAAGTCCATAAAATATGCAGGCCAGCCGCATTCTGCCAATTCTGAAGCCGCACCATCGGCATCAAAGTACACCGAATTGTTCACCGTATTGGTTTTTACTCTTTGTTGGCGCTCGGTGAGCAATTCATCTGGAACATCACGAAGCTCCGAAATGCCCATTAAAGCAAGTTGTTCCTTTTTTTTCTGCGAGGCGTAAGGCAACCAGTGAATAGGGTGCTCTGCCACTGGCTCATTCGCCCAACAGTGCCCTACAAAGCCGCATTCATAAGGCGTACTGCATTGATTGCCAACGGCTATGCTGGGTTGAGCTTCCGTGGACGCGATTTGTTGTGCCTGAGAGATCCACCCTTTGACCTCTTCAGTGCGAGAGAACGCTTCTTCAGAAAGGTCAGTTTCGATCAAAAGCCCCTGGTAGTCACCATCGCCCCGATATATCCAAGACGTGTCGATGTGTGCCAATGCTATTGAATGCAATGGAAACCCTGCTGTTCGGGCGGCAAAGGCTTGTACTGCCACGTCATCAAGGTGGTTCCCCTTGACCTCTGTTGTAGATTTGACCTCAACCATGCGCCATTTCTTTTGGCCGTTCACTACGACCGGAAGCATCACGTCAGCGAACGCCAAAGCGCCACCAGCAGCAAAGCCTGCTTCAAATATGGGGTTGCTTCCTTCAAGCAGTTCAAGGGTTCGAGTCAACGCAGTGTTGAAGCCTTCGGTGCCAACATCAATGAGGTTACCTGTACCCTCAGAATCGTAGAGTCGCCTGGCAATGTCGCCAACTTGGTGCCCGACCTGAAAGCTGCGTTGGGTGGCATCAGAGTTATCCAGCAGGTCTGGACGGTGCAGTTCCAACCAAAGGCGTTTGGGGCATTGGCGCAATGCCATTAGCTTGGATTTAGAAAAATTGCGCATGTTGGTGCTGTTCGGAATGGTCGAACTTATCAGTGGACGAGTTTCAATACTTTGATTCTGCGCATTCTTGCGTCAATTTGTGACGCTCTTTAAGAGATTTCGTTTCTCCTGAATACCAGCGGCAAGAATCGCCACGGTATAAGTCTGGTGTAGCCTTGCCGGGTTTGCCACGCTGCTGTACAACACGGTTGCACCTGCTGGCAAATGGCTGCTCACCATGGCCAAAACCCGTTTCAATTCTTTCATGGTCATTGTGTCTGGTGGCCCTTCCATGGCAACGAGCACCGCAGAGGCATGTTGCAGATTGGAATGTTTTAAGAACGGGTGTTTGATTGCCAAGTCCGTAGCTTTAATGCTGTTCTCGGCAACCCCATAACCAAAAGCGCATTGGCCCCCATGGTCCGTTATGGCATACCTCAGAACCTCAAACTCAACTCCAATGAGGCCTGAATATCCCAATGCGCCAGTGATTCCCCGACATAACTGGTGGAATGTGTTTGGTACGTGCGCCATAACAGCATCAAGGGAATCGTTCGGGTTAACTGCATTTTCTATATCGCTATTGCAGATGGCGATCAGTGCACTGGCGTGCATTTTTAGTCTCGCAAAACCAAGGTCTGCAACGCTTTGACGATCTTCACCCTCGAAGTCGAATGGGCGTATTGCGACGACCAAGGTCAAAATGTTTTTATCCCGCAGTCTTCGGGTGACGACGGGAGCAATTCCGGTGCCGGCCGCCCCGCCTAAACCCACCACAATTAGGACCATGTCAAGGTCGGTGACTGCGATATCCAAACCAGGAAGAACTTGTGCTGCATTGCGGTCCCCGACCACTGGTTCGGGAAGGTGACTGTCGAATCCTTGAAGAAGAATTTTGTGGTCTGCTTGAACTTTTTGTAGCGAAACAGCATCCGTATTGATTGCGACGGTGCGGACCGGATGGGGAAAGTCAAATGTCGTGTTCGCCAAAACAGCTCGACTAATTCCGCCAACAGCGATGATGCCAACTCTTGGTCGGTTTGCTATTGAACCAGGCTCAATTGGTTGGGCTGAGATGGTCGCGAAAAGCCCAGACATTCCTAACTGGTTGACGACAATTACCTTTGCAGTCGTCAATCTTGGTGACAGGCCAATCAACAGAGAAAGATGAAAGAATCGAAGCAGGTTTCGACGGTCCAAGGAAATTCTCCAACGCATTTAAGATGTTGTGACTATTGGTCAAACATGCGTCGAGATATGTCGCAATTCACGATTCCGAAGGAGTAGGCGCATGGCCGGTTCAGGAGATGACGTTTAGAAATTTATGTGACCCATGCCGTTTGGACCTGACGCACAGGTAACCAGAGCGTGTGACCAAAGTTGGGCGATAGCTGGTGCCCACTTTGTCGAAGTTCTCCTCTCATAGCCGCCTTACGATCATCGATTGCAAACATCTGCAAAGGGGTGGGCAGATCGCAAATCACTGTGACCGGAATCTCGGCCAACCCGAGATTACCCGTCGCTCTACTGAAGTCATCCATTTTTGAACATCGGTGAACGGTGATGTTGGCCGTCGCTAATGGGCTGATACCGGAAATTGGATTGTGCGAATTGAGCGCCATATACCGGTCACTCGGTCCGTCTTTAGCTGT
>CAIQYP010000272.1 GCA_903876045.1 uncultured beta proteobacterium | reverse complement strand
TGTCCATGCTGAATTCCTGATCGCGAAACACGGTCAGGCCTTCTTTCAGGCTCAGCTGAAACCAGTCGCGGCAGGTGATGCGGTTGCCGGTCCAGTTGTGGAAGTACTCGTGGCCGACCACGCTCTCGATGTTGGAATAGTCCACATCGGTGGCTGTGGCCTGGTTCGCCAGCACGTACTTGGTGTTGAAGATGTTCAGGCCCTTGTTCTCCATGGCACCCATGTTGAAGTCGCTGGTAGCCACAATCATGAAGCGTTCCAGGTCCAGTGGCAGGCCAAAGCGCGCCTCGTCCCAGGCGACAGACGCCATCAACGAATTCATGGCGTGTTCGGTCTTGTCCAGGTCGCCCGGGCGCACATAGACCTGCAGCAAGTGGTCGCTGCCAGCACGCGAGGTGATGCGCTGCTCGCGGCTGACCAACTGGCCTGCGACCAGGGCAAACAGATAACAGGGTTTCTTATGCGGATCGACCCATTTGGCAAAGTGGCGGCCGTCTTCCAGCGCGCCTTGCTCGACCAGATTGCCGTTGGACAGCAGCACCGGGAACTTGGCCTTGTCAGCGCGAAGCGTCACGGTGTAGCTGGCCATCACATCCGGGCGGTCCAGGAAGTAGGTGATGCGGCGAAAGCCTTCGGCTTCGCATTGGGTAAAGAACGAGTCATTGCTAACGTACAAACCCATCAGCTTGGTGTTCTTGGACGGCATGCAGGTGGTGAAGATTTCCAGCGCAAAGGGCTCATCGCCTTCGGGCAGGTTTTCCAGCACCAGCTTGTCGCCGTCCATTTTGAAAGAAGTGCCAGCGCCATTGACCAACACGCGTGCCAGGTTCAATTCTTCGCCATCGAGGCGTAGCGGCTGTACCGGCACGTCCGGGTTGCGGCGTAGCATCATCTTGTTGAGAACGCGGGTCTTGGTAGCGTCCAGATCAAAGCAAAGATCAACCGTGTCAATCCAAAAAGCCGGGGCGCTATAGGCCTCGCGCAGAACTGTGACCGGCGCGCTTGGCGCACCGTCGCCTTTAAAGCTTTGCAACATGGTGTATCTCCAGAAAATTGTTTTTCATTAGTTCGGTGAAATTCTTGGCATGGGCCAGCACGTGGTCGCCCGCGAGTTGTGCTGGCGTGTGCCCGGTGCAGATGCCCACAGCGCGCATGCCCGCGCGTCGTGCCGCCTCAATGCCAAGCGGAGCGTCTTCAAAAACGATGCAATGGGCTGGGTCCACGCCCAGGCGCCGCGCCACTTCCAGGAAGATGGCTGGCTCAGGCTTGCCGGGCAAGCCCTCGTCACCGCCCACCGCGACAGCCGGCAAAGGTCGGAGCTTCAGATTGGAATAGGCGAAGGCTACGTTGTGCTTGTCTCCGGCCGTGCCCACGCCAATGTGCAGGCCGCGCGCACGTGCCGCTTCGGCAAAGGCGCTAAAGCCGTGCACCTCGGCAAACTTGGGCGCAAAAATTTCGCGATAGAGCGCTTCTTTTTCATGCACATAAGCCAGTGCCTCGGCGTCCGGCATATCGCGCTCGAACAGGATGCGTATGCACTCCAGGCCGGTGCGCCCGGTAGTGCGGCGCATCAGCTCGGGTAGATCGACCGCAATGCCGTGGCGCTGCGCCAGCAGCAGCCAGCTTTCGGTATGCGAGGGCATGGAGTCGACCATGGTGCCGTCCATGTCGAAAATCAGGGCATCGATACGTATGGCCCCCACGCCTGCGGTTGGATCGCTCATGCTCACACGCCCTGCTTCAGCGACGCTTCAATGAACACATCCAGATCGCCGTCCAGCACCTTTTGCGTGGCCGAGACTTCGACGTTGGTGCGCAGGTCTTTGATGCGACTGTTGTCCAGCACATAGCTGCGAATCTGGTGGCCCCAACCCACGTCGGTTTTGGTGTCTTCCAGTTTCTGCTGCTCGGCTTGGCGCTTGCGCATCTCGAAGTCGTACAAGCGGCTGCGCAGGCGCTTCCAAGCGACTTCGCGATTGCCGTGCTGGCTGCGCCCATCCTGGCACTGCACCACGATGTTGGTCGGAATGTGCGTCAAGCGCACGGCCGAGTCGGTCTTGTTAATGTGCTGACCACCCGCGCCGCTGGCACGGAAGGTATCCACGCGCACGTCGGCTGGATTGATGTCGATCTCGATCGTGTCATCAATCTCGGGGTAGACAAACACGCTGGCGAAGCTGGTGTGGCGTCCACCGGAGGAGTCGAATGGGCTCTTGCGCACCAAGCGGTGCACACCCGTCTCTGTGCGCAGCAGTCCAAAGGCGTATTCGCCCTCAATCTTGATGGTGGCGCCCTTGATGCCGGCAGTGTCGCCATCTGTCAGGTCTTCCACGGTGGCGGTAAAGCCCTTGCGTTCTGCATATTTCAGGTATTGGCGCAGCAGCATGCTGGCCCAATCGCAGGCTTCTGTTCCACCCGCACCGGCCTGGATGTCCAGGAAGCAGGGCAGGGGGTCAGCCGGGTTGTTGAACATGCGGCGGAACTCTAGGTCTTCAATGATCTTGGACAGCTTGGCGGTTTCGCCTTCAATCGTGATCAGGCCTGCGACATCGTCGTCTTCCTTACTCATTTCATAGAGCTCGGTGTTGTCCGACAGTTCGCTTTCCAGTTGGTCGAGCGTGACCACCACGCCGTCCAGCATTTTCTTTTCCTTGCCCAGCTCCTGGGCGCGCTTGGGGTCGTTCCAGACGGTTGGGTCTTCTAAAGAAGCGTTAACCGTGCGCAGGCGTTCTGATTTGGCATCGTAGTCAAAGATACCCCCGTAACGCGAGCGCGCGGGCGCCCAGGTCTGCGAGGGTGGTGCCGATGAGGTTGCTGCGTTCGATTTCCATGATGTTTTTTTCCTGATGGGTTGCTGTGCGTTGAATGCCGCATTTTCTCACGCTCGGGAGTCAGTTGATAAAGCGCTCGATCAGCGCTGCCAGTTGCTCCGGCTGGTCGTGGTGCAGCATGTGCCCGGCGTTGGCGATGTGTGCAGTTTCCAGTTGCGGCACGGCTTTTATGCGTTCATGAAACTCGGCCAGGTTGTACGTGCCCTTCCACCAGATGTCCATGCTGTTGTCCGAGGCCTCCACCGACAACACCGGCGCCGTAATGCGCTTGAAGATTTCCTGCACCTCGTCCACCCGATAGAGTTGCGCATTGGTGATCTTGTGGGCCGGGTGCCCCATGATTTGCCATTGGCCCGGGGCGCTTTCACGGGCCCAGTGGCTGGCCAGCCAGCTCGCCTTGTCCGGGCTCAGGCGCGGGTTGGTCTTGATCAGGCGCTGGGCCACGGCTTCCAGGCTGTCGTAATGGCGCATCTCGCGCGAACCATGCTGCAAGGCCTTGATCTCATCAATCCATCGCGCATAGCGGCCCGGGGCTTGTGCCGGTACGGTGGCTGGCATGCCAAAACCTTCCAGATTGATCAGGCGGCGCACGCGCTCGGGCCGCACCCCGGCATAAAGCATCACGATATTGCCGCCCATGCTGTGGCCCACCAGATGGACGCTCTGTTTAGGCGCGTAATGGTCCAACAAAAAATCCAGATCGGCCAGGTAGTCGGGAAACCAGAAATGGTCAACGTCCTGCACGACTGTCTGGCCGAAGCCACGCCAGTCTGGCGCGATCACGTAATGGTCTGCTGCCAGCGCATCCACGACAAACTGGTAGCTGGCCGCCACATCCATCCAGCCATGCACCATCACCAGTGGCGTTTTGTCTGCTGCGGGCTCACCCCATACCTGCACGTGGTATTGCAACCCTCGCACGGGGATAAATTCACTCTTGAATTGGCGTTTGACTTGGTACATTCGGGCAATCATAAGGAGAAGCGCCGTGTCCCCCCGTCAAACCAGTGACAAAGCAATAAGCACCGTACCAACAGAAACACTGCCTGAGGGTTATCGACGCTTGCACAGCAGCTTTGGCTGGCAGGTGCCAGAGCAATTCAACATGGCACAGGTCTGCAGCCAGCGCTGGGCAGTTCGCCCGGATGCTGCCAGCCGCATTGCCATCCGTACCTATGCCGATGGCGCCATGCAAGGTGCCTGGAGCTATGCCCAGTTGCAGGAGCAAGCCAACCGCCTTTCCAACGTGCTGACGGGCCTGGGCGTCAAGCGGGGCGACCGGGTGGCCATCGTCATGCCCCAGCGCTTTGAGACGGCGGTGGTTTACATGGCTGTGCTGCAGATGGGCGCCGTGGCCATGCCGCTGTCCATGCTGTTTGGCCCGGAGGCGCTGGAATACCGGCTGCAAGACAGCGAGGCGGTGCTGGTCATTGCCGATGCCATCGCCTTGCCCAGTCTGCGCATGGTGCGTGGCGACTGCCCGTTGCTGCTCCATGCGATTGGCCTGGGCCCCTTGTATGCCACGCAGGAGGTGGCCGAAATTAATTACACCGAGGCTTTGGCTAGCGCCCCGTCTGATTTTGCAGGCGTTACGACTTCAGCCGCAGACCCGGCCATCCTGATCTATACCAGCGGTACCACCGGTAACCCCAAGGGGGCGCTGATTCCGCACCGAGCCCTCATCGGCAATTTAACGGGCTTTGTATGCAGCCAGAATTGGTTTGGCTTTGACGGAAAAGACAATGCAGAGTCCAAAGCGGTGTTCTGGTCTCCGGCAGATTGGGCCTGGACTGGCGGTTTGATGGATGCCCTGCTGCCGACGCTGTATTTCGGCTGCACCATCGTCGCCCAAGCCGGGCGTTTTGACCCGCAGGGTGCGCTCGAACTCATGGGCCGTTGTGGCGTGACGCACACCTTTTTGTTTCCCACCGCCATCAAGGCCATGATGAAAGCTTGCCCCGGCACGCCGGGCAAAACCGTGCAGGCGCAATACGGCTTGCAATTGCAGGCACTGATGAGCGCGGGTGAAGCCATGGGCGACGCGGTGTTTGGCTACTGCGAAAAGCAAATGGGTGTGGTGCCGAACGAAATGTTTGGCCAGACCGAGATCAACTACATTGTCGGGAATTTTGCCCCCACGCTTGCCGCTTCGCGTGCTGCACTGCCCCCCAAGGGGGCGCAAACCGCCTTGGGGCGGCCCGGCGGCGGTTTGAGTGTCGCTGACCGGCTGGGTTGGCCGGCCAAGCCCGGCAGCATGGGCATGGGCTACCCGGGCCACCGCGTGGCGGTGATTGACGAAGAGGGCAACGAATGTGCCGTCGGTGTGCCGGGCGATGTGGCCCTGAACCGCTTTGACATTCATGGCGAGCCGGACCCGATCTTCTTTCTGGGCTATTGGAAGAATGATGCTGCCACGCACGACAAGTTCACCGGCGATTGGTGCCGCACCGGTGATCTGGCGGTGCGTGACGCGGAGGGTTACCTTTGGTACCAGGGCCGCTCGGATGATGTGTTCAAGTCGGCCGGCTACCGCATCGGTCCGGGTGAAATAGAAAATTGTCTGGTCAAGCACCCGGCTGTCGCCAATGCCGCGGTCGTGCCCAAGCCGGATGCGGAACGCGGTGCGGTGGTCAAGGCTTATGTGGTGCTGGCACCCGATGCCCTGGCAGCTTGCGGCAACAGCACCAGCGCGCGCGCCGCATTGCATGCCGAACTCACCAAGGCCTTGCAGGTTCATGTGAAGGGCATGCTGGCACCCTATGAATACCCCAAGGAAATCGAGTTCGTCGATGCTTTACCTATGACCACCACCGGCAAAGTGCAGCGGCGCATTTTGCGTTTACAGGAACAGGCCCGTGCCCGAGGTGAGGTGGACACGTGAACATGAGTCTGGCGGCCCTGCGTCTGAATCTGAACTGGGCGCGGCGCATTCACCTGCTGGCACTGTTGAAGTGGCCGGTGTTGGTGCTGCCACCCTTGCTGGTGGCGGTTGTGTCAGGCATGCGGCCCAGTGTGGTGTGGGTGGGTGGTCTCAGTGCGCTGGCCTTTACGGCCCTGAGTGCATGGGAACTGAGTCGGCGCAGGCAGTTCATTCGCGAGGCACGCTTCCCGCCGTTTCTGGTCGCCAAGCTGCGCAGCCACTACCCGCACTTAAGCGCCGGCGATGCCGATCTGGTGCTGCGCGGACTGCGACAGTTCTTCATGGCCCACCTGCGCTGTGAAAGGCGCTTTGTGGCCATGCCTTCACAGGTGGTCGATGCTGCCTGGCACGAATTCATATTGCATACCCGCGCCTACGACTCCTGGTGCGACGCTGCGTTTGGCCGATTGCTGCACCACACACCCGCCGCGGTTTTGGGCGGCGATGCAAGGCGCAATGATGGGTTACGTCGCGCCTGGTTCTGGGCCTGCAAAGAAGAGAGCATTGATCCGCGCAAACCGACCCGATTGCCGCTGCTGTTTGCACTGGATAAAAAGTTCGATGTTCCGGGTGGTTTCACCTATGTGCCGGATTGCCGTGACATCGATCGCCAAAGTAGCTCGGACGCCTACTGCGGTACCAGTTTTGGCGATGGCAGCTTTGGCTCCGACGGAGATGCGGGGGGCTTCGGCGGCGCTGATGCATCGGATTCCAGTGACGGTGGCGGAGATTCCGGTGGTGACGCAGGGGGATGTGGAGGCGGCTGCGGTGGAGATTGAGTGTCATAGCTAAACTCAACGCCCAAGCGCATGCAAGGCATGTAGTTTTTTCTCTTTAAGCGAATGCAATTCCCTATGAATCTTGTACCTCTTGGTCAAAGCGACCTGCGCGTAACCCCTATTTGCCTGGGCACCATGACTTTTGGCGAGCAGGTCAACGAGTCGGACAGCCACGCCATCCTGAGCCGATCGCTGGAGCGTGGCGTCAACTTTATCGATACGCCAGAGATGTATGCCGTGCCACCCAAGGCGGAAACCTTCCAAACCACCGAAAAAATCGTCGGGAACTGGCTGGAAAAGAATCCCGGCGCGCGTGACAAACTGGTGCTGGCCACCAAGGTGGCAGGCCCCTCGCGCAATATGGCCTGGATTCGTGGCGGCAGCCCGGACCTGACCGGTGCCGACATCATTGCTGCCTGCGAAGGCAGCCTGAAGCGGCTCAAGACCGATGTGATCGACCTCTACCAGATCCACTGGCCCACGCGCAACGTGCCGATGTTTGGCGGCATGTACTACGAGCCATCCAAGGAGACGACAGGTCTCACCTCCATTCACGCGCAACTGGAGGCTTTGCAAACCCTGGTCAAAGCCGGCAAGGTGCGCGCCATTGGCTTGTCGAACGAAACTCCCTACGGCGTGCATGAGTTTGTGCGCTTGGCTGAGCAGCATGGTTTGCCGCGCATTGCCACGGTGCAAAACGTCTATTGCCTGGTTAGTCGCGGTCTGGAAAACGGGCTGGATGAAACCATGCACCGTCTGGACGTTTCATTGCTCGCTTATTCCCCGTTGGGTTTTGGTTTGCTAACCGGCAAATACGATGTGTCGGGCACCACAGGGCCGGATGCCCCGGCAGGGGCCCGTATTGCCAAATACGAGTCTGTGCGCAAGCAGCGCTGGGGCAGAGCCGAGTCGCTCGAGGCAGCACGGCGCTATAACGCACTGGCTAAGGAATACGGCATGACAGCGACGCAAATGGCGCTGGCGTTTTGTTATACCAAGTGGCAGGTGCGAAGCACGATCATCGGTGTCACTTCGCTGGCGCAACTGGACGAAGACCTGAACGCCTGGGGCACAACCTTGCCACCAGAACTTCTGCAAAAAATTGACGATGTGCGCCGGGAAATCCGCGACCCGGCCAACTGATCAGCAGCACCGAGCAGCCACAAAAAAAGCCCGCACGAGCGGGCTTTCTCAATGCGGAGGAAGAGGAGCCTGTCAGGCCAGGCGTGGCACTTTGCGCGTGGGCAGGTTAACGGCGGCCGAGCCTGAAAGCTGGAACACCGCCACGGTGGTCAGCAGTTCCTGCGCCTGCGACTTAAGGCTGCTGGCGGCCGCCGCCATCTGTTCCACCAGCGCAGCGTTCTGTTGCGTAACTTGATCCATCTGGCTGACAGCACTACCCACTTCGGCCACGCCAATCGACTGCTCACTGCTGGCCGAACTGATCTCGCCCATGATGTCTGTGACGCGCTTGATGGCGTTGACTACTTCGGTCATGGTGCTGCCGGCCTGATCAACCAGGGCCGTGCCATGCTCCACGCGCTCCACGCTGGCGTTAATCAGTGCCTTGATTTCCTTGGCGGCATCGGCTGAGCGTCCGGCGAGTGACCGCACCTCGCTGGCTACCACGGCAAAGCCACGACCCTGTTCGCCCGCGCGTGCTGCTTCCACAGCCGCATTCAGGGCCAGGATATTGGTCTGGAAAGCGATGCCATCAATCACGCCGATGATGTCGGCAATCTTGCGTGACGAGTTGTTGATGTCGCGCATGGTGTGCACCACCTGGCCTACCACTTCACCGCCGCGCAAGGCCACGGTGCTGGCGTTTTGTGCAAGTTGGTTGGCCTGACGCGCGTTGTCGGCATTCTGGTTCACCGCCGAGCCCAGTTCTTCCATGGAGGCGGCAGTTTGCTCCAGCGCGCTGGCTTGTTGCTCGGTGCGATTGGACAGGTCGTTATTGCCTTGCGCAATTTCCGCGCTGGCTGTGGCCACACTCTCAGAGCCATGCATGACGGAGGACACCACTCGCTCCAGGTGCGCGCGCATGTCGGACAGTGCCAACATGAGTTGCCCCAGTTCATTGGTGCCCAACACCGGCACTTCCACGGCCAGGTTGCCATCCGCCACGGAGCGTGCCACCTTGACGGCATCGTTGACCGGTCCGGTAATGCTGCGCACAAAAAACACCGACAAAGCGGCACCCGCGGCCAGACCCAGCAGCATGCATACCAGAACCATGGCGATAGCGCGTTGCGACGCGTCAGCCCGGCTTTGCAGTGCCGCGTCCATAGTCTTCATGGCGTCGGCATTGAATTCAAACAAGCCGTCGATGGTGCGTGTGAATTCATCGAAGTACTGCGGCGCGGGATAGTTGATTTCTGTGGCACCGATCAGTGCTTGGTTGGCCAGTGCCAGGGTTTTGTCTACCGCAGTGCGGTGGGTCTCTGCCTTGCTTTCCAGCGCGGCTTTGAGGCTGGCGTCAGATTCGGTGGCTTTCTTGAGGTTGCGAAACATCTGACCTTGTAACTCCAGCACCCGTTTTTGCAGGCCCTGCAAGGTCGCGCGCCCTTCTGGAGGCAGGACGGCCTGGGTCAAAAAGCCGCTGCCGATGGCACGCATGACGCCCAGGTTTTCTGCCAGCCAGGGCATATCGATCAACGAGGCCCGAATCAGGTAGGCGGTGCTGCTACCGGCGTCCAGGTTCAGACCGAAGTCATCCAGCAATTCTTCGCTGAGTAGCAACTCACCGGCGATGAGTTGGGTGTGCAACTTGGTGCTTTCAGCCGATTTGATTTGCTTGCTGGCTACCGACTGTTCCAGCGTGCTCCAGGACTGACGCAGGGTTTGCCAATGCCCAAGGCGAGCTGCAGATACCCCGGCTTCTTTGAATTGGATGTCGGCGGCGTCCAGCGCCTGAACCAACTTGTCCTTGAGAGCCGGGCGACGTGCGGCCAGGGTTTCGTTGCCGTTGAGCATGCCAGCCGACATGCCGCGGTGCGTCTGGCTTAACTGGATCACCTTGTTTAGTGCGATCAGTGGTGCACTGCCACGCTTTTCGAGCGTGGCTTTTTCTTGCTGCTTGAAGGTGTTTGTGAAATAGAGCGCTGCCGGGATGGCCGCGATGACGAGGGAGATGATTCCCAAAATCATGAATTTTTGAATCAGGCTGAGCCGGTGTTGCATAATTAACTCCTGCATTTATTTTGGTTGCACTACACCGGTGCAGTGGACAACAGACGAGTGCGAAAACGCACTGAATCGGGGAATGTTACGCGCATTAATGCGCTTCGTCGGCCGAATTTCAGACAAAAATCAGGTGCGGCATTGCCATCGCGGCTACTCGGCGGGCCAACAGGTTTCAGTTGCTGCCGGATTGCGCTGGGTTCTTGCCCTTATAGGGCGCGTAGAAAGCCTTGATGCGGGCCAAGTCGGCCTCCAGGTCGCCGCTGGGATGAAACACCGGGCCCAGGCCACTTATCTTGCGCTCGTAATCCATGTAGGCCAGCACAATGGGCACGCCCGCTCCCGTGGCAATGTAATAAAAGCCGCTTTTCCAATAGCGTACCTTGCTGCGCGTGCCCTCGGGCGGCACCACCAGTTGCAGCGGACCGTTGGCTTCCTTGATGGCTTGCACCGATGCTGCCACCAGGTTGTTTGCGCTTTCGCGTTTAACCGGAATGCCGCCTAGCCACATCATGAAGCCGCGAAAAGGGGGCTTAAAAATTTGCTCCTTGCCCATCCAATAGATGTTGAGCCGCAGCACAAAGGCCACCATCAAGGTGTAAGGCAGGTCCCAATTGCTGGTGTGGGGGGCGGCAATCAGCACGCTTTTTTGGCCATCAGGCGGCAGATGTCCTTCGATTTTCCAGCCAGTGAGCTTGAGAAAGAGGATGGAAAAGGCACGCAACAGCGTGTTCACACCTGGCGTGTCAAATATGGTTCTGTGCATGTGGAGCTGGATTCTAGATTGCGCTAGCGGCGAGAATACTGACATGGCAAAACATGTTTCCGAAACCCCGGCCACACAGATGCTCAAGGCCAATAAGGTGGTGTTTACCGAGCATCCTTACGAGTACCTGGAGCATGGCGGCGCGCAACACAGTGCCGAAGTTCTGGGTTTCGACCCTTTCATGGTGGTCAAAACGCTGATCATGCAGGATCAGGACGCCAAGCCTTTGGTGGTGCTGATGCATGGCAACCGAAAGGTCTCGACCAAAAATCTGGCGCGCCAGATCGTGGCCAAGTCGGTAGAGCCTTGTGCACCGGACGTGGCCAACCGGCATAGCGGCTATTTGGTGGGTGGCACTTCGCCCTTCGGTACGCGCAAAACCATGCCGGTGTATATCGAAGAGACTATCCTTGGCCTTCCTAGAATATTGATAAACGGTGGGCGGCGTGGTTATCTGGTCGGTCTGGATCCGCAGGTCTGCTTGCAATTGCTGTTCGCAAAAAAGGTACAGTGCGCGCTGGCCGAATAAGAATCGACATTTCAGAAGCCGCACTTTAAAAAAGCCGCATATCACAGGAGAACTGGTTTGAATTCGTTTGCAGTTGTGTATCCATTTCTGGCAATCCTGGCGGCCTATGCCATGGGTTCACTGTCGTTTGCGGTGATCGTCAGCCGCATCATGGGATTGAATGATCCGCGTACCTATGGCAGCAAAAATCCCGGTGCCACCAATGTGCTGCGCTCGGGCAGCAAGGCGGCGGCTATTGTGACGCTGCTGCTGGACGCCCTCAAGGGTTGGTTGCCGGTGGTGCTGGTCAAGTGGTTTGGCAAGCCCTATGGTTTGGAGGAGGGCACGTTGGCGCTGGTGGGGCTGGCAGCATTTGCCGGGCATTTGTACCCGGTGTTCTTTCGCTTCATCGGCGGCAAGGGCGTGGCCACTGCGCTGGGTGTGATCGTCGGTATCAATCCCCTGCTTGGGCTGGTGGTGGGAGCGTCGTTTGGGGTGGTGGTGTTTGTGTCCCGCTATGTCTCCCTGGCTTCCATGGTGGCTGCCGTGTTGGCACCGGTCTTCTACCTGCTTGGCGATGGTTCTGCCTGGTACGCCGATGGCCGTGTGGCGTTTGCCGCAGCCATCATGGCGGGCTTGCTGGTCTGGCGCCATTACGAGAATATCAATCGCTTGCTCAAGGGCACTGAATCACGTCTGGGCAAGAAGAAGGCGCACTGACGGGTGCTGTGGCCTGACCGGCCCTGCAAGCTAAAAGGGTGACGCGATGTCGTTGCCCAACAGCAAAATTTGGTAATGGTTGAGTTGCGCGCGCACACCCGAAGCTGGTAATGCCGCGCGGATGTTGGGTGCCCCCTCTGCGGTGGCGTGTACCCAAGGCTCAGCCAGCAGTTGACCCTCGGCCGAACCCACAATGGCGACATAGGGCATGTTGGCCTTCAGGCTGCGGCGCAGTACCACGCCAAGTTCATCACTGTCCATGCGCACGTAGGTGCCGGGTGGGCATAGGCCCACCACCCGCATTAAGGCGTGCCCGATCTCATCCGATTTGGCTGAATTGGCGATAACGGCACGGGCAGACTCTGTCGCACTGCGGCCTGCACGCGACAAGCGCGGGCTTATCATGGCCGCGTAACGGTCCACCATCTTGAGAATTCGGCTCAGCCGGACTGATGAAGGGACGCTGCGGAAATCACCCACGTCCACACTGTTGTCGTGGTGGCCGCCAACGATCTCCAGCCAGTCGTCATCCCTCACCCCCATGTTGCCCAGCAGCATGGCACCCTTCAAGGGGTGCAAGCGGATCATCTCCTGCTGAACTGTGTTGGGCTTTTCACTTTGGTTGGCCAATACATCCTGCATCGCGGTCATGGACACGTTCATGGTCAGGGCGGCACGCACTAGACTGTCGCGCTCCTTGGCTGACAGTTCCAGCATTTTGGCAGTCAAGTGGCACAAGACTGCGCAGACCAGGGAGTGAGAGGCGCTATAGCCCACAGGCGAGTTGCTGGCCAACTGGAACAGCAGATACAGGCCGGCATCCGGGTCGCGCTGCATGAGGCTTTGCATCCAGCGGTCGTATTGCACGGCCCGGTGGGCAAATTCCTGCGTCGCCTCCGGGTTGCTCAGGATGATGCCCAAGCCGGACTCCAGATCCGACCATTCGGCCAGTAAGTCTTCGTATTCGTTTTCGTCCTTGACGTGCATGGCGTGTGTCGGTTGATCAGTAGCGCTTTTCAAGAACCAGTTGGTCGTTGGTGCGGTTCATCTGGAAATGGGACAAGAAACTGTTACCCAGCAACACAAAAGGCATGCTACCGGAGGAGATCACCGAGTCTACGTCGTAGACCACCACATCGCCAATACGCACCGATGCCAGCTTCATGCGCCACGCTGGAACCATTCCATTGGCAGTGCTCATTTGTATCAGCTGACCCTTTTGATAATTGAGCCCCATGCGCTGAGCTTGTTCAGCGCTCAGCGATACGGCACTGGCCCCGGTATCCACCAAAAATTGCACCGCCTGACCATTGATCTGCCCCACGGTGACAAAGTGCCCGCCGCTGCCCGCGCTTAACACCACACGGGAGCCACCGGCACCTTCGCTGATACCACCACCAACTTGTGCAGGGGCATCGCCAACACGCAAGCTGTGCTGCTTGTTGCCAATCTCCAGCACAGCCACATCACCCTGCGTGGAAATTACCTTGACGCCCTTATAGGTTTCACCTGCTGCTACAGATTTGGGCGGCGCCCCGTCCACAATCAACAACGCCTTGGCGCCCAGCATGCCCGCAAGCCCCACCGTCTGCGCCCATGTGAGTGGCATTTGCAACAGCAGGACCAGTGCAAGCAGGTATATGGCTTTCTGGTTAAACATTTCGCACGGCTTTTTCAACTGGCTCGGGCGATCGGCAGTGCTGGTTAGCGCTTAGTCGCGGAAGTTGTTAAAGCTCAAAGGCACGTCAGGCACGTCCTTTTTGATCAACGCCATGGCGGCCTGCAGGTCATCGCGCTTGGCGCCGGTGACACGCACTGCATCGCCCTGAATGGCTGCCTGCACCTTGATCTTGCTGTCCTTGATCAGGCGTTGGATTTTTTTGGAGACTTCGGTTTCAATGCCGTTACGCACCTTGATCACCAGTTTGACCTTGTCGCCGCCGATTTTTTGCACGTCGCCCTTGTCCAGAAAACGCACGTCCACATTGCGTTTGGTCAGCTTGTTGTGCAGCACGTCTTCAATTTGCTGGATCTGGAAATCGGCATCGCCAATCAGCGTAATTTCTTTGTCCTTCAGCTCAATGCTGGCAGAGGTGCCCTTGAAGTCAAAGCGGGTGCCGATCTCCTTGGCGGTGTTATCCACGCCGTTCTTAACTTCGGTCAAATCGGGTTCGCAAACAGTATCAAAAGATGGCATGGCAGTACTCTAAAAATGCGGTGAGACAATCCCGCCATGTTAGTCGAGAAAAACGTCCCACTCCAGCCCTTCAATACCTTCCACATTGTGGCCAAGGCCCATGCCTTGGTGCGCATTTTTAGTGAGCAAGACCTGCAATCCGTGCTGGCGGACCCGCAGCTCGCGCCTTTGCCGAAGTTTGTGCTCGGTGGCGGCAGCAATATCGTGCTGACCGGGGACGTCAAGCCATTGGTGCTCAAGGTCGAAATTCCCGGCAAGCGCCTGTTGAGTGAAACAGGCCGCCACTTTATTGTGGAAGCGGGGGCTGGCGAAAACTGGCATGACTTTGTCGCCTGGACGCTGGTCGAGGGCTATCCGGGGCTGGAAAACATGGCCCTGATTCCCGGCACGGTGGGTGCTTCACCGGTGCAGAACGTCGGTGCCTACGGAGTCGAATTGCAAGACCGTTTTGACTCGCTGGATGCCATGGATCTGCAGACCGGCCATGTGTTCACACTCAATGCCGCCCAATGTGCTTTCGGATACCGCGACTCGGTCTTCAAGCACGCTAGCACCGACGCTGGTCACCAGGCGGTGGGCCTTAAAGACCGGGCGTTGATTTTGCGCGTGCGCTTTGCCCTGCCCAAGGCCTGGAAGCCAGTGCTGGGCTATGCCGATCTCGAAAAGAAAATGGACGCTTCTGGCGAATTCAATCCCAGTGCCCAGCAGATCTTTGACTGGATCTGCGCCATTCGCCGCGCCAAACTGCC
>CAIQYP010000271.1 GCA_903876045.1 uncultured beta proteobacterium | reverse complement strand
GCCAGGTCCAGCATTCCATAGACCCCGGCGTATTCATGCGGTGATAGCCATCCAGCCCCAGCACGTCCTGAAACTGGCAAAGCGCGTGATTCGCCACCGACAGCGAGCAGGCGCGGATCATGGCCCAGTTGACCTCGTGACCGTTGGTGCCCAGGTACTCCCCGGCAAAGGCGCGCTCGCGCGGACTGCTGCACACCCACCAGCCCACGGCCATGTCGTTGTCGTGGGTGCCGCAGTACACCACCGTGTTGGGCTCGTAGTTGTGCGGCAAATGTTTGCTGCTGGCGTCTTCCGAGAAGGCGAATTGCAACACCCGCATGCCGGGGAAACCGGTGGCGAGTCGCAAGGCATCGACCTCGGGCGTGATGAGTCCCAGGTCTTCGGCAATGATGGGCAACTTGCCCAACGCGCGCTCCACCGCCTCAAACAAGGCGAAGCCCGGGCCTTTGACCCAGCGGCCATGGATGGCGGTGGGCTCGGTTACCGGGATTTCCCAGCAGGCTTCAAAACCCCGGAAATGGTCGATACGAATCACGTTGGCCAGATACAACTGGCGACGTATGCGCTCGACCCACCACTGATAGCCATCGGCTGCCATGGCCTTCCAGTCGTACAGCGGGTTACCCCAGCGCTGGCCCTCGACGGCAAAGTAATCCGGCGGCACCCCGGCCACCACGCTGGGCTGGCCTTCGGCATCCAGCAGGTACAGGTCCGGGCGGGCCCAGCAGTCGCAGGAATGGTGCGCAATGAAAATCGGCAGGTCGCCCACCAGATACACGCCCCGCTCGTTGGCATAAGCCTTGAGTGCTTGCAGTTGCCCATCAAACTGCCATTGCACAAAAGACCAGAAGGCAATTTCCCGAGCGTGCGTGCCGCGGGCTTGGGCCAAGGCTTTGGGCTCCCGCGCCGCCAGCGACTTGGGCCAATCGGTCCATAGATCGGTGCCGTAGGTCGCGTCCAGGGTCATGAACAACGCATAGTCTGGCAACCATGACGCGTTGTCACGCTGCCATTCGGCAAACGATTCTTGCGTTGCCGTATCAGCCCGATCCTGAAAGCCCGCAAACGCCTCGCGCAGACGCTCCATGCGCCAGGGCAACACCTCGTCAAAACGAACGTGCTCTGCGACAAAGCTGTTTTGCAGCGCGGCAGCCGAGAGCCATCCACGCTCCACCAGCGGCTCGAAAGCCACCAAGAAGGGGTTGCCCGCCATGGCCGAGCGCCCCATGTAAGGCGAGTTGGCCAAGCCTATGGGACCGAGCGGCAGGGTTTGCCACAGCGTTTGCCCGGCGGTGTGCAGCCAGTCGACAAAGTAATAGGCGTTGGGACCGAAGTCGCCGCTGCCATGGGGGCCGGGCAAACTGGTCGGATGCAGCACCACACCGGCGCTGCGTTGGGTCATCAAATCAGGGTTCAAAGGGTGGTCCTTTTGTCTTCTGCCGCTGGCAGGAATACCGCCATTCTGGATGCAAACACCCAACCGGTAAAATCGCTCGCACTCACCCTTGATCTGGAACCCCCCTTGTCTTTTGCCAATGAAACCCGCCGTCGCCGTACATTCGCCATCATTTCCCACCCGGACGCGGGTAAAACCACGCTGACCGAGAAACTGCTGCTGTTCTCCGGCGCGATCCAGATCGCGGGTTCAGTCAAAGCGCGCAAGGCCACGCGCCACGCCACATCCGACTGGATGGAGATTGAAAAGCAGCGGGGCATCTCGGTTGCCTCGTCCGTGATGCAGATGGTTTACCGCGACCACGTCATCAACCTGCTCGACACGCCCGGCCACAAGGACTTCTCGGAAGACACCTACCGCGTGCTGACCGCCGTGGACTCTGCCTTGATGGTGATTGATGCGGCCAACGGTGTGGAGGCACAGACGCGCCGCCTGATCGAAGTTTGCCGCCAGCGCGACACGCCCATCATCACCTTTGTCAACAAGATGGACCGCGAGGTGCGCGAGCCGCTGGACATCCTGGACGAAATCGAGCGCGAACTGGGCATGCCCTGCGTGCCCATGACCTGGCCCGTGGGCCAGGGCAAGGCCTTTGGCGGCATCATCAATTTGCGCACCAAGGCCATGACGGTTTTTGAGTCCGGCAGCGAGCGCCGCCCGCAAGACTTTGACTGCGTGCCACTGAACGATGCCGCATCGCTGGAAAAGCGCTTCGGCAGCGAGTGGACCTCGGCCATCGAGAGCATGGAACTGGCCGTGGGCGCCTCCCCCACCTGGGACCATGAAGCCTTTCTGGCCGGCAAACAGACGCCGGTGTTCTTCGGCTCTGGTGTCAACAACTTTGGTGTGATGGAAGTGCTGGACGCACTGGTCGACCTGGCCCCGGCCCCGCAAAGCCGCACCAGTACCACCCTGGTGAACCGCCAGCCCGTGGTACGCGAAGTGCAGCCGGAAGACGACGCCTTCAGCGGCGTGGTGTTCAAGGTGCAGGCGAATATGGACGCCAACCACCGCGACCGCATCGCCTTTGTGCGCATGGCCTCGGGAAAGTACATGCCGGGCATGAAGCTCAAGGTCATGCGCACCGCCAAGGAACTGCGCCCCACCAGCGTAGTGACCTTTATGAGCCAGCGCCGCGAGGCGGTGGAAGAAGCCTATGCCGGTGACATCGTCGGCTTTACTACCCACGGTGGCGTGCAATTGGGCGACACCATCACCGATGGTTCGGTGAACCTGATGTACACCGGCCTGCCCTTCTTCGCGCCCGAAATGTTCATGACGGTGATTCTGAAAAACCCGCTGCGCACCAAGCAACTGCAACAGGGCCTGGCCCAGTTGGGCGAAGAAGGCGCCATCCAGGTTTTCAAACCCGAGATGGGCGGCAACATGCTGCTGGGCGCTGTCGGGCAACTGCAGTTTGAAGTGGTGCAACACCGCCTTAAAGGCGAGTACGACGCCGACATCCGTCTCGAAGGCAGCCAATACACCGGCGCGCGCTGGATCACCGCCGATACGCCCAAAGAGCTGCAGGAATTCATCAACGCCTACCCGCAGCGCATGGCCAAGGACGCCGCCAATACCCTGGCCTACCTGTGCACCAGCCCCTATGACGTGCGACTGGCGCAAGAGCGCTTTCCCAAGATTCACTTCCACCCGCTGCGCGAGCATGCGGGCTTGGCGTTGCAGTCGGCCGGCTAATGAACATGCTGCCCCTGAGCGACTGGTCACTGGCTGACCGCCAAGGACTGGTGGGTGTGTTCACCGACATCGACGACACACTGACCACACACGGCGCGATCACGCCGGACGCTCTGCGGGCGCTCACTGACTTGCGCAATAGTGGGTTGCAGGTAATCCCGATCACCGGCCGCCACGTTGGCTGGTGCCTGCCGTTTCTGAACGGTAGCGCCGCGGGCCAGCGCTGGCCGGTGCACGCCATGGTGGCGGAAAACGGCGCGGTTGCCTGGGTTCCAGAGGGCGAAGGTTTTGGCAAGCGCCACCAGCAGGATACTGAGACACGCCGCGTCAACGCCGAGCGCATGCAGGCCGTGGCCCGGGACGTGATGGCGGCGGTGCCCGGCTTACACCTTAGCGCCGATCTGGGTGGGCGCGACACCGACATTTCGTTTGACTACAACGAGTTCGTCCACCTTCCACCCGAGTCGGTCGCGCAGGCAGTGGAGTTGCTGCAACGCGCTGGCATGCACACCTCGGTAAGCAGCATCCATATCCACGGCTGCTTTGGCGACTTCAACAAATGGCATGGCGCCTGCTGGATCGTGCAGGAACTGCTGGGGCGCGACTTGACGCTAGAACGCGAGCGCTGGGTGTTTGTGGGCGACTCGGGCAACGACCAGGCGATGTTTGCGCAAATGCCGCACAGCGTAGGCGTAGCCAATATCCGCAAAGTGGCCGACACACTGTCGCACCGGCCGCGCTATGTCACGCGCGGCGAGCGTGGCGCAGGCTTTGCCGAGGTAGCAGCAGCCATTCTGGCCGCCCGCCAGGCATGACAAGCACAGCACCTGCTGGCGCCAGGCTTGGCCTTATGGCCATTTTTGGCTCCACCTTTTTTTCGCTGGTGGGCTACTTCATCCTGTCGCCGTTGCTGCTCCTCAGGCTCAAGGGCGCCGACATCAGCAGCACCCTGGCCGGGTTGTTTGTGGCCACCGGATGGTTGGGCATTTTTCTGATGACACCGTTTGCCTCCAGTGTTGCCAATCGCATCGGCCGAAGACAATGCCTATGGCTGGCTTCGGTGGTGCTGATGCTGTGCGCTCTGCTGTTTTCGCTGACCGATCAATTGCCGCTCTGGTTCGCGCTGAACCTTATCTCCGGCATTGCCATGTCGCTGCGCTGGGTGCTGTCCGAGGCGCTGATTGCCGAGTTCTGCCCAACTGAACAGCGCGGCCGCTATGTGGGTATTTTCCAGACCATGATCAGCACCACCTTCATCATCGGCCCGGCCTTGCTGGTCTGGCTGGGCACCCACAGCCAAATCACGTTGTGGGTAGTGAACACACTGAATGTGATCGGTCTGGCCTGGACGACTCTGATCCCCAAAGTGCCTGCAGCACGCGACGCCGGTACCGCACGCGTCGGGCTGCATGGCCTTGTGTCTGCGTTGCTGGCCCACCCCATCATCATGCTGGCCGGTTTTGTCGGTGGCTTTTTTGAGACCGGCGTCACCTCCATCCTGCCGCTATACGGTCTGGCCCTGGGGCTTTCAGTATCTGCCGCCGCTGTCATGGTTTCCATCAGCGGTCTGGGCGGCGTACTCCTCATGATTCCTGCCGGACTGATTGCCGACCGTTTTGCCGACCAGATACAGGGACGGCGCACGCTGATGGTCTGGTCCGCCGCGGTGATGCTGATCGCCACCCTGACTCTGCCCTTCGTAGCGCAGACGCCCTGGCTCGCTTGGCCCGTGGTGTTCTTTTGGGGCGGTGCCGGAGGCGTGCTCTACATGATGGCCATGACCGATATCGGCTCGCGCGAGAAAGGTATCACCCTGGTCAACAGCACCGCTGTGTTGGTGTTGACCTACACGCTAGGCGGACTGGTGGCCTCAGGAATTTCCGGCGCGCTGATCGACTGGTCGCCGGGCGTGGCATTTCCGGCGGTGCTGGTGGCGGTATCGGCGGTGGGGTTGGCCGCATTGATTCGGTCGAACCTGCGTTAACCGCCGCGGCTCATCAGCGGGCAGAGACGCCCAATGAAGCGGGCCGCTAATATATTCCCACTTCACGCAAAGCTTTCCTGCAAAGCCTCTTGCGCCAGGGCATTGATGCTTTTGCCTCTTGCTTGCGCCGCAATGGCGAGCTTTTCGTGCAACTGCGGTGAAATTCGCAAGTTAAATTTCCCCGAAAAATGGCGCCGGGGTTCAATGCCCTTCTCGGCGCACACCTCCAAAAATACCTTTAGTGAGCGCCTAAATTCAGCGCGCAGTTCTGTCGGATTTTTTCCATAGAAATCTGCGCCACCGTTAAGGCCAAGAATTTCTCCCCTGAACATATCTAGATCAGGGTCGAATTCAATCGTTGCGTGATAGTCGTTAACAGTCATTACGTTCATGGTTCGACTCCGTGTTGCTCCAGCCATTTGCGGATAGATGCCAGCGCGCCCTTGTCCGTATTGGGTGATGGATGTGGGCGATGAAAGACCCGCACTTCATCAAACAAAAAGACGGAAACCCGACTACCTGCCCGCTCTTCAATTTCCGCACCAAGCTCAATGAAAAGACCCTCAACATCGCGCCACTGAACATTACCGCTGGTCGGCCGCGAAAATATCAATTCAACAATTCGCTGGTGCTTTTGCCTCATTCGGCAATGGTACCAAATTCAGGTACCGCGCGCAACGCTGCCATGGTAGACACCCTCGCCATGCGGTGCGGCCCTGAACACTGGCAAAGTTTCTGCTGCGGCAGAGAAGCCAGCCAGAAGAGGAAGACTTCCAGACGGCACCAGTTCAGGAATCATTTGCTGCGTAAAGTGCCAGGCGACTGCTACGGTAATTCCCGCCTGGCGCATCGTCGACTCAGTTGGTTCAATGGGCCTGCGGCCGAACTCGGACTGCAACTCGCCATACGCCGACAGCAGTTGACCCGTAACGCGCGTCACCCACGGCTCATGCATTTTCTCGGGCGGTCGCAATCCGCGCTCGTAAACAATCTGCACGCTCTTCTCCATGGCCGCCAACGCCAAGCCAGTCAAGCGCAGATCGTGCAGAAGTTCTGTGCGGTCAGACGGCATAAGCGTGCGTGGACGGGCAAGAGCCTCGGCGTATTGCAGGATCAGCGTGGAATCCATCAGCACCGTGCCGTCATCACAAACCAGCGTGGGGGCCTTCACCACCGGGTTGATCTGCTGGAACTCGGTGAAGGCGCGAAACACCGACAACGACTGGTGCTCAAATCGCAACCCCAGCAATTGAAAGGAAATGGCCACACGACGAACGTAGGGCGAATCCAGCATACCAACAAGTTTCATGAAGCCACCCCAATGCTGTACGAATAGAAGACTTCGTCACGGACCCACCCCAACGATTCATAAAGTGACTGCGCAGCCTTGTTAGTTTTTGCAGTGGTCAGGTCCATGCGGGCCTTGCCATCCGCCGCCGCCCTGGTCTCAGTAGCCTTGAGAAGCAGTCTTCCTGCGCCGCTCTGGCGTGCCGATGCAAGCACAAACAAATCGTAGAGGACGTAGATCGGCTTGGCCTCAACCGAGCAATACGTGGGGTAGAGCTGGCAAAAACCCACCAGGTCCATTCCGTCGCGCTCTGCCACGAGGATGACCGACTCCTGTTTGGCAAAGCGCTCATAAATAAACGCGTGAGCCAATGAAAGATTGGGCGGCTGTTCGTAAAACTGTCGGTACTGATCAAACAGGTCTGCGATGGCTGGAATGTCGCTTTGGCGGGCTTCTCTGACGGTGACGTTCATGTTATTTCTTGATAGAGGCAAAGAACTACCGTTGCGCTTCCACGTGCTTGGCAAAATTATTCAAAATGGCTTGCCACCCTTGGCGCTGCTGCTCCACTGAATGTTCGGTTTCCGCATCGAAGGTGACGCGCACAGTGACACCCGTTGCGCCGGGCACAAACTCGACCATGGCCACGCGGTCGCCGAACGAATATTCGATCAATGCATGCGGCACGATCTTGGTGTAGGTGCCTGCAAAATCAAAACCGAAGCTGCCATCTTTGGCTTCCATGCGCGACGTAAACGTCCCACCCTCACGCAAATCAACTGCGGAACTGGTGGTGTGCCAATCATCGGATGCGGCGTTCCACTGCTTGATGTCGGAAGGCGTTGTGTAGGCGCTCCACACTTTGGCGACGGGCGCTTTGACGAGGGTCTCGACGGTAATTCTCACGGCTCAGTTCCTCTGGTTAAAAGCGAATTGGTTTCTGCCGCCGCAGCGATCACTTGGCCCGCATGCGGTTGTTCTTTGCATTGTGCTCAAGCTCGCAAAGCCCGAGCTCTTCCATCAACGGCGGGATGTAGACGCCAAAGCGTCCGCGCAGCCCCTTCTTCAGGCCATACCACCCGCCCACCGGATTGGCCTCGGAGCGGCCCCAGCTTTCCACGGTGCCGTCCTTGGCTGGCTTCTGCTCATCGGCGCCGCCGAGTTCGACCCAATCGCCTGCTTGTCTAAGCATGGCTTGCAAGTCATCAATGCATCTGGCGTCGTAGTGCAGAACCGTGCTGCCCACGGTGCAGACAAGAATTTGCTTCCCTTCCTTTTCGTCGGCGTGCATGGTGAACTCGGACGTGCCGGGCGCAGTTTTCAGCTTCCAGGGTTTGTCCTTTGATCTGGTGAGTGAGGTTGTCATAGCGATCCTTTCTTGCAGAGTCAGTGGGGAAGCTCAGATGCAAAGCAGGCGAATAGCCCAGTACGCGCCAATGGTCAATTGCACGGCAAACGCTGAAAACCGAAATGTTACCGCCAACGCAGACAGTGAACTCAGGTGAATCACTGACTGCAATATGCGTGCGAAGAGAAAGATGGTCGCCAGCGGATCGGTGATGGAGGCTCTACCTGCGACTAAAGCAATCAGCATGAGACCGCCGAAAATTGGCAAGCCTTCGATGCAGTTTGCGTGAGCCCGCGCCAAGCGCTGCATAAATGGGGAAAGGTTTGAGTTCTCCGGGTTAAACCCATTGGCCGCAACCGCCTTGGTGAGGACGAGCTTTGAGCGAATGACCTCCATGAGAACCAAAAGGAACAATGACCAAGCGACGAAGCCAGTGAGGGCAATCAGTGTGGGATTCATGTTTTACCTTGATGAAGTTTGGTTGGCTGCCCTACGCATAGGGGGTTCCGTCTTTGTGGGTGAATTTCCATTGGCCATCTACAAGCAGAGCCTTGAGATCATCGTCAGGGTAACTGCCTTCGTCCCCTGGGGATCTGTCGCCGACTTCCAGGTACACGACCTCTTCAGAGGTTTCATTGATCAGCCGATGACCGTTGCCCGTGCCCGCCTTGAAGCCTGCGCACATGCCGGGGCCGAGCGTGCTGCATCCTTCGTCAGTGTGCAGCGTGGGGTGCCCTTGAAGTATGTAGACGAACTCGTCCTGCTTGGTGTGCGCGTGGCGCAAAGCTGAAACCGAATTCGGCGCCAAACGTGTGAGGTTTACGCCAAAATTTGCGAGTCCGAAGACTTCGCCAAGCTGGCTCTTCGCACGACCCGACATCCGTGCGGCGAACGGCTCGGGATAGTTGGATGGCTTGTTTCTCAGGGGTACTTCGGCTGCGATTACGGCGATTGGATTTTTCAATTCAGTCATGGGACCTCGCGATAGAAATTACTGAACGCTGCCGTCAACGTTAGCAGCACAGACCGCCTGAGGGAAGGCTGCGCTCATGAGGGCGATTGCGGTTCCGTCAAGCCTCGACAGACAACTGCTAATTTGTTCCCGTCCGGGTCGCGAACGTAGGCCGCATAAAAGTCTGCGTTGTATTGTGGACGTAGGTTTGGCTCGCCCTCCGATTTACCCCCATGGGACAAGGCTGCAGCGTGGAACGCCTGGACTTGCTGCCAAGTGGATGCTTGCAAGGCAACCATCGTTCCATTTCCAACCGTTGCAGGCTGGCCATCAAAGGGCTGACATAGCCAAAGTGCGATTTCCTTTTGACCATGCTCCTTATACGTGCCCCAGCCAACCCAGCCTTCCCATTCTGATTCGTCGGATGTGTCGCAACGCGTCAGGCCCAAGGCGTTGAGCGTTGCATCGTAGAAACGAACAGCCCGCTTCAGATCGTTGGTTCCCAGGCAGACATATGTGAACATTGGGCGCCTTTTTAACGGTTAACGTGGCTCTAAGGAGTTGTGCGAGGGTTTAACTCGCCGGAAATTTCGTATTTAACACCTCCACAGAGGCAGCTGCCATAGAGCATCATTTTCTCCCTACTGTTGAAGGTGAGGGCGATGTCCCGAACTCAGTTGCAGGTTTGGGTCGGTGGTCATGAATATTATGCGACCTTCCTGGATGTTTGGAGCTTGGGTCGAAGACCGTTTATCAGGGTTTTC
>CAIQYP010000270.1 GCA_903876045.1 uncultured beta proteobacterium | reverse complement strand
TTTTTACCGGCAGAAACACGGTGAATGCCTGGCTGGTGAGGTCGTACCAGGATTTGCCCGTGGCCGCATCCTTGAAGTGGCGCAGCTCTTCCATGAAGATGGCATCGGCCCGGCGCAGCAGGTCGGCGTATTCCTTTTTGACTTCGCCCAGAATCCGCACGCCAAGGCCGGGACCGGGAAACGGATGGCGATAGACCATATGGAAAGGCAGGCCCAGCGCCACGCCCAGCTCGCGTACTTCGTCCTTGAACAATTCGCGCAGAGGCTCCAGCAGTTTTAAGCCGAGTTGCTCGGGCAGACCGCCCACGTTGTGGTGACTCTTGATGGTGACGGCTTTCTTGCCCTTGCCGCCGCCCGATTCGATCACGTCCGGGTAGATCGTGCCTTGGGCCAGCCACTCGACATGGCGCGACTGATCGCTGCGCAGTTTGGCCGCCTCGGCCTTGAACACCTCGACAAATTCGCGGCCGATGATCTTGCGTTTGGCTTCCGGTTCACTCACACCGGCCAGATGGCCGAGGAATTGCGCTTCGGCATCCACCCGAACCACCTTGGCGTGCAATTTACCGACAAACATGTCCATCACCATATCGCCTTCGTTCAGGCGCAACAGACCATGGTCGACAAACACGCAAGTCAACTGGTCGCCAATGGCGCGGTGGATCAGGGCCGCTGCCACTGACGAATCAACGCCGCCGGACAGACCCAGAATAACTTCATCGGTGCCGACCTGGGCGCGAATCTTGGCGACCGCCTCAGCAATGTAGTCGCCCATGATCCAGTCCGGGCGGGTGTTGCAGATGTCCAGCACAAATCGCTCCAAAATGGCCGCGCCGCGCTTGGTGTGGGTCACTTCCGGGTGGAACTGCACGCCGTAGAAGTTTCGCGTCTCGTCGGCCATGCCGGCAATCGGACAGCTTTCGGTGCTGGCCATCAGGGTGAACCCATGTGGCAATTCGGTAACTTTGTCGCCGTGACTCATCCACACTTGCAGCATGGATTGTCCTTCAGACACGTAGTCCTGAATGCCATCCAGTAGCCGGGTGTGACCGTGCGCCTGCACGTCAGCGTGGCCGAATTCGCGCTTGTGGCTTGGAGCCACCATGCCGCCCAGTTGCACGGCCATGGCAAACATGCCGTAGCAAATGCCCAGCACCGGAATGCCCAACTCGAACACCGCTTTGGGTGCACGCAAATCGGGCTCTTCGTAGGTACTGGCGTGGCTGCCTGACAGGATGATGCCTTTGAGCGAGCCGTCACGGGCATAGGCGCGTATCCACTCGTCCGTCACATCACAAGGATGCACCTCGCAAAACACATGGGCTTCGCGAATCCGGCGGGCAATCAGCTGCGTAACCTGCGAACCGAAATCAAGAATCAGAATTTTTTGGTGCATAGCAGGCAGGTTCATTCAGCGCGATAGTTGGGGGCTTCTTTGGTGATCTGTACGTCGTGTACATGGCTTTCGCGAATGCCTGCGGTGGTGATCTCCACGAACTCGGCCTGGTCCTGCATATCGGCAATAGTGGCGCAGCCACAGTAACCCATGCTGGCACGCAAGCCACCAGCCATCTGGTACACGATGGCAACCATGGAACCTTTGTAAGGAACGCGGCCTTCAATGCCCTCGGGTACCAGCTTGTCGGCATTCGGGTTGCCGGTGCTGGATTCCTGGAAGTAACGGTCCGCGCTGCCTTGCTGCATGGCGCCAATGCTGCCCATACCCCGGTAGCTCTTGTAGCTGCGTCCCTGGTACAGAATGACTTCACCAGGTGCCTCTTCGGTTCCCGCGAACATGCCGCCCATCATCACCGTGCCGGCGCCGGCTGCAATTGCCTTGGAGATATCGCCGCTATAACGCACGCCGCCGTCAGCAATCAAGGGCACACCCGTGCCGCGCAAAGCAGTGGCTACGTTGTCGATGGCGGTAATTTGAGGCACGCCTACGCCAGCCACGATACGGGTAGTGCAAATAGAGCCAGGGCCGATACCGACCTTGACCGCATCTGCACCGGCTTCCACCAGAGCCAACGCAGCCGCGCCGGTGGCGATATTGCCGCCCACTACGTCGATTTGCGGGTAATTCTGCTTAACCCAGCGCACGCGCTCGATTACGCCCTTGCTGTGGCCGTGCGCCGTGTCCACTACGATGGCGTCCACACCGGCACGCACCAAGGCTTCGACACGCTCTTCAGTGCCCTCGCCCACCCCCACCGCTGCGCCCACGCGCAAACGGCCGGTGGCATCACGCGCCGCATTGGGAAAATTCAGCTGCTTAGTAATGTCCTTGACGGTAATCAGACCCTTGAGTTCAAAGGCGTCGTTGACCACCAGAAGACGTTCCAGCTTGTACTTGTTGAGCAAAGCCTTGGCTGCTTCCGGGGTGGTGCCATCGGGTACCGTCACCAGACGCTCGCGCGGTGTCATGATTTCGCGCACTGGTTGGTCGTAGCGGGTCTCAAACCGTAAGTCGCGACCGGTCACGATGCCGACCACCTTGCCGCCTTCGCAGACCGGAAAACCGGACACTCCGAGTTGGGCCGACAAGGCAATCACTTGGCGAACCGTCGTTTCCGGTGTAATCACGACCGGATCACGCAGCAGGCCGGACTCGTAACGCTTGACCTTGAGTACCTGCGCGGCCTGTTCTGCCACGGTCAGGTTTTTGTGCACGATGCCGATACCGCCCTCCTGTGCAATCGCGATAGCCAGTCTGGCCTCGGTCACGGTATCCATCGCGGCAGAAACCAGCGGCAGATTCAAGGCGATATTGCGGGAGAAGCGGGTAGCGAGAGAAGTGTCCTTGGGGAGGACTTGGGAGAACGCTGGAACCAACAACACATCGTCGAAGGTCAGCGCTTTTCCGAGAAGGCGCATGTCTAAGCTCCAAAAGGCAAATTGTACCCGCGCGGACGATGACAAGATTGTGCCGTGGCGGCTACACTGCGCGCATGAAAATACATTTCACCCTGCTTTTTCTGGCTCTGTTTAGTGCGAGTGGTGCGGCTATTGCCCAATGGCAGTGGCTGGATAAGGATGGACGCAAAGTTTTTAGTGATCTTGCTCCTTCGCCTGATGTATTGGAGAAAGACATCATCAGCCGACCAAAACCTGTTGCAAAACCGGTAGCGCCCGCTTTAAAGGGCGGATCCGATGGAGACGCAACTGCACCAACGGCTGCGACCCAAATTGCGCGCAATGCTTCTGCACCGAGCGCACTGGACAAAGAAGTTGAAGCCAAGAAGAAACAGGCTGCTGAGGCAGACGCAGCAAAGCGCAAGGCTGAAGAAGATCGCGTGTCTAAGGCAAAAACCGAAAACTGCACCAGAGCCAAACAAGCCAAAATGAATTTCGAGTCGGGTGTACGCATTTCGCGCACGAACGCATCAGGAGAACGCGAAATTCTGGATGACACAGCGCGCGCCGTCGAACTCAAACAAATACAGGGCGTGATCGACAGCGACTGCAAATAAAAGCAGGCTGAGCCTGCGGCTAGTAACCTGATTTGGCGCCCGCCCGGCGTTTGGAAAAAAGCCCGGTCCCCCGAGCGCCTTGCTGACTGAATCGTTCGCGTCGGGCCACTTTGGGGTCGACCTTCAGCGCTCGGTATATTTCGACCCGGTCTCCGTCGCGCAGCACCTGATCAGGAGGGGTTTTGCGGCCCCACACGCCGGTTTGCAAGGTATCGATTTCTGCATCTGGCAGCCCCACCAACAGAGCACTTTCGCGCAGAGCTTCGAATAGGCGACTGCCCGATGGAAGCTGTAAAGACACCTCCTTGACTTCGCGCGCGCTGCGGCTAAAGCAGACGCTCACACGTAATGAGGCTTCACTCACCGTAAACTTGCTGTGCGCGTTTGACGAAAGCCTCGACCATGCTGGATGCAATTTTGTCAAACACTGGGCCGACCAGCTTGCTCAAGGTGCCATTGTCAAAACCGTAGTTAAGCGTGAGTTCGACGCGACAGGCGCGTTGGCTGCCATCGCCAATGGGCGTGAAATTCCATTCGCCTTCCAGGTTGGAGAAAGGCCCTTTCTCCAACTTGAGCTCGACCCGGGTGCCCTCCACATGGACATTGCGCGTCTGGAATGATTGCTTTACGCCGCTAAAGGAAATGCCGATTTCGGCCAGCATGCCGCCCTCATATTGTTCCAGGACGCTACCGCGGTCACACCAAGGCAAAAACTGCGGATATTGGCAGACGTCAATGACTAGCGCATACATTTCCTGCGGGCTGTACCAGATAAGAACGGACTTGTGAACGGTTTTCATAGAATGGGGGTATGCGCGGGATTGTAGACAAGCCGTGACAGTGCATTTAATCAGGCACGACTTTCTTTTCGAATCATCGTCCCCATTTCAGCTCCATGGCCAAAAAACCCGAAACCGCTACCCGCATTGCCGACAATAAAAAGGCCGCGTTCAACTACTTCTTTGAAGAACGCCTGGAGGCTGGCATTGTTCTGGAGGGGTGGGAAGTCAAATCCCTGCGTGAGGGCAAGGTGCAACTCACCGACGGCTATGTCGTGATTCGCAATGGCGAACTCTTCATCATTGGCCTGCAGATACACCCTTTAAACACCGCGTCCACGCACATTAGCCCTGACAAGGTGCGCACAAAAAAGCTGCTGCTGCACAAGGAGCAGATCAAGAGGCTCGTCGGTAAAGTAGAGCAAAAGGGCTATACCCTGGTGCCTATCAATCTGCACTGGAAGGCCGGCAAGATTAAATGTGAAATTGCACTGGCCAAGGGCAAGGCAGAACACGACAAGCGCGACACCATCAAGGACAGGGAAGGCAAGCGAGAGGTTGAGCGCGCCATGAAAGACCGCAGCCGCTAGGCGTTACTTCTCAACTAGTGCGTGATATCTTTTGGTCGAATCGATAAGGTGCCCAATCCACCAAAGGGTCATAAAGCGCTGAATCTCGGACATCTCAAAGTTGTCGGTCGTGACTATGTCGGCGGTGAGGGTTTCAAACTCGTCACGGGCATCGCGCAGTTCATCCAGTTCCAAGTGGGCGGCAGATGAGAGCAACGTTTCTTCGGTAGCGAAGTTCTCGCGCACGCTAGTCAGCAGTTCTTCAAAGGCGGCACGATACAGTTGCTGTGCCTCCAGTCCAGGCTTGCCAGCAATGTCGCCCAGCGCGTTGCATTGCGCCAGGATCGCCTTGTTCTGGTTATCCACGTCTTCATTGCCCACGCTGTAGAGTGGGTCCCATTGCACGTGATTTGTCATATCAAAATCCAAGTGATTCCACAATAGCCACCAGATCGGCAAAACTAGCCGCTTCGAGCTTCGCAGCAAGCGTCGCCTTATCCAGTCCGTCGCATTCGAAAGTAGTCATGTCGACCTCGTAGGCCAGTTCACTAATTTCCAGCGGCGACATGAAGCCGATATGGCAGATGTGGGCCAGGCACAAACGCTCTGGATCGGTGAGTTCGACGACGTGCTGTTTGAGTATTTCCATGTACCGCTCGGCGGTGCGGTTGAGCTTGCCGCTTATCAGCATGGTGTTCTTTTGCCCCTGCGCCAGAATAGCAAGCGGTGGGCCAAAGAAGACGCTGGTCTTGCCAACAGTGCGCGTTACATCAGCGGAAGTCAGCGCGGGAGCAACCCAAGTAGGGTCGCCACGCTCTGGGCCGCTCACAGGCACCTCGTCAGTGTCTTCAGTCGAATTAGCCATCAGTGTGGAACTCCAGGGGTCTTCTCCCAACTGGCATCTTTCATACCTTTGGGAATCTGCGGTGGCGACTCGGGTGCAAGCTGGACAAAGCCCCGGTTGCGGGCTCCGTCCTGCACATTGTGCGGATTATGGCATTCGGTGCAAGTAAACCAGCGCTTCTTGCCCGCGCTGGCCCATTCGCCGATGCGCTTACCGTGAATGCCATCACGCCAATCGCGCAGTCTGTCGCCATGGCACTTGCCGCACAGCAACTGTGGCTGGTCAATGCTAATCGGGTCGCCAAAGTTGTCCACCAGTTTATTGCGCTGCGTGGTGTGATGGCAATCCAAGCACCAGATGCGTTCACGACCGTGCTGCAAGTTCTGAAGATCGGGAACCATGGCCGCCATGGTTGGAATCGGTGTTGGCTTCTTGCTTGTTGGCAGCGTGGGGGGAATGAATTTTGGCCCCACACCGTTGTGGCACGCTATGCCGCACGACGGTAGCAAGGCGAGTTTTTCCGAGCGTGGTTTAACCACCGCTTTGCCAGAGGGGATTCGATCCATCTGCGGCATGTCCCCCATGGGAACAGTGCCGTCAAACGGATCGCTCCACCACAGTACTGCACCGGTCTTTGGTGAACACTTTACGTTGGGCACACCGACGCTGAGTTCACGCTTAACGACCTCAGATGCGCCCTTTCGGCTTTCAAAGCAGGTGACGTCGACCGGTTGCGCAGGTGCAGGAGTAACCGCAGGGGCCGGTTGCTGCGAGTGAGTTGATTGGAAAATTCCGAAAAACGCTGCAAGCAACATTGCACTGAATGTAAGTATTTTCATGTTGTGCACCTCACATTGCTTCGATGATTTCCGCGTTGCCGCCGGTTCTCATGTCAGTCGCATTCTCAACCTCATCAGCACGGTACTTGATGTCGCCTAGCATGATGCCGATGGCGCCCTTGAGCAAAATGGTCAGCAAGAAAAATCCCATTGCCCACAGACCAATGGTCATCATGACCTCAATCAGAGTCGGGAAATACTCGGTCACTTCACCGATTGGACTGGGGATGAAACCGGGGACGATGAGTCCCATGCCCTTTTCGACCCATATGCCTCCAAACGCCAGTACGCAGGCAATAGCCAGCAGTCTTTGATTCGTGCGAATGCTAGGTGTCAAGAACATCACAAATGCAAGCACCATGGCAGTCAACGAACCCCAGAACCAGGGCACCAGTTTGGTCAAACCGTGCAGGCCAAACATCAGGTAATACAGGCCACTGGCATGTTCGGTACGTGCATACAATTCGACCACTACTTCCGACAGAGACAAAAAGAGCGCGAGGCCCAGGCACCAGGTGACAATGACCGACAACAGGTTGATCGAAGCGTCTTCAATCCAGAATTTGGTGTTACTACGAATGATTTGGAAGATCAGAATGATCAGGCAGGGGCCAGCGGCAAATGCTGTCACGATGAAACGGATCGGCATCATGCTGTGGTGCCACATGGGCCGTGCTGGCTGCGTTGCGATCAGGTAGGCCGTTACGGTGTGGATGCTAAGTGCCCAGACGATGGATATATAGATCAGTGGCATGAAGATTTTCTTATTCACTTCAGTGCCGGTATATTTGGCGAAGAGGTAGTAGAAGCCGCAAGCAAAGTTGAGCATTAAGTAGCCGTTAAGCACCAGCACATCCCAAGCCAGCATAGAACCCGGTAGGTTGAAGATGCCGATGAACGGAAACATGTGCCAGAGCCTATCGGGTCTACCCATGTGGGCAAATACAAAAAGCATGACCATGACGACGGCCGAAATCGCCAGCATTTCGCCAAGCACC
>CAIQYP010000269.1 GCA_903876045.1 uncultured beta proteobacterium | reverse complement strand
CGGCTGGTGTTTGATGTGGCCGGTTATTTCCGGGGCTGTGGTGTATCACTGCCCGAACCCAACTTCTTGAATCAGGTCAGTCTGGATTTCGGTGTAGCCCATACCGACCAGCACTACCACGTGCCCCTGTTAGTCAGCCCCTGGAGCTATTCCACATACCGTGGGTCTTGACTTCACCAAGCAAAAGCGCTGACCGCCGGGAATAGCGAAGTGAACTGCGAACAGTGCTGACCGCCGGGAACAGCGTGGTGAATGGTGCAGTGAGGTAAAGGAGGAGCCCGCTCAAGCGGGCGGGGGACACGAACGGAACCATTCACCACGCTATTCCCGGAGTACCAAAGCTTCCCCGGAGTACAGAAGCCAGCCAAAAATTACATCTGCCCTTCGGTCAAAGTATCCAACTGAAAGCGACCACTCTTGTGCCACAACCAGGTATCGGTATAAGTCACGCGGCCCATCTTCACCGGCGCAGGGAAGGGTGCTGCACTGCGCACCGAGCGCTCGATGTCGGCCATGACTTCCGGTGCTTGCGTTGGCGCACGCATCCAGCGGATATCCGTCACATTGCCGCGACCATCGACATCAACCTGCAGCACGCCCACGGCATACAGCAGTGCTGGCATCTTGCCGGGGTAAATGCGGCCGGCGTTCTTTTCGTACAAATGGGCTGCAGCGTCGCGTCGGTACTCTTTGGGTGTCTGTGCATTCGAGACCTTGCCCAGTGGCGGTAAGGGCTTGGGTGGTTGCACAACAGGCGGTGCCACGACAACGGGCGGCGCTGGCGCTGGTGCTGGTGGTGGCGGCGGCTTGGGGGCCGGTGGCGGCGGCGGGGTGGCGCAGCCGGCAATCAGTGCGGCAATGCAGAACCATAAACGGGAAAAACCTATGTGCCCAAACCTGCTTTGACCAACGGTGGCGCTGAATTTTTTCATTTGTGTCTCGCAGTATTTGTAATGGGCATACTTTGCACCATCTTTTGCCGCTTTTAACAATGCTCTGCACATAAAAGGTATCCTTTTGTGAACTCGATTTCGAACCTGCTGACCCGTCTTGCCACCCATGCGGCAGTGCTGATTACCGTGCATGCCACCCGAGGATCGGTGCCGCGCGAGGTCGGCGCCTGGATGGCCGTCTGGGGTGATGAGGTGCTGGAAACCATTGGCGGTGGTCGGCTGGAATGGGATGCCATTGCCCATGGCAGAACGATGCTGGCAACCGCTATGGATCAGCATTTGCCACAACCACAACCACAGCGCATCGTGTACCGACTGGGTCCCAATCTGGGCCAGTGCTGTGGCGGGGAAGTGGAGTTGCAATTCGAGCGGGTGTCGGTAGTAGACGTGCCTTCATTGCGTGCACGCCTGCTCGCTCGTGATGAGCCCTTGGCACTGTTTGGTGGCGGTCATGTGGGACGCGCCCTGGTGCATGTGCTCTCGACATTGCCGCTGGCCATCACCTGGATCGACAGTCGCGACGAAATTTTTCCGGTCGGTTTGTCAGACCGCGTGCAGTGCGAACACAGCGACCCGGTGCAAGCCGCCGTGCCCACTTTGGCGAGCGCAAGCAAGGTGCTCATCATGAGCTTTAGCCATGCCGAAGACCTGGACATTGTTGCGGCCTGCCTGACGCGCCAACGCGAACGGGGCGATCTGCCTTACATCGGCCTGATCGGCAGCAAAACCAAGTGGGCGTCGTTCCGATCACGGCTTACGGCGCGGGGCTTTTCGGACGCTGAACTTGACCACGTGACATGCCCCATCGGCATCCCCGGCATCGCCGACAAACGACCCGAAGCCATTGCGATTGCCGTGGCCGCCCAACTCTTGCTCTTGCAGAAAACGGAATAGTCTGTAAAACTGTATACAATTTTCAGCAGGAGACCTCGCACAATGGAAAGCTATTTACTGGATTGGGCCAACCTGCTGTTGCGGTGGGTGCATGTGATCACCGCCATCGCCTGGGTGGGGTCTTCGTTCTATTTTGTCTTTCTGGACAGCAGCCTGACGCCCCCGGAGGACGACGACCTGAAGCGCCAGGGCGTCAGCGGCGAGTTGTGGGCGGTGCATGGCGGTGGTTTCTACCACCCGGTCAAGTTCGCGTCGTCGCCCCCGAAACTGCCCGATCACCTGCACTGGTTTTACTGGGAGAGCTACAGCACCTGGCTTACCGGCTTCGCGCTGTTCACGATTTCTTACCTCTGGAGTGCGGGCACCTATCTGATTGACAAATCGGTGATGGACTGGTCGCCCATGGCTGCGGTTGGCGCTGCACTGGGTTTTCTAGTCGTGTTCTGGTTGGCCTATGACTTGATCTGCCGCACCTTGGCGCAGCGCAAAAATGGCGACGCCATCGTGGGAGCCCTGGTGTTGGTGCTGGTGTGCGCTGCGGCCTGGTTGGCCTGCCACTGGTTTGCCGGACGTGCGGCTTTTCTGCTGATGGGCGCCATGATTGCCACCAGCATGAGCGCCAATGTGTTCTTCTGGATCATCCCCGGTCAACGCGCCATGGTGGCCAGCATCAAGGCCGGGCAAACGGTTGACCCGATACACGGCAAGATCGGCAAGCAGCGCAGCGTGCACAACACCTATTTCACGCTGCCGGTGCTGTTTGCCATGCTCAGCAACCACTACAGCTTCACCTATACCCAT
>CAIQYP010000268.1 GCA_903876045.1 uncultured beta proteobacterium | reverse complement strand
GCAATTTTTTGCGAAAAGTCTGGCGCGCCGTGCTTTCCGGAGCAGCTTCACCGGAAGCAAAGCCGAAATCATTGCGCGGCATGGGGATCAGGATGTCGAGGATGCGCTCTTCTGCGGCATCTTCCGCCCGTTGGCGCACTTTGACCTTTTCAGCCTCACGCGTTTGCTTGACAGCGATATCTGCCAGATCACGAATGATGGAGTCCACGTCCTTGCCCACATAGCCGACTTCGGTGAATTTAGTGGCTTCCACCTTGATGAAAGGTGCATCGGCCAGGCGCGCCAGGCGCCGGGCAATCTCGGTCTTGCCCACACCGGTGGGGCCAATCATGAGAATGTTTTTTGGCGTGATTTCCGCGCGCAAGCTGCCTTCAACCTGCTGGCGGCGCCAGCGGTTACGCAGCGCAATGGCGACCGCGCGTTTGGCTTTGCCCTGGCCGACGATGTGCTTGTCCAGCTCGGCAACGATTTCCTGTGGTGTCATGTTTTTTGGCGGGCGACAAAGTACTCGCTTGATTTAGAAATGGAATCAGTCCAGGGTTTCGATGGTGTGGTTCATGTTGGTGTAGATGCAGAGCTCGCCGGCAATTTCCAGCGAGCGCTTGACGATGGTTGCCGCATCCAGATCCGTGTGATTCAGCAGGCCAATGGCCGCCGCTTGCGCATAGGCACCGCCAGAGCCAATAGTGACGATGCCGTTTTCCGGCTCCAGCACATCGCCATTGCCCGTGATGATGAGTGAGGCCTCCTTGTCGGCCACTGCCAGCATGGCCTCCAGACGGCGCAGCACGCGGTCGGTGCGCCAGTCTTTGGTGAGTTCGATGGCAGCACGAACCAAATGGCCCTGGTGCTGTTCCAGTTTGGCCTCAAAGCGTTCAAACAAAGTAAAAGCATCTGCCGTGGCACCTGCAAATCCGGCCAAAACCTTGCCGTGGTAGAGCTTGCGCACCTTGCGCGCGGTGCCTTTGACGACGATGTTGCCCAGGGTAACCTGTCCGTCGCCGCCAATGGCAACCTGATAACCGTCCGGTGTTTTACGCCGCACGCTGATGATGGTGGTTCCGTGAAATTGTTCCATGAGACTCGTAGTTTGATGCGGGACCCCGAATTGCAAGAACCGTCCCCGCAGAGAAATACGCCGCGGGTTCAGATCGTGCGAGGAACCACCTTGGCGTGTTCGTTGATACCAATCACGTTGAAAAATGCAGCCACCAAGCGGTGCAGGTTAAGAAATTGCACCTGCTTACCTTCGGCCTGGCGCATGGCCACCCAATTGAGAATGCTGCCCGCAGCGGCAAAGTCCACACGAAGCAATTCATCACACGCGATCTCCATGCGCGCGCCCGTTTGCGGCGCAGCGTCCAAAATGGCCAACGCAAAAGTCGCATCACCAACGACTTCCCCGCGTAGCACCAGCGACAGATCGTCCAACCCACCTACGATACCTGCAGGAACCGTTGGAGACGCTGTTTCAGGAATCAGCAGAGGGCTATCTGACTCCAGAAAACTGCATCGCGGCGCGACCCAACCGGGTGGCGCTGTTTCGTAGGTCACACAGTAGTCGAGCGCAGCCCGTTCAAAATCATCCTGCATGCCCAAGGCGCGCAAGACGTTTAGGCGCACGCCCCACCAGGCAGGTTCGACATTGCGGCTGCCCGATGGCGTCATTGCGCGCATCGCCGTTACCAGACATTCCTGGCCCACAAAACAGAGTGTGACCGCCTCTTCACACAAACTGCTGAACAAGCCTTCGAGCAGTGGCATGGCATTAGGCGCAACCGTTTTGAGGTCGCTCCAGCCGAGGTACCAGGGCATGGAATTCGAGACCATGGCCACACGCAGGGCCTCCATGGCTTCTGCTGTCAGCGTCGATGGACAGTTCCAAATGGGATGGGCTACGGTTTTCGCAGCAGGTTGGGAAGGCCGGGCCGCACCCGGGTCGTCGAGCGCGTACCAAACCGGCCAGGGACCATCGAAATACTGCGCAAATTCGGCCACAGCCACATCAAAAGCTTGCTGATTTTTGGTTGCCCGGTACAAATCCAACAGCGCGGCCGCCCACGATTGCGCAGCTTGGGGTACCAGATCACGTCCGCGCAGGGCGTTCAGCAGTCCATTTTCTGCGCCACTGTCGTCGCTATTGGCAAACCGGATCGCCGCTTCTTCAAGCTCTGGATCCGTTGCCATCTCATCAACTTCGATGGCGAACAGCCGTGACGTGGAAAACGTGGCATTTGCCCCGCTGCGCTCACTGTTCTGGATCGAACCATCCCCTGGCACAGAGGCCATATCCGAGGCCATCTGAGTCGGTAAAAACTCATCTGCAAAATCGCCATCAAAGTCATGGTGAAGGGAGTTGGGCTGCGTGCTGGCAAAAGGTGCCGACAATGCCGAATTCCCCGCGTCAGGTTCAGAATTCTGCTGATCAGGTGGGCTTTGCAGAACCTCCCCATGCGGCGTTACCGATTGCGGACCAGTGCTTACTTCGCCCTTGCTCTTCCACCACTGGCGCGACATTTGCGCCTCTATCTCATCAATCTTCTTGAGCGTGACGGCGCGACCTTCCACATCAGTCGGCAGGCTGGTCTGGAAAAACGAAGGTCTGGCCATATTGGCCAGCGCACCAGGGTCACGATTGCGCAACTTGCGCAACTGATCGAATTCGCGTTTGCGGACAAAGTCATTTTGACGCTTGCGCTCAATCATGGCTTTGAGGGCCTGCTTATCGTAGCCCGCAGCATCGCTGTCCATGGGCTGATCCAACTCCGACCAATCTTTGGTCGGGTTGCGGACAAACATGGCCACCTTGCTTAGCAGTCCGGGCTTATCGTCTTTGGTAACCATGGCTACAGCAAGTTGAATTCAAGCGACCATATTCACACGCAGGGCAATGATTAATCCCCAAACATTTTTTGTTTGAGTTCGCGTCGCTGCTGTGCCTCAAGCGACAAGGTAGCCGTAGGACGGGCCAACAAGCGACCGACGCCGATGGGCTCACCGGTTTCGTCGCAATAGCCATAGTCACCTGAGTCAATGCGGCCTATCGATTGCTCGATCTTCTTGAGCAATTTGCGTTCACGGTCACGCGTGCGCAACTCAAGGGCATGCTCTTCCTCAATCGTGGCGCGATCAGCCGGATCCGGCACAACGGAGGTGTCTTCGCGCAGATGTTCGGTGGTTTCACCCGCGCTATTCAAAATTTCCTGCTTCAGTATGGTGAGCTTCAAACGGAACGCGGCCATCTGGACATCGTTCATGTACTCGGAATCCGGCATGGCCATCAAGTCTGCATCCGTAAGATCGGCCAGCGACTTGGTCTTCCAGTTGTTGGCAAGTTTGGGGTCCTTCTTGATGCTTGAAGGCAAGACGGGGACGATCACCGGAGAAGGTATCGACTGGCTATAACTGGCTTTGGCTGCCGTGGATGCAACGGTTTGCGCCATGGATGGCACAGTCAATTGCGCCAGGCGGGACGACGGGCGCCCTGTCTTCTGGGCCACGGCAGCGGGTGCCGCAGGCACAGGAACGGGCTTGGAAACTACGGTCATTGGAACGGCTACTTTTTCTGAGGATGCTGATTTGGCAGCCGATTTGCTGGCACCAACAGGCTTGGGTGAAGCAGCAGGCATAGGCGCCTTGGCTACTTTGCTGGTGGTTTTTGCCACGGGCTTGGGAACGGATTTTGCAACCGTCTTGACGGTTTGCTTGGCGGCGGCGGCTGGCTTGGCGGCGGCGGCTGGCTTGGAGGCTGCCTTGACAACTGGCTTGGACATGGGTTTTTCTGCGGCCTTAGCCACCGGTTTGGAAGACTTGACTGCCGATTTCACGGGCTTTTTAACTTCAGGCTTGGGCTTGGCAGCAGCTTTTGCAGCGGGCTTTGCAGACGCTTTCGGCGCGTTTGGCGGCACCCCAGTTGC
>CAIQYP010000267.1 GCA_903876045.1 uncultured beta proteobacterium | reverse complement strand
CACGGGCACGGCGGCAAACTGCGGCTGCAAGAGCGGCGATCCGGTCAGCGCAGACACTTCGCGCGCCACGCCATAGACGCTCAGACAATGCGCCAGATTGGGCGTGAGCTTCAAGGTGAACAACGTGTCATCCAGATTCAGATGCTCGCGGATGTTCTGCCCCAGCGGCGCATCGGCGGCCAGTTCCAGCAGGCCGCCATGGTCTTCGGAGAGTTTGAGTTCGCGCGCCGAGCACAACATGCCCTGGCTTTCCACGCCGCGCAGCTTGCCGACCTTGATGACGAAGGGTTTGCCGTCTTCACCGGGCGGCAACTCGGCACCGACGAGCGCGCAGGGAATGCGGATGCCGACGCGCGCATTGGGTGCGCCGCAGACGATGTTGAGCAGCTCAGTCTGGCCGACATCGACCTTGCAGACGCGCAGACGGTCGGCATTGGGATGCTGCTCGGCTTCCTTGATTTCGCCCACCACGATATGGGTAAAGGGCGGTGCCACGGCTTGGAGTTCTTCGACCTCCAGACCGGCCATGGTCAGCGTTTCAGCGAGCTCTGCCGTGCCCATTGCGGGGTTGCAGAAAGTGCGTAGCCAGGATTCAGAAAATTGCATGTTCAGCTCGAGCGTATTTGATGGGTTGTTACTGGAATTGCGAAAGGAATCGCACGTCGCCATCAAAGAAAAGGCGCAGGTCGTTCACGCCGTAGCGCAGCATGGTGAGCCGGTCCGGGCCCATGCCAAAGGCAAAGCCGATGAACTTCTCCGGGTCAAGACCCATGTTGCGGATCACATTGGGATGCACCTGGCCGGAACCGGCCACCTCCAGCCAGCGACCGGACAAGGGCCCACTTTGGAACTGGATGTCGATCTCGGCGCTGGGCTCGGTAAACGGGAAGAAGCTGGGGCGAAAGCGCAGCACCAGATCGTCGCTCTCGAAGAAGGTGCGGCAGAAATCGGTGAACACAAACTTCAGGTCCTTGAAGCTGACGTTCTCGCCCACCCACAGGCCTTCGCACTGGTGGAACATGGGCGAATGGGTGGCGTCGCTGTCGACGCGGTAGGTGCGACCCGGGGCAATGACGCGAATCTCGGGCATGTCGCCGCAATACAAGCCATCGGCACTGGCGCCCACCAAAGCGCGGTGTGCCTTGACGTGCTGCACGGCGTAGCGGATCTGCATCGGGCTGGTGTGGGTGCGCAGCAAATTGGGCGCGGTCTCGGAGCCACCCTCCACATAGAAGGTGTCGTGCATGGAGCGCGCTGGGTGGTCTTCGGGCGTGTTGAGCGCGGTGAAGTTGAACCAGTCGGACTCGATCTCGGGGCCCTGGGCCACATCGAAACCCATGGAACCAAAGATGGCCTCGATGCGTTCCAGCGTCAGCGACACGGGGTGCAAACCACCCTGCCCGCGCGTTCGTCCCGGCAGCGTCACATCCAGCGCCTCGGCCTGGAGTTGAATCTGCAGCTCGGCATCGGCCAGGCCCTGGCGGCGCGCGGTCAGCGCGGCCTCAATCGCCTGCTTGGCCAGGTTGATGGCGGCACCGCGTGCCTTCTTCTCGTCGACGCTGAGAGCGGCCATGCCCTTCATCATCTCGGTGATCTTGCCGGACTTGCCCAGGAACAAGGCCTTGGCATTTTCCAGATCGGCCGGTGTGGCGGCCTGGGCAAAGGCGGCCTGGGCGGATTCGACGATGGCATTCAACTCGTTCATAGGGACTTTTTTGGACTATTTGGGTATGCGGTTCAATGGAAAAAGGGCTAGTGCTCTTTCAAGCAATAGCCCTTTGTTCGTGCGCCAGGCGCTTACGCGCTCAGCCGAGAATCAAGCAGCCAGCTTGGCCTTGACCTGTTCCACGATGCTTGCAAAAGCAGCCATGTCATGGATGGCGATATCTGAGAGAACCTTGCGGTCAATCTCGATACAAGCCTTCTTCAGACCGTTGGCGAATTGGCTGTATGTCATGCCGCACTGACGAGCAGCCGCATTAATACGGGCAATCCACAACTGACGGAACACACGCTTTTTGGTACGGCGGTCACGGTAGGCATATTGCCCGGCCTTCATTACCGCTTCTTTGGCGACGCGGAAGACATTACCGCGGCGGCCACGGAAACCTTTTGCAAGGGCGAGAACTTTTTTGTGGCGGGCGCGAGCCGTTACACCACGTTTGACGCGAGGCATTGAATTACTCCTTGTTCGTCGTTAATTAAATACCACGGCCAGGAAGCATCTGCGCCATGTGACCCATATTGGTCGCATGAACAGCTGTCGATCCGCGCAGATGGCGTTTATTTTTAGTGGTCTTCTTGGTCAGAATGTGACGTTTGAAGGCTTGACCGCGTTTAACGGTTCCACCGGGACGAACGCGAAAGCGTTTTTTCGCCGCGCTCTTGGTCTTCATTTTGGGCATGTAATGCTCCTTCTATCTTGTGCTCGTGAGGCGTCTGGAAAGAGTTTCCAGCCTTGTTGGCCCCGAGCCACTTTTGTAGAGAGCTTTAAGCTCCCCACTCTTTATTTCAACTGGTGACCAGACCAGTTGAAAAAATTATGCTGCTACTTCAGCAGCAGACTTTTGCGTTCCAGGCTTCTTACGACCGGGTGCAATCATCATGATCATCTGACGGCCTTCCAACTTTGGAAACTGCTCGACGAGGATCGAATCACCCAACTCTTCGCGCATACGCTGTAAGAGAGCCAAACCAATTTCCTGGTGCGTGATCTCGCGACCCCGAAAACGCAAGGTAATCTTGCACTTGTCACCATCATCCAAAAAGCGCCTGATATTGCGCAATTTGATGTTGTAGTCGCCATCGTCGGTACCAGGTCGGAACTTGATTTCCTTGACCTCGATAACCTTCTGCTTGGACTTCGCTTCCGCAGCCTTCTTCTGTTCCTGGTATTTGAACTTACCGTAATCCATCAAACGACAGACCGGCGGGTTCGCCGTGGCAGATATTTCAACCAGATCAACATCCAATTCGCCTGCCATACGCAGGGCTTCCATCAGACTCACGACGCCTAGCGGCTCATTTTCGACTCCCGTGAGGCGAACCTCAGGAGCCATGATTTCCCGGTTTAGACGATGTTTACGTTCTTCACGCTGACGGCGGTCACGAAATTCAGTAGCGATGGCTCAATCCTTTTCAATTTTTGCCACGAACGTGGCGATTGCCGCACAGCACACGCGGGCAAACCAACATCTTTGGAAACAACCTTAGACCGAGGACTTGCTTGCAATATCGCCAGTGATTTTTTGCACAAAGGCATCAAGGGACATTGCTCCGAGGTCTTGTCCACCCCGGGCGCGCACTGCAACAGCGCCTGCTGCCATCTCTTTGTCACCAATAACAAGCAGATACGGAAGCTTTTGCATCGAATGCTCGCGTATTTTAAGCGTAATTTTCTCGTTACGGAGGTCTAATTTGACTCTAAGCCCTTGATCTTGCAGCGTTTTTGCTACGGTTTTGCAATATTCTGCCTGTGCATCGGTAATATTGAGCACCGCAATCTGCACCGGAGCCAACCAAGAAGGCAAGGCGCCAGCGCTTTCTTCGATCAGAATTCCGATAAAGCGCTCCAAGCTTCCGACTATGGCACGGTGCAACATTACGGGTCTATGGCGAGCGCCGTCTTCGCCCACATACTCCGCATCGAGCCGCTCGGTCATGAAGAAGTCGACCTGCATCGTGCCGCACTGCCACTGGCGACCAATGGCGTCCTTCAAGGTGTACTCAATTTTGGGGCCGTAAAAAGCGCCCTCGCCCGGCGTGATTTCATATTCGCAACCGGACGCACGCAGACTCTCGATCAGTGCATGTTCTGCCTTATCCCAGCTTTCTTCCGAGCCAATGCGCTTTTCCGGGCGCGTGGCGATTTTGTAAATAATATTTTTGAAGCCGAAGTCGGCATACACCTTTTGCAGCAGTGTGGTGTAGGCCACGCACTCAGACAATATCTGATCTTCAGTGCAAAAAATGTGACCATCGTCCTGCGTAAAGCCACGCACACGCATGATGCCGTGCAAGCCGCCCGAAGGCTCATTGCGGTGGCAATTACCGAACTCGCCGTAGCGCAAAGGCAAATCACGGTAGCTCTTGATACCTTGCTTGAAGATCAGAATATGACCCGGGCAGTTCATCGGCTTTAAGGCGTACTCACGCTTTTCCGACTCCGTGACGAACATGTTTTCGCGGTACTTGTCCCAATGGCCCGTCTTCTCCCACAAACCTTTGTCGAGCAGTTGTGGACCCTTGACTTCCTGATAACCGTTGTCTTGATAGACACGGCGCATGTACTGCTCCACGCCCTGCCAAAGGGTCCATCCCTTGGGGTGCCAGAACACCAGGCCTGGCGCATGCTCGTCAATATGGAACAGGTCCAGTTCGCGGCCCAACTTGCGGTGGTCACGCTTCTCGGCCTCTTCCAGCATGGTCAAGTGCTGCTGCAAATCGTCCTTGGTAGCCCAGGCTGTTCCGTAAACACGTTGCAGCATTTCGTTCTTGTGGTCACCGCGCCAGTACGCGCCTGCCAGTTTCATAAGCTTGAAATGCTTCAGCTTTCCCGTGCTGGGCACATGAGGGCCGCGGCATAGATCTTCAAACTTGCCTTCACGATAGAGTGACACGTCCTGGTCGCTGGGGATGCTGGCAATAATTTCTGCCTTGTAATGTTCGCCCAAACCCTTGAAATAGGCCACAGCCTCATCACGTGGCAACACACGACGCGTCACCGGTTCGTCTTTGTTGGCCAGTTCGGCCATCTTTTTTTCCATAGTGAGCAAGTCTTCAGGAGTGAAGGGGCGCTTGTAGGAAAAGTCGTAGAAAAAGCCGTTTTCAATTACCGGGCCAATGGTGACTTGTGCATCGGGAAACAATTCTTTGACGGCATACGCCAACAAGTGGGCCGTGCTGTGGCGAATCACTTCCAGACCGTCCGCATCCTTGGCCGTGATGATGGACAGTGCGCTATTCGCCGTCATCTGGTAACTGGTATCAACAACCTTGCCGTCGACTTTGCCAGCCAGCGCGGCCTTAGCCAAACCCGCACCTATGGATGCAGCCACTTCGGCAACCGTTACCGGGCCGGGAAATTCGCGATTAGAACCGTCTGGAAGCGTGATTTGAATCATGGCAGTAGATTTCAATAAGTGTCGTGGGCAAAAGAAAAGCGCGGTGCAGTCCGCGCTTTTGGTAGCAATTCGTTATTCACCGCGCTCAAGGCTCGCGGACATCGCCTTTTACACGCTGGCAGTGACCATTGGGGTAGTTCGCGGTGTCATAACCAAAATACCTTTCTCGCTCACGTGAATTTTTCAATGGCTATTTTAGCGCTTCAGGCTAACCGCCCCACCTATATGGAATGGAACATTCCAAATTGCTGCAACTCAGGGCCCTGTTCAATTGCATTTGCTGGTTTACGAGCATGTCAAACGTAGTCAATTGCTGCTAGTCTTACAACTATACATTCATTCAATAACGATAATTTCTAACCGCTATCGGTTCACATACGAACTATGGAAAGCCGCCTGACAATGACTACTACCGTTGAAACAAGGGCAACAGTCGCCAGAAAAAATAATCTCCAACGGCGCGCACACCGGCCTAGCGTCGTCAAGGCTGGCATGGCAGGCGGCCGATACAGTCCATTGAACGACCGGGAAATTGCGGCAATTCATCGAACAGCGCTGACCATTCTGGAAGAGATCGGCATTGGCAGCCCGACGCCACAAATCATTGAACTAACCACCGCAAAAGGTGCCTTCCTTTCACCGTTAGGCCGCCTTTGCTTCCCTCGGGCACTTATCGAAGAAGTGATTCAGGTCGCCAACAAAGAATTCACGCACCACGCAGCGGACCCAGCCAAGAGCATTCACTTGCATGGCGACAAGGTTCACTTTCGAACCTGTGGCGAAGCCGTCACCGTGCTCGATTTCGATAGTCATCGCACCCGGCCCTCCACACTGACGGACGTCTATGACTTCGCAAGGCTTGCGGATCAACTGAACAACCTGCACGGTTACGCACAAACCGTGGTTGCCACTGAGTTGAGCCACGACGCATACATCCACGACGTCAACGTTCTCTATGCGCAGCTAAGTGGCACCCAAAAGCCGCTGGCTGTTTCGACCGCCACTGCGGCCCACGTGGATGCACTGATCGGCCTGCTGGACATCGTTGCCGGCGGCGCAGGCGAATTTATCAAGCGCCCTTTCGTGCTTTTTGGCGGTTGCCCCATTGTTTCACCGCTGCGGTTTGGCGCAGACAACGCAGATGTGCTGGTTCGTTGTGCGCTTCTGGGACTACCTTATGACATTGCCGTCGCGTCGCAAGCGGGCGCAACGGCTCCTGCGGCATTGGCCGGCTCGCTGGCACAAACCTTTGCTGAAACACTTGCCGCTCTGGCCGTGGTGAACCTTATCAATCCCGGCACCCCTTTCATGATGGGCGCATGGCCTTTCATCTCCGACTTGCGTACCGGCTCATTTACGGGTGGCAGCGGTGAGCAGGCCGTAGTGTCTGCGGCAATAGCGCAACTCTGCAACTTCTATGGCCTTCCCAGCAGTGTCAGCGCCTGCATGAGCGACTCCAAATTGCCCGACAACCAGGCAGGCTATGAAAAGGCCATTTCCGCGACCCTGGTTGCGCATGCTGGGTGCAACTACATCGGCGAATCTGCGGGCATGCTGGGGAGCCTGATGACCTGCTCGTATGAAGCCATGATCATTGACAACGACATGATCGGCAATGTGCTACGAACCATACGGGGCATTGAGGTCAGTGAAGAAACTTTGTCACTGGAAACCATCCGCGAAGCAGCGCTCGGACCTGGCCACTTCCTGGGTAGCAAGCAGACTTTGCAACTGATGAAAAGCGATTACCTCTACCCGGATTTGGCCAACCGGCAATCGACAGGCCAGTGGGAGCAGGACGGCGGCATGGACGCATTTGCGCGCGCGCATACAAGCGCCAATGAGTTGCTATCCAAACACTACCCCTTCTATCTGAATGCCGACGTAGACGCCCGGATCAGGGCGCAGTTTCCAATCGTCCTGGCGCCCGAAGACATGCGCGCAGGCAACGGCCGCTGGTGAGGGTACGGCGAGGTGTTGCCAAGTGCAAACCCCTATATCGGTCTATGCAACACCGTCATTAGAATTTGCTTGCCCGCAATTGAACATTTGTTTTATAACGAAGTGACGGAGCCGGATCAAAGCGCACGCATTCCGACCCCAATGCTCCGCAATTGAAACAAGACATTAGGAAAATAAACCCATGTTGAACCTCAAACGTATTGCAACGCTGGTGTCAGGAGCCGCTCTGTGCTTTTCGGCCACACTGTCCCATGCCGAGGGCACCCTTAAGGTGCTCAACTGGTCTGAGTACATCGGCCCCGAAGTGGTTGCGAAATTCGAAAAGGCCACGGGCATTAAAGTCATTTACAGCATCCTGGACAGCGACGACACGCTGCAAGCCAAACTGCTAAGTGGCAATAGTGGGTATGACGTGGTCTACCCCAGTTCCAACTATATGGCCAAGCAGATCAAGGCTGGTGTATATGAACCCATTGACTGGTCCAAGATACCCAACAAGCATTTCCTTGACGCAACCGTCATGTCTCAAACGGCCAAGAATGACCCGGGTAACAAGTACGGCGTCCCTTACGTGTGGGGCACTGAGGGTCTGGTCATCAACATGACAAAGGCCAAACTGGCGTGGGGTGGCGACCTCCCACCCATCACCTTTGACTTGTTGTTCAAACCGGAAAACGCACAGAAGCTGGCGCAGTGCGGCATTGCACTCATCGACCAACCCAGCGAGGCCAGCACCATGCTGGCGTATATGGGCCGAGACCCAAACAGCCCCAAGATGTCGGACACTGAAGACGCCTTCAAGGAGTTGGCCAAGATCCGAAAGTACATCAAGTTTTTCTCCAACAACATGATCAATGACGTTGCCAGTGGTGACGTCTGCATCGCGACCGGCTGGTCTGGTGACTACAACGTGATGAAGCGCCGCGCCAAGGCCGCCGGTAAAGACTTCGATATCCGCTACGCCACGCCAAAGGGTGCCACCGGGCTATGGTTTACCTTGATGGGCATTCCTAAAGACTCCACCAACAAGGATGCTGCGCACAAATGGATCAATTTCTTGCTGACGCCTGAAATCGCCGCCGAAATTTCCAACGCAATCACCTACACCAACGCAATTCCCGCGTCCAAGCCGATGATCAAGCCCGAGCTGGTCAATGATCCGTTCCTCTACCCCAGCGACACGCAAATGGCGGAATATTTCGCCTACAAGCCGCAAGAGACCGACTTGCTGCGCGCCACCAACAAGCTTTGGTTGCGTTACAAGTCAGGCATGTAAGTGCATGGCGGTCCAACCTGTCGTACGGCAACTGTCTGAGCAGCCCTGGCAATCCTGGCCGCCGGAGCAGGTCGCTGAGCGTGGCACGGTCACCTGGAAAGACCTGATTGGAGTTAGCCCTGAGGAGGGAACCAACACGGTGATGGGCGTGGTGCGTGTGCGCAAGGGCGAAGTCCTGAAGCCACACCGCCACTCGGAACCCGAGTGCTATTTCACGTTATCCGGTCGTGGCCTGGTGAGTGTGGATGAAACCATTGTCCCGGTCGAGCCAGGCACAAGCATCTATATTCCCGGGAATGCGCGGCACCATATTGAAAATAGCCACGAAGAAGATCTCTTGATTCTCTACACCTTTGCAGTTGGCGACTGGAACCAGGTAACGTACCGCTTTTGAACGCTCTCGCGCGTCCGGGCCCGCTCGGAGCGCGAGGAGCACCCAAGCAATGACGATCCGGCCACCCCGAGAACTCCCATGCAATCCGCAAGAATTCGCCGAGGCTTGGCCGCAACTTTTCTGTCGACCTTTTTCAGCCTGACCAGCCTGTTCATGTTTTTCCCGCTGCTCTTGTTTACCCTCAAGGGCATGGGGTTGTCGGATGCAACGGTCGGCCTGGTTGCGTCGGCAGAGTGGCTGGGACTAGCCATCGGAACCCCCTTTGTGGCGCACTGGGTCAGCATGCTCGGTCTGCGCCGCGCCTTCGTAATGAGCGGGCTGATTCCATTTGCCAGCATGCTGTGCATCACCCTCACCCCTTGGCCCGCACTATGGCTGGTGCTCATCATGCTCGGCGGCATATCTGGCGCCATGCGTTGGATCGTCGCCGAAACCACGGTGACGCAAATGGCTCCGGCCCACGTGCGCGGACGGGTTGTGGGACTGTTCGGCACCATGATCAGCCTGACTTACGTCGTCGGGCCAGCCCTGCTGGCATGGATCGGTACGCGAGGCGAAGCGGCGCAGTTCGCGCGTTGGGTCGCAGTAGCATTAAGTGCGACTGGTCTGGCACTAAGTACGGCTGTTCCATCAATCAGAACAGCACCAGACGCACCGCAACCCATTGCTCCTCGCCTGGGCCTGCCGGGAATTCTTGACGCATTCAGGGCAGCGCCCCTGCTGATGGTTACCGGAGCGCTGGGCGGTTTCTTTGAGGCCGGCAGCACCGGTATTCTTCCGCTTTATGGTTTGGCCATCGGCCTGGGCGAAGCCAAATCAGCCATGCTGCTATCAGCCTGCGGGTTGGGCGGCGTACTGGTCATGGCACCGGTTGGTGCCCTGGCTGACCGGCTGCCGCATCGCATTCTGTACATTGTTTGCAGTCTGGTCACTGCTACGGCCAGTATCACGATGCTGCTGGTGCCCGTGTGGCCGCCGCTGGCCTATGCCATTGCCTTTATATGGGGCGCGTCAGGTGGGGCTCTGTACACCTTGGCGATGGTAGACATTGGCCACCGTGGTCAGGGTGTGCACGTGGTCAACTTCACTTCCGTCTTGGTATTGAGCTACACCCTTGGTGGCACCCTCGGTCCTTTACTAGGCGGCATTGCGCTAACCATCAGCACCCACTGGGGGCTGCCGTTCATGATGACCCTGGCAGCCCTGGTTGGTCTGATGGCATTTACACGCAAATAATTTGCACAACCGGACCGAACAATCAGGCTACGCTATAGCCCAGGTCCACTTCAATGTCGTGCATGGTGCGCACGATGCCTTCGCGCATGATGTCAAACATCTCATCAATCTGTTTGCGGGTAATGATCAACGCCGGTGAGAACACACATTGGTTCACTATCGGCCGCAGCATCAAACCCATCTCCTGGCAATGGCGGTCAATGCGAGCGCCCAAATCCACATCCAGCGCCAGCAGTTCCTCCGGGCTCATGCCACTGTGCTCGACCCCGCGCACCGTGCACTCCACACAGCCCAGCAAGCCAATGCCCCGGGTGTCAAAGACCAGTGGAATATCGCGCAACGACTTCAGCCGCTGCTGGAAATGGGGCGCCAGTTCGCGCACCTGGGCCAGCAGACCTTCGCGTTCCATGATCTCAATGTTCTTGAGCGCAGCCACGCTGCACACCGGATGTCCGCTGTTGGTATAGCCGTGGGCAAACGAGCCGCCTTTGGCGTTGTCGCCGGATACCTGATCAAAAACGCGGTCGGCAATCAGGCAGGCGCCCATGGGCAAATAGCCAGACGTGATGCCCTTGGCACACGTCACCAGATCGGGCTCAACGCCAAAGACTTCCTTGCTCGCAAACCAATGGCCCAAGCGCCCAAAGGCGGTAACCACCTCGTCTGCAATGAACAGCACATCGTATTTGCGGCAAACCTCCCAAACGCGCTTGAAGTAGCCGTTGGGCGCGACGATGACGCCACCCGATGCCTGCACCGGCTCGGCAATAAAGGCGCCAACCTTTTCAGCACCGATTTCGAGAATCTTGGCTTCCAGTTCATTCACGCGGGCGGTGCAAAACTCCTCCAGTGACATATCAGCCGGGCGCCGCTTGGGGTTGACCGTGGACAGCAGATGCACTTGCGGCATCGTGATATCCAGAAAGCTTTTGTCACGGTCTTTACCCGCCACCATGCCAGTCAAATAACTACTTCCGTGATAGGCGTCGGACCTGGAGATGATGTGTTTTTTTAGCGGCCGGCCTTTGACATTGTTGTAGTAGTGCACAAAGCGCAGTGCCGTTTCCACCGCCGTCGTTCCGCCGGTGGTGAAGAACACATGGTTCATGGCGCCGGGCGCCATCTGGGCCAGACGCGTTGCCAGTTGCGCCGGGGGCCCGGCACTCAAGGAGAACGGATTGATGTAGGTGAGCTTGACCACCTGCTCGGCAATCGCATCAGCCATTTCCTTGCGGCCGTAGCCGATCTGGGTGCACCACATGCCGGCGGGTCCGTCAATCATGCGGGCACCGGTGTCGTCCTGCACGTAGATACCATCCGCCTGGGTGATGATGGTGCGGTCGGCTTGGCCTGCACTGGCCATGTACTCCCACGGGTGCATCCAGAATTGGTTGTCGTTCTGGCGAGTTTGTGCATTAAATTTTTGTGTCATATAGATAGTCCTCGGGTTGGTTTGTTGGTGCCTGGCTGCAGACCAACCTCATGTATGGGGCGCAGAACTCGCCCCGTCCTCCAAAACACCGCCATGCAGCGCCATACGCAGGTTGCGGGCGTTGCGCTGTTCGCGCTTCATCACATAGAAACTATTGCCAATCACGCCGAGGCTGACCACGGCAATGATCAGCGTGCCGATCGCATTAATTTCCGGGTTCATGCCAAGGCGTATGCGCGATAGCAACACCAGCGGCAGCGTGTTAGTTTCCGGCCCGGAAAGAAAAGCCGACATGATCACGTCGTCCAGAGAAATGGTGAGCGACAGCATCCACCCCGCCACCAGCGAAGGAAGAATCAACGGCAAGGTGATGTCAAAAAATACCCGCAGCGGCGATGCACCCAGATCGCGGGCGGCTTCAGTGAGCGACTTATCCATGGCCGACAAGCGCGCCTGAATGGTGATAGCCACGTAAGAGATACACAGCATGGTGTGGCCAATCCACATGGTGATCAACCCCCGGCCATGCGGCCAACCAGTGCTTTGCTCCAGAGATACAAATAGCAACAACAGAGAAATGCCGGAGATAACTTCCGGCAACACTAACGGCGCATTCACCATGGCTGCAAAAAGTGTGCTGCCGGCAAACCGGCGGTAGGTTGCCATCACAAAGCCGATCCATGCGCCGACAAAAACCGAACTGAAAGCAGTCGCCACGGCAAGCACCAGACTGCTGCGGCAAGAGTCCAATATCTCGGTATCGTCCAGCAGTTTGACATACCACTGCACTGAAAACCGCGTCCACTCACTGGCAATGGCAGACTCATTGAACGAATACACCACCACGCTCAAAATGGGCAAATAGAAAAACAGGAACACCAGCGCCAAAAAGCCGATCCCCAGATTGCGGTTCAGGTGATTCATGGCGTGACCGCGTCTCTGGACTGAATGCGCTGAAACCAGACCATCGGCAGCAAAAGCAAAGCCACCATGACGCACGTGGCGGCAGAGGCCAACGGCCAGGCAATGCTGTTGAAGAAGTCCGACCACATCACCCGCCCGATCATGAGGTCGTGCGAACTGCCCAGCAATTCAGGGATCACATATTCCCCGACCGATGGTATGAACACCAGCAGCGAACCGGCAGTGATACCCGGAATGGACAAAGGCAAAGTAATGGTGAAAAATATTTCCCATGGCTTGGCACCCAGGTCACTGGCCGCTTCGGGCAAGCTGGTGTTCATCTTCACCAAATACGCATACAGCGGCAGGATCATGTAGGGCAAGTAGGAATACACCATGCCGATGTAGAGCCCAAGGGTGTTTTGCATCATGTGCACCGGGGCATCGGTCAGGCCCAGCCATTGCAGCAAGGAGTTGGCCAGACCCTGGTCTTTGAGAATGCCGATCCACGCGTAGACGCGCACCAGGTACGAAGTCCAGAACGGCAAAATGATGCCCATCATCAGCAAGCTACGAAGTGCGGGGCGCGCGCGCGCAATCAGCAGCGCCGTCGGGTAGCCGACCAGCAGACAAATAAGAGTCGTGAAAAATGCAACCCGAATGGAGCTGATATAGGCCGAAAGATATATATCGTCCTCGATGATGGTGATGTAGCTTTCCATCGCCAACTGAATGGCCAGCTTGTTCTCTGTATACGAAAAAAGATGGCTATAGGGCGGCACATCCAGCGTCGATTCAGCAAAACTAATTTTCAGCACCAGCAAAAACGGCAGCATGAAAAAGACCAGCAGGAACACAAAGGGAAGGCCAATGGCCAGGGTCCGGCCACTCGGTATCCAACGGATAAGCCGTTGTTGCAGGCTCGTGAAGATTGCTGCCATATCAGCTCAACACCACCAGGCTGCGCACTGACCATTGCAGCGCCACGGAATCGCCATAGTCGGGGGACTTGTCAAACGCCACCATCACTTCACGCGGTACGTTGGCAATGATGAGCCGCCCGGAAGGTAGCCGCACGTAATACAAGGTGTAGCTGCCCATGTAGCCGATCTGCTCTACCGTTCCCGTCGCTGAATTGTTAGCACCCGTCTGCGCTCCTGGCAGATCGCCGCTGCCCGGCACTGTCAGTCGCACCCGCTCGGGCCGGATCGACACCGTGACTGCATGGCCCCTGCGGGCGTTGCTCATGGCATAAGAAAGTTCCAGTGGGTTTTGCAAGTCCGGGTTCGCCACCACGCTGCCTCCGTCTTCTGCCAATTCGCCAGAGAAAACATTGGTCGAGCCGATGAACTCCGCCGAGAAGCGGCTGGTGGGTGCTTCGTACACATTTTCTGGTGTGCCCAGTTGCATGATGCAGCCTTCGCTCATGACGGCCAGCCGGTCGGCCATCGTCATGGCCTCCTCCTGGTCATGCGTCACCATGACGCAGGT
>CAIQYP010000266.1 GCA_903876045.1 uncultured beta proteobacterium | reverse complement strand
GTCGACGTGGCTCGACTTCGAAGACTGCGCAGCAACACCGGAAGTCCTGCGGTTGTCGCCCGACGTGGCACTTGGGCTGGTGGCGTTCAATACCCCTTACCTGTTCGGCGGCAAAGCGCTGCGCTCTCAATTGACCTGTGGGGCATGCCACGCGAAGGAAGGCCCGTCCGGGGCGGCTGTTCGTATACGCCTGCGTGCGCCGGTGCCCGACATCCGTGCAGCCACTGGCCGAATCGACGTTGCGGCCTTTGTCGACCACGCCGTCGTCTCCGAATTCGCCGGTCCACCGTTGCCGCGGCGAACCGCCCTTGCGCTAGCTGCCCTCGCCGGCGTGCTCGCCCCGATCACTTCCACCCCGACCCAGACGTGCCGGATTGACGCACCTTCTCTTGTCGCGATCGGCTTGCGGCTCGCTATCGCTCAGGTTGGCACGGCCGATGCAGGTGCCGGTAACGACGAGCTGGATTTTCTGCTCGACAGCCTCCGCTTCATCCTGGGCGAAATGGCGCGCAGCACTCCGCCCAACAATCCGAATTTGCTTTTGGCCGACACCAACCGCGCGCTGCATGATGCTGCTCCAGCAGTCGACGAAGCAAGCCGCAACATTGCTCTTGTGACACTGCAACGTGTTTCTGAGCGGTGGGAGAAAACTTTTGATCGGCCCCACCTTGTGCTCGCGTTCGGCGCTGCGAAAACCAATGAATAGAACAATGCTCGTCGTCGCTGCAGCCCTCCTGCTGGGGAGCGGTATGGCCCACGCTGACGACTATGGCGCGGACTCGGGTGATGACGCCAAGTCGCAAAGTCAGCTTATGGCCGAGGCGGCAATGGCAAGGGGCAACTGGGCGGCTGCGGCGCCGTTGCTGGAGGCCCATATCGCAGGACATTCCGATGACGACGAAGCCATCGCCGAGCTCGGACACGTCTATGCCCAGCTCGGGGACGCGGAGATGGCGCTCCAGATGCTGAATTCAGCGTTGTGGATGAATGCGCGCAGCTTGGAGGCTAACCTCTATCTCGGTGAATTCTATGTAAGCAAGAAGGACCGTGCCCACGCTCTGGAACGGCTGGCGGCACTGGATCAAATCTGTATTTTTGGCTGCGGTGAGTACCGCAAGCTGAAGAAAGCAATCGCATCGATGAGTGCGTCCACGCAATGACGCATGCCGTCACACCGGGCGGCGACGGCATGGTCTTGCACCTCGTGACGCGGGTGATCCACTGGTTGACCGTGATGATGCTCGTGGGCAGTTTCGCAATAGTCTGGTCGATCGGATGGTTGCCGGCAGGTCCAGCACGAGTGCAGGCAGTCGGTTTGCATCGCACCATCGGAATGCTCGTGCTCGTGGTCACAGTGCTGCGGTTGCTCTGGTGGTTGGCCAGCCAACGCACACCGAGAATCGGAATGTCTCCGTGGCGGTGGGCTGCGGGCGTCGTGCACACAGCGTTGTTGTGTAGCCTGCTGATCACCCCCCTGTTGGGATGGACCTACACCAACGCCCGCGGCCACACGTTGCTTCTGTTTGGCATTCGGCTTCCGTCGCTGATTTTCAAGGATCGGTATTTTGCCCGTGTCGCGATCGAAACGCATGAATTCATGGCCTATGCATTGCTGACCCTGATTAGTGCCCATGTTGCAGCGGCCCTCTGGCATCACTTTGTACTGCACGACGCCACCCTGAAGCGCATGTGGCGCGGTTAAGCGCACATCAGCCAGCTTGCTGGGAAAGACATGCCAGTCCAACGCGTTGTTGGCCGAGATCAGTTGGGCCTTATCCTGAGCCGAGCTTGGACAGCGCTGGCAATCTCGATTCCGCCGCGATTGCGGTTCTAGATATTTGCGACTTGCCCGCTCCATAGCCGACCATCAACACCGAGACTCAGCTAACGAGTCGGTCAACTATCAAAAGGTTTCCCATTCGTCCTTGCCTTTGGGTGGCGCATTCTTGGGGATCAATTTGCGCGGAGATGCGCTGTAAACCGGCGTTTCAGATTTACTCAATTCGCGTTTTAGTTGCACGATGAGGCGGGTCACTTCACTGGATGCTGGATTGAACGGGGAACCACTACCCAGCATGCCATCTACATTACCAGTTATCGAGGTTAATGCCCACCACGCCGGAATCAGCCACGGGCGCTTGCAGTTCGGCTCGCTGGTTGTCGTGGGTGAATGCTGTCGAACTGAAACGTCTTGACGCCTGCATTGGGCTTGCACCCCACTTAAAAACCGCGACCGTTTGCACCAACTCCTGAGCCTGCGATTTCAAGCTGCTGGCTGTTTGCTCGAGCGCGCTGGCTTGGTGTTCGGTGCGCGCAGAAAGGTCGTGGTTGCTGTGGGCAATTTCTGAGCTCGCGGTGGCTACAGCCACTGCGCGCACCCAGTTGATATTGATATCTGCCTCCCACGGGTGGGCTAACGTGCTGCGCTCTACTTGGGTTGTTGCGAATTCGTGGCTGGCATTTTTGAGTGCATTCAGCCGCAACATTCCGATGGCTGCCAGAAACAGGGTTATGAACAAGACCAAGCCGAATGCCGGATTTTGGCTTTCAAGCGAAACCAATTTCTATTTGATTATCAACTTCGTCCAAGCCGAGGCTACAAAAGTCTTACCGCACGAATAGCTATACGCCCGTGATCACTTCACATAGCGGCGGACTCCCGTTATTGAAAAATAGATGTACTAATTGATCCATCTCAACTAAAGAAATCTTCACTGACGTAGTCTCATACCCAACCGTAAAGAGCGACTAAATACATATGAGTGATGCTTATCCATTCGAAACGTTGATGCCATCAAAGGCCTTTCGATCAGCCCACTTTCCAACTTCATAGTGCCTAAAACTCCCACCCTAAGTAGCGACTGATGACAGGCACAGCACATCCATCTTTATCTGCACTGGAGACCCACTGTGAATTCGCAATTACCCCCTAAACCTGCGCGTCGCAACCTGCTCAAAGCGGGGGGCATGCTAAGCATTTCGTCACTCATGGGAACGGGGGCGCTGATGGCGCAGAGTGGTGATGTCAAAGCCTCAGTGGAATGGGCCGAACACTTTCAAGGCAACTACCGCCTGATGACCGATGCGGAAAAGGCAGAGGCGCGCGCACGACTGGAGAGGCGCTATTCCGCCGAATACGGCAAGAAGGTCAATGTGGACACCACCGGACCGCAGCCAGGCGTACTGATGGGCTACGCACTCAATGTGCGCAAGTGCATCGGCTGCAGGCGTTGCGTCAAAGCCTGCGTGGAAGAAAACAACCAGTCACGCGGCGAGAAACCCGGTGAACGAATCGAGTGGATACAAGTGCTGCGCATGGAGCGTGGCGAGTTTGATGCGGAGAAAATGGACAAGGGCTACCCGGAAGGCCTGGGCATTCAAGTCGGCGGCAATGCCTACACACCGGCAGGCCAAGTGCTCGAAGGGCAGTACCACTACGAACCCAAAGCCGTGCCTGAAAAAGACGCCACTTATATGCCGATTGCCTGCATGCAGTGCGAGAAGCCCCCGTGCGTCAAGGTGTGCCCCGTGCGCACCACCTACCGGGAGGCCGATGGGCCGGTGGTGATCGACTACAACTGGTGCATCGGTTGCCGCATGTGCATGGGTGCTTGCCCGTATTGGGCGCGGCGCATCAACCTGACGACACCCGTGCTCCCCAAGGAAGAGATGAACCCGGTCACGCACTATTTGGGCAACCGGCCCCGCATGCGCGGTGTGGTGGAGAAGTGCCATTGGTGCCTGCAGCGCACCCGACAGGGGCGATATCCGGCTTGTGTCGAGGTGTGCCCTGTGGGGGCACGGAAATTTGGCAATCTACTGGATCCACAAAGTGAAGTCAGTCTGATACTGGCCCGCAAAAACGTGTTCCGCCTGAAGGCGGAACTGAACACGTTTCCGAAGTTCTTCTATTTCTATGATTGAGGAGCGGGATCATGCCAAAACTAATCAATTTTGCGACTGACTACGCCCGCTATTGTCTAAAAGGCAGTGCCAAGTTCTATGCCTGGATGGGCTTGCTGGTGCTACTCACCATGGGAGCGATGTACGGCTTTTATCTGCAAAATACCGAAGGCCTGATCGTCACCGGTCTTAGCAGCCAAATTCACGATGGACTCTACTTCGCCAACCTGGTGTTTCTGGTGGGCGTTGCAGCCGGGGCGGTGACCATCGTCTTCCCGGCCTACGTGTATCACCACAAGGCCATGCACGAGGTCACGGTACTGGGCGAGATGCTGGCCATCTCGGCGGTGATCATGGTCACCGTATTTGTATTTGCCCATATGGGGCGGCCGGAGCGGCTGTGGCACATGATTCCCATCATCGGCATATATAACCTGCCGGGCTCTATGCTGGGCTGGGACGTGCTGGTGCTCTCGGGTTATCTGATCCTCAATTTCATTTGCGGGTTCTATTACCTGTACACGAAGTACACGGGTGGCAAGATCAACACCAAGTTCTTCATGCCACTGGTCTATATCTCGATTGTTTGGGCGCTGAGCATTCACACGGTGACAGCCTTCCTGATTGCGACCATGCCTGCACGTCCCATGTGGTACCACAGCATGATGCCGATCCGCTTTATCACCACGGCGTTTGCGGCTGGGCCCTGCCTGATCATCATCGCCTTTATGGTGATCCGTAACAACACCAAGATGTGGATTCAGGATGAGGCCATTGACCTGCTCTCCACCATCATCACCTGGTGCCTAGGGCTGGCGCTATTCCTCACACTATCGGAAATCGTGGTCGAGTTTTATGCGCGCACCGAGCATGCCAACAGTCTGTATTACCTGATGTTCGGTCTGCACGGGCTGACGGCGCTGGTGCCGTGGTTCTGGAGTTCGCTGGCCTTTATGCTGATTGCATTCGCGATGTTCCTGACGCCCAGCGTGCGCAAGAACTACAAGCTGCTGCCCGTCGCCTGTGTGCTGGCCTTTGCCGGCATCTGGATCGAGAAAGGCATGGGGCTGATTGTTCCTGGCTTTATCCCAACGCCCATCGGAGAAGTGCTTGAGTACTTTCCGACCTTTGTCGAAGTCATGACCACCATCGGCATCTGGGCCATGGGCTTCTTCATCCTGACCATTCTGCTCAAGGGTGCTATCGGCATTCTGTTGGGCGAAGTCAAAGCGAGCTGAGGTGCCATGATGAAAACACACACATTCAAGGCGTTGCTGTTGACCATCTGTTTCGGAATACTGGCCGCCGCCTCCGCCTTTGCACAAGACGCACCGCCTGCTGATGTCACCTGTTTCGAAAGCCGCAAGGGTGCTTCTGAAGTGGTCAAACACGATCTCAAGCCCGGCTGGCCCAACGTCAAGTGCTCGCCCAAAACAGGTGCGGTGCTGTGGTGGGGCGACCCGTTTGACGGCACGGTGCCCATGGGTGACATGCCCCTTCTCGATAAAGTTCCCAAGGGCAATGCCGTCGTCAAACCGCGTAGCGAACATCTGCCGCTGCTGGCCATGTGCGGTACGGCCTGTCACAACGGCAAGGTTCCGCCACTTCCCCTGCCCACCACCAAAAAGCCACATCCGATACCGACGATGGAAGGCCTGCTGCCGGATGCCAAAAATCTACAGCATGGACGTGCCCGCCTCTGGTGCCTGAATTGCCACGATGTGAAGCAGCGCAACAAGCTGGTGGACAACTTTGACGACCCCATCAGCATCGACCAGCCACAACTACTATGCGGCAAATGCCACGGCGACAAGCTTCGTGATTGGCGCGATGGCATACACGGCAAGCGCATTGGCGAATGGGCCAGCACGGGCAAAAAGCGCTGGTTCACCTGCACCGAATGCCACAACCCACACAATGTGCAAGATGGTGAGCGAAATCGTGGATTCATTCAGATTGAGCCAGAATCGCCGCCTCAACTTACCAAGGGTATGAAAGACGCCAAGCACGAGTTGATGCCGCCCATTGCGCATTGATATGTCCGACCTGGGTTCCCCCTGCCCTCACATACGAGCCAAGCTCGTTCCGTGAGGCATCGTGCAATGCGAGCTTGCCGACCCCGGCATAGCCCGGAATATTTTGCAGTAGGCTCAGCATTTCATGACTGGCGTCGACCATTCAAGATCGGGAACAAGACTAACTGCCCACCTTTTCTGAAGGTGGCCTGCGACCGTTAAGTTTTGTTTGCGCATCTAATAGGTGTGAACAGTATTCTGGCCCTATGCCGACCGCTACTTCCTTTGCAACTGAGGCAAGTCAAGGAATCCATAGATATCCCTGGCATGGTCGAGCCCAAAGATATACGCTTTGATTGCGGACTGTCTGCAATTACAAAATACACAGGGCCAGCTGAAAGGGAGGATCATGGGGAATGGGAAAGTCGAGCCGCCCAGTAGGTGGCCGCTCGCACATTTACGGAACGTAGTTACGAGCTTTATCGGCTTGAATTCTCGTGCCCGTCAGGCCGGCGCTACGTCTGGTATTGGCGTTGCTGTTGGACTGGTTTTTTCCGTATTTAATCTGCTAACTCCCGGCATGGAGGCGCTGGGTTTCACGGAACTTGCCGCTGTGGTCTTTCTGTTGCTCCCTGCAAGTTTGATCTCAACACGTCCAGGTGGCGTCGCGCTTTCCGAAGCACTCATAACCGCGGCCGCAGTCACCATTTTGGGGGCACTCATTGTGCTGGGCGGGGTTCAAGGAACGGGGTTATTTTGGGCCTATCTGGCGCCATTCCTGGCCTTTTTTCTCAAGGGACAGTTCCTCGGATGGCGCTATAGCATCACCTTTTTTGCGGCGGTGGT
>CAIQYP010000265.1 GCA_903876045.1 uncultured beta proteobacterium | reverse complement strand
CTGATCAAGTAGTTGGCGTCAGCCTGCGTTGGCGCAATGCCAACGCGGCGCCCACCCACAGAGCGAAGGCGGAAAAGACCAGACCCCGCTCCAGGCCACCCGCTCCATCGGCAATCCAGCCCACCACGGTGGGACCCACGATCTGCCCCGCAGCAAACACAGTGGTGAAGGCGCTAATGCCTTGGCCCCAGGCCGACTGCGGCAGGTTGTGACGTACCAGCGCTGTGGTCGACGCCACCACTGACAAAAAGACGCCACCAAAAAGCAAGCCTGAAAGCATCACCCAACCCCAGGCATGGGTGAGCGCAGGCAGCAGCGTGGCCAAGCCCAGCAAGGCATTGAGCAGTGCCAGCGGGCGGCCATCATGAAATCGGTCCAGCAGGCGCGCCCAGATTCGCGAGGATGCCATCACCGCAACACCGAGCAGCGCATAGAACACCGTAATCTCCGTGGCCGAGCGGCCCTGGCTGCGCAGCAACGCCACCACAAAAGTCATGTAGCCGATATAACCCACGCCGAACAAGGTGTAGCCCGCCAGACCAAAACCAAACTGGGGCCAGCGAAAAATCGCCGGCGCAGCACCGGCTTCGGGGATGGGCGCTGCCCAAGCCGCCATGACACGCGCCGGCCAGACCAGCACCAGACTGAAAAGCAGACACAGTGCACCAAGGCCCCACCAAGCCCAGCGCCAGCCATGCAAGGCAGGCATTGCAGCCTCCAAGGCCACAGGTACCAGCAAGCTCGACAGAACAATACCGACCCCGGTGCCACCGTAATAAATCCCCAGCAGCAGGCCGCCGCGCAAGGGGTCACGCGCGCCTAACCTAGCGGCCAAAAGACCACCGGCTACAAACACCAAGGCACTGGCCATGCCTGCCAACAAACGCTGCACCAGCAGGCCTTCAGTCTGCGAAACGAAACCGCTGGCCACCATAAATGCGCCTGCCAAAAGGGATCCGACCACCAGCAACAGCGACGGTCCAAAGCGGCGCATCAACCACGGGCAAGCCAGCGCCCCCAGAAAGTAGCCGGCGGCATTAGCCGTGTTCATGGCACCGGCCAGCGCATAGGACCACCCCAGATCCGCACGCATGGAAGGCAACAGCAGACCGTACGCGAAGCGGGTAATACCCAGGGATATGGCAGCACCCAGTGCGATGGCAAGCGCCAGTGCCGTCAGTTGACGCGAAGAGGTGTGCAAGATGTCAATCGATTAGGGTTAGCAATGCTCGCATTGTGGGGCTGCATGCAAAGCGAGGCGGCAACTCGTGCGACAGCGGCTCCAGGTTTCCCTGGAGTGCCATGATTCCCTCTCGTCGGAGAGCTGCAGGCTAGTTAGAAGCCCGGCTCATCACGATACGGGTAAACAGCCGGTCATACATCGGATCGCGCGGGTATTTTCCAGTCAGCGGGTCACAGTTACTGGCAAATGCGGCATCCAGCAGCAGCCAGTCGGCCTCGTCCAGCACCTGCTCGGCCAACGGCAAAACGACCGCGTCCTCTAATTCCATATGACCTTGATACAACTGCAGGTACTTGCGAGCCTCCTCTTCAAACACGTTTCGACGTGAGTCTCCCACCAGCTCCCAGGCCAGCAGCAGATGCTGCAACTCGCGAACTGCCCGCTCGCTGCCTGCATGGTCCTTTTCCAACCGTTCCAGAACCTCCTTGCATTCGCTGGAGCGCCGGGCAATTTGCGGAAACAGCAGTTCCGACTCTTTGGGATGGTGCTTGCGCTCGGGAAATTCGTCGATGTAGAACAACGTGGCGCGCATGACGTCGAAATAGCGCTCGGGCTCATCACCTGGGCCGCGCTCAATCATGACACCCAATGCGCGCAGCATCGCGCCCAGCGCCGAGTGCTCGTCGCGAATGATCTGCAGGCTACTGTGTGCCATCTATCATGTCCTTAGTTTTATGGGGCAAGGCTCTCACATCGACCGTGGCCCCGCATTGATGGAAGTCAACTACCAGCCCACTCCACGCCCGGACAGGGTTGATCAGGGCCTCCAGCGTTTGAGCAGCAGCGCATTGGCCATCACACTGACCGAACTCATGGCCATGGCGGCACCGGCAAAAACCGGGTTCAAAAATCCCAGCGCAGCCAACGGTATACCGGCCACGTTGTAGGCAAAGGCCCAAAACAGATTTTGCCGGATCTTGCGCACCGTACGCGCCGAGATGTCCAACGCCGCGGCCACCAGCATCGGGTCGCCACGCATCAGCGTCATTCCCGCAGCGTGCATGGCCACATCGGTGCCGCCTCCGTCAGGATTGGCCATTGCCATGCCCACATCGGCGGCGGCAAGTGCCGGAGCGTCGTTAACGCCATCGCCCACCATCAGCACGCGGCCTCCGCCCTGTTTCAGACGAAGAATCTGCGCCGCCTTGTCGCCCGGCAGCACCTCGGCCATGACCTCACCCGTCTCGGGTTTCAGACCCAGGCGGCGTGCCATGGCCTCGGCTGCTCCCTGGTTGTCGCCGGAAAGCATCAACAAGCGCAGACCGCGCGCACGTAAGGCGTCCAGCGCGCGCCGGGCCTCGGGCTTAGGCTCATCACCAAAGGCCATCAGGGCCAGCAGCAAAACGCGCGGCATTGCGTCTTCCGTGACCCGCTCGGCCAAGGCCGAAACCGTCGAACCCTGCGCCTGCCATTGCCTGGCGCTGTCCGCCAGACTACCCAACTCCACCTGCAGTTCGTCCATCCAGCGCAGGCTCCCCAACAGCAGTTCCCGGCCATCAACCAGCCCCTGCATGCCACGCCCGGGCACAGCGCTAACGCCTGTTGTTGCCAGAAAAATTGTTCCATCGGTCTTGCCAGCGGCTAGCACGGCGCGGGCCAATGGGTGCTCTGAGCCGCTTTGCAAGCTGGCAGCAAGTTGCAGAACTTCGGCACGCACATGTCCGGCCGTCGCTTCCATTTCCAGCAGCTTCGGCTTGCCCACTGTCAACGTACCCGTCTTGTCAAACACCACCGTATCCACCTTGTGAGCCAATTCCAACGCCTCGGCATCCTTGATCAGAATGCCGTACTTTGCGGCCACGCCGGTACCCGCCATGATGGCCGCCGGTGTCGCCAAACCCAATGCACAGGGGCAGGCAATCACCAGCACAGCCACCGCATTGATCAGTGCCTGCTCGAACGAATGGCCGGTGAACCACCAGCCCAGCAGGGTCAGCAGCGCAATGCCCAGCACCACGGGAACAAACACGGCACTGACCTGGTCCACCAGACGCTGAATAGGTGCCTTGGCCGCCTGCGCGTCTTCTACCAGGCGAATGATGTGCGAGAGCATGGTGTCGACACCGACGGCGCGTACCCGCATCAGAATGCGGCCATCGCCGTTGATCGAGCCGGCGGTTAGCAGGCTGTCCACTTCCTTGGCGACTGGCATGGATTCACCAGTCAGCATGGACTCATCGACCTGGGTCGTGCCCTCCAGCAACACGCCGTCCGCCGCAAAGCGCTCGCCCGGCTTGACGGCCAACGTGTCGCCCACCAGCACCTCGTCAGCTGGTACATCGACTTCGCCATCCAGTCCGATCAGATGCGCCACTTCCGGCCGCAGCGCATGCAGGGCACGGATGGCGGACGTGGTCTGGCGCTTGGCTCCAGCTTCCAGCCATTTGCCGAGCAGCACCAGGGTGACGACAAGGGCTGAGCCCTCAAAGTACAGATGCACCATGGCACCTGGCTCAGCCGTAAGCCAGAGCCAGACTGACAGAGCCCAGCCCGCTGTAGTGCCGATAGCCACCAGCAAATCCATATTGCCGCTCAGATTCAGCAGGGCATGCCAACCGGCTTTGTAAAAGCGCGCACCCAGTACAAACTGCACCGGTGTGGCCAGCAGAAATTGCCACAATGCGGGCAGCATCCAGTGCATACCCAACAGATCACCCAGCATGGGCAGCACCAGAGGAGCCGACAAAGCCAGACCCCAGGCAATCGGCGCAAAGCCAGCCCAGAGCGAGGCGTCCGGTGCGTCCGTCAAGGTGTTGGCAGCGCGCGGCTCGTAACCGGCATCGCGCACAGCTCGGCGCAAACGCGCCTCCATGTTCAGCGTGGGTGCCGGGTCGGCAGCCGGTACCGTTTCAGCAGCGATAAGTTGCACTCGCGCCGACTCGGTCGCCAGATTGACGGCAACGGCGGACACGCCGGGCACCTTTTTCAGCGCGCGCTCGACTCGCGCCACGCAGGACGCGCAGGTCATACCGCCAATACCAATATCCAAAGTCAATTCGTTGTTCATAGGACGTAGCCTAAAGCTTCCCACTGTCGCAAGGTCAAGTGCTTTCAGCCGTGGCAAACGGGTGCTTAAAAAGTGCTTGACCTTGCCACAGTCGAAAGGTTCACACTATGCTCCATTCTTAACTCAGCACTGATGGAGAGACCATGAACCAGACCTTTACCGTGACCGGAATGACCTGCGGACATTGCGAGAAGGCCGTTACCCGTGCCATTCTGCAAGCAGACCCTCAGGCGCAGGTGCAGATCGACCGTGCCCAGAATCTGGTGCAAATCGCCTCTGAGCAACCGCGTGAAGCCCTCGCCCACGCCATTGCCGAAGAGGGTTACGCCGTCGCAGCCTGACCTTGTGACATCGCACACGCGCCGTCCAAAGACCAGATAATTAGCGCCATGAACGCACCTACCTTCCCCGCACTACGTCAGGTCGAGCGCCTGGTTACCGGTCAACCCACCAGCGATGGTGCTGGCGTCAAACTCACCCGCGTACTGACGCAGGATTTGCAAAAGCGCCTGGATCCGTTTCTGATGCTGGATAACTTTGCCAGTGACAACCCGGACGACTACGGTGCGGGTTTTCCCAACCACCCACACCGTGGCTTTGAGACCGTCACCTACATGATTGCCGGGCGCATGCGCCACAAGGACAGCGGCGGACACGAAGGGCTGCTGCAAAACGGCGGTGTGCAATGGATGACGGCGGGTTTTGGCCTGGTGCACAGCGAAATGCCGGAGCAGGAAGCAGGCGTGATGGAAGGCTTTCAACTCTGGCTCAATCTGCCAGGCAAGGACAAGCTGTGCAAGCCGTGGTACCGCGACATTCAAAGCGAAAACATCCCCGAAGTCACCACGCCGGTGGGCGAGGGTGACGACCCGCGCGGGGGTGTGTTGGTGCGCGTCATCTCCGGAGCCAGTCACGGCGTCGAAGGTGCCATGCACCGAACTGCTGCCGACTACCCTACCGACCCGCTGTATCTGGACCTGCAATTCCCATCCGGAGGTGCAAGCATCACGCAACCGGTGCCTGAAGAACACAACGCATTCATCTACGTCTACCGCGGCACGGTCCATGTGGTCGACGCCGACGGCAAAGCCACGCCGGTGCCGCGCAACCGCATGGCCATCCTGAAAAATGCGGGTGATGCCGTTATGCTGCAATCCGAAAGTTCGGAGGAGCCAGCCCGCGCACTACTGATTGCCGGCAAACCTTTGCGCGAGCCAATTGCACAGTACGGCCCTTTTGTCATGAACACCCGTGATGAATTGATGACAGCCGTGGAGGATTTCCAGGCGGGACGCATGGGGTGAATGTGGCCCCCACGCTTGTCACTGCGTGTACTGCGCGGCCCCCCAAGGGGGAGCATTTCGCCTTGGGGCGGCCCGGCGGCGAAACATAGCCCCACGTTCGCCCACGTTGTGTGGCTCGAGGCCCGGCGCGGGATTGCCCGAAAGTTGTAAGACCTTGTTAACCGGGTCATCTTCTGACTTGGGAGGCCGTTGAACTCTCAGAAACCGCCACATCTGGCGGTACCGGGCGAAAGCCCCCAAGATACTATGTTCACCACTGCACGCACTAACAAGGTTCTGCGTACCGCCGCCACCCTGGCTTTGGCATGGGCAGGCCTGGCCGGATCCGTCGCACATGCCGACAACCTCAATCCTATTCTCGGTGGCGGCTTGGGCGCCATGGCTGGCGCATTGATCGGCCAGTCTATGGGTGGCCGTGACGGCGCCATGATCGGTGCGGCTGTAGGTGGAGTTGCCGGAGTCAGCATGGCCAGCAACGGCGACCACCGCCGCAACGAACCGGTTCGTACCGTAGTCTATGAACAACCGTACCGCCAGGCACCCGCTTACGGCTACCGCGAAGCGGAGCGGGTCAACTATTACCCGGTGCACGACTACGGTCACCGCGGCTGGGGTGGGCATGAGCGTGGTTGGGAACGCCGTGATGAATACCGCCGCGACTGGGATAACCGCGGTGGCGACCACCGCGGCTGGGACCGCCGCGACTAATAAGTTCGGCCGCT
>CAIQYP010000264.1 GCA_903876045.1 uncultured beta proteobacterium | reverse complement strand
GCAGGTGGAGGCTGAGATTGCGGAATTGCTGGGTGAGGTGACGGAATGACTGACTATCTTAATTTGCTGAACGCACTTGATGAGAATGAACGTTTAGAGGCCAAGCGGGGCAGAGAAATTGGCCCCTCGATTCTTGAGACAGTGTGCGCCTTTGCCAACGAACCTGGCTTGCAAGGCGGTACGTTGCTCTTGGGGGTTACCAGGGACGAAAGCGATCTATTCTCGCCATATATTGTGGAGGGCGTACAGCACCCAGATTCCCTGAGCGCCTCTCTCGCGACGCAATGTCGCGAACAGTTTAATGTTCCTGTTCGAGTCCAGATCGCAAGTGAGCAAATTAGCGATCACACGGTTTTGATCGTCACTGTCCCAGAAGCGCAGCCAGGCGATAAACCTGTTTTCATAAAGTCACGCGGACTCCCAAGGGGTGCGTTTAGGCGCGTCGGCAGCACGGATCAGCAGTGTACAGAAGACGACCTTTTGGCTCTATATCAGGGGCGTCAGATCGAGAGCTTTGACTACACGGTGTTGCCGGACACCGCCATGATTGACCTTTCTCCGGAGGCTATTGCGGATTATCGGAAAATACGTTCCGAGGCCAATGCAGATGCAGAGGAGCTTCGCTGGAGCGAAGAAGACCTCCTTGAATCGTTGGGGTGCGTCAGACGTCACAACGGAGTCTTGACACCTACTGTTGCTGGAATTCTCCTTTTTGGCAAGCCACAGTCACTTCGTCGCGTCTTTCCAATGACCCGTGTCGATTACATCCGCGTGCCTGGCAAAGAATGGATTCCTGACCCGGAGCGTAGGTTTGATTCTGTTGAGATTCGTGACTACCTGTTCCGATCGATCCGCCGCGCACTCTCGGCCGTGCTCGATGACCTTCCGATGGCATTCGGACTTGCAGAGGGTGATGCTCAACGCAAGGATAAGCCGATAATTCCTCAGCGGGTATTACGCGAAGGCATTGTCAATGCGTTGATGCACCGAAGTTACCGCATTCATGCCCCAATTCAAATTATTCGGTATTCCAACCGTATTGAAATCCACAATCCAGGTTACTCCCTAAAGTCACCAGAACATTTAGGCGAGCCCGGATCTGTCCCCCGTAATCCTCGTATTGCGGCAGTTTTACTGGATACCAGATTTGCGGAAACCAAAGGTAGCGGTATCCGTGTAATGCGTGAAATGATGGTCGCAGCGGGTTTGGAGCCGCCTCTATTTGAATCCATACGAAGTAACGATGGTTTTGTCGCACGCTACTATTTTCAGCATTTTCTTAGTGAAGAGGCCATTCAATGGCTCAGTCGCTTTCGCGACTTGCACCTGTCAGACGAGGAAGCCCGTGCATTAGTGGCAGTTCGAGAACAGGGAGCGATTGACAACTCAATGTACCGTGAGTTGAATCGCGTGGACACACTAAGTGCCAGCCAATCCCTTAAACGACTGCGCGATGCGGGTCTCTTGGAGCAAAAGGGACGTGGGTCTGGCACCTTTTACCAGCCAACCTCTTGGCTACTAGACAGCCAGGAAGAAGACGAGGGCTTACATAGTGAGCAGAAATCCTTGTCTAGCCAGTCTGTTGCCTTACCTAGTAACCTCGTGCCCTTATCTAGTAACCCCCCCGGCTTACCTAGTAACCCCAATTGGCAGTCATTGCCATTGGACCTTCAGGAAGTCGTCTCAGCTCTGGGTCAGAGAACCCCTCCAGATAAAGTAAGGGATGCCCTTATTCGGTTATGCACGCATCGCCCATGGCAGGCGTCCGAGCTGGCCGGTTTGTTTGGCCGAAATGCTGATTATTTGGGAACACAGTATTTGCGGCCTTTAGTCAGTGCAGGGGTGCTGGTCTACACACTTCCGGATCAGCCTAACCACCCTCATCAGGCATATCGCGCTACAAATTCAACGGAAGTTTCTGAATGAAAATCCCGCGCCTCGAACGCCTTGCGCTCCTACAGCGCCAATACCATAGGTCGCATCCTTGGCGACTGTCGAATGGCGGCCTCTATATCCCGCATTCCTATGCAGAAATGAAGCCCGAAAGTCTGTCCTATTGGGATGATGTGGGCTTCATCCTTAACGGTCGGCGGATCATTGTCTGGTGGCAGCATCCACGTTACGTTTACGCAAATGCGGTCGAGAAAAACGCCTGGCAGGAAGTGGGCCCCAGTCCGCGGGATAACTGGCTCTTTGATGGTGCAACCAAGAACTACAAAACGATTGGGAAGTCCGGCAAGCGAAAGAAAGTAGTGAGCTACACGAGCCGTGAGCCCTCACAAGCGCAACGGCAATTTTACGATTTGCTACACGAAACAAGCGCTCGCCTGTCCGCTGAGGGGATCGATTTTGACGTTTCGGTGTCCTTGAAGTGGGAGCGACTGAATTGGGCCATGGGAGTTAGCCTGGTGGCGCCATTGGAGGTCCGCAATGAAAGCGATTTGGCCTCTGTCGCAATTCTGGCCAAACGCCTAATTCTGGGTCAAACCAAGCTAGAAGCAGAGTTCGCGGGTTACAGCTACGGACGCATTGATTGGCTGCGTGAACAGAAAGCATTGCTATGAGCCCCAACCTCTCTGTGCTTGCAGACATCATCTTGCCAAATGGTGAAGTCGTCCCAGTCATGCTTCCATCGAACGTAGAGCCACGCTTGCGGGAACTTCAGAAGATTGTTGGTGGATACATTGAAACTGTTCATTTGTCGGGTGACCGGTGCATGGTTTTCAACGAAAACGGGAAAGATGCCCCGCACATGATCAATAACACGGCAACAAACATTGCGCATGAGGCGCAGTCCATCATGCCCAGTGATTACATCGCCGGTGTTGCGGTCGTCCTTCCTAACGAGGTGCTTCAATGACAAAGAAATCAAAGCCTGCCGCCGAAAGCAACAGCATTATTCGATCATCGGCAGCAGAATACCTGACCTTTGTGGCGGCCACTGGCCAGCCAGAAACCAGTGTTGAAATGCGTTACGAAGATGAAAACATCTGGTTGACGCAGAAGATGATGGCGACACTCTACGATGTCTCCGTGCCAGCCATCAACCAACATTTGAAACGCATTTTTTCCGACAATGAGTTAGAGCGAGAGGCAACTGTTAAGCAATACTTAATAGTTCAAACCGAGGGTAGCAGGGAAGTGCAACGCGAAGTTGAGCACTACAACCTTCAAGCCATCATCGCTGTCGGCTTCAAAATTGAAAACGAACGTGCGGTGCAGTTTCGCAAGTGGGCCAACAGGATTGTGAAGGACTACACGATTCAAGGCTGGGCTATGGATGTTGAGCGCCAAAAAAAGGGCGGCAGCATCCTGGACAATGAGTTTTTCGAGCGTCAACTTGAGCAAATTCGGGAGATTCGACTCTCCGAGCGCAAGTTTTACCAGAAGATCACGGACATCTACGCTACGGCACTCGACTACGACAAGTCAGCCACTACAACCAAACGCTTCTTTGCAGCAGTTCAGAACAAGTTGCACTATGCCATCCATGGACAGACAGCGGCTGAAGCAATCATGGATCGCGCAGACCACCAAAAGGTCAATATGGGTTTGACCACCTGGGATGGCGCACCCAACCGGAAGATCCAGAAATACGATGTGTCTATAGCCAAGAACTACCTCTCCGAGTTCGAGTTGGCACAAATGCAGCGGATTGTTTCGGCGTATTTAGATATGGCCGAAGTCCAGGCCATGCGTCGCATTCCAATGACCATGGCGGATTGGGAAGTGCGACTCGGAGGGTTTTTAAAGCTATGGGACCGTGAGCTATTGCAGGATGCCGGAAAGATCAGCGCCGAGCTTGCCAAGACGCACGCAGAAAGCGAATTTGAGAAATTCCGGGTTGTTCAGGACCGGCTATACCAATCAGACTTCGATTTACTTACCCAAGAAGGTATCGACCCGACTGACCCGGATGCGCCAGAAGAGAACCGCTGGGATGTGCCGAAATGAGCCACTACAAACCGTATCCGGCATATCGCCCATCAGGTATTGAATGGATTGGGGATGTTCCAAAGCATTGGGAAATAGCGCGAATCAAGCACACCTCATCTTTGCGCACCGACCGCTGCACCG
>CAIQYP010000263.1 GCA_903876045.1 uncultured beta proteobacterium | reverse complement strand
CTATGGACAACGGACGGGTCGCCTCGGGTACGGTAGTGGATGCGCGAACCGTAAAAATCGAGCTATAAAGAGGCCGCGACATGAAATTAATCCTAAAGTCCGTCAGATTCGGGCCGATAAGGTTTGTACGAGGCTGCGCGCATCGTAGTTTTGGAGAACGAAATGAAAGTCAACGGCTACAACCCTTCCGATTTACCGGCGTCCAAGACGGCGGCAAACAACACGCCCAAGGCCGAGCCGAATGCGGCTCAGGTAGCCACGTCTGCTGCGTCCAACGCCGGAGTGTCGGTAGTCCTTACCAGCACGTCGCGTACCCAGGCCAAAGATCCGGTCAATCAAGCGGCGGAAATCGACAGCAAGAAGGTCGAGGCCATGAAGGCTGCCATTCAAGACGGCAGTTTCACGGTGAATCCGGAAGCGATTGCGGACAAACTTCTTTCCAACGCGCAGGAAATGTTCAGAACCACGCTCAAGTAAGCGCTGGTTTGAGAACCTGCGCTGGCATTCCGGCGCGAGGACTCTGATATGAACGATGCAATGATTAAACAACTCGACCTGGTAGAACAGCAGTTCAACCAGGTCGCTGCTTTTCTGGCCTCGGGCCAAGCCCCCCAACTCGATACCGCCAGCCAGGCCTTGCATGCGCTGACGGTGGAACTGGCACGCCTGCTGCCGTTCCCGGCCACGGCCAGCACGGCAAGCCAAAAGGCTCTGCGCCAACGCGTGGTGGCGATCGCTTCGGGCCTGCAGATGCTGCGCGACAACCTGTCACGCCAGGCCGCCTACAACCAGCAGGCGCTGCAGGTGGTGTTGCCCACTCCATCGAAGTCCACCTATGGCAGCGGAAGTTCGGTCTATGGCACGGTGGCACCGCAGGGCGGCGTGCAGAAGTACCTGGCTGCCTGACTCCAAACTGCGCAGGGCTGCATTTCACGCGCTGCACAGAGCGGGGTATGCCGGGTTCCTCATGGTGGGGTACCACAAATCGTCACCCGGCATATGCCGCTCTCCGCGGGTGTTGGCAGGGCTAGATTTGGTTACCTCGGTGATTGCGGATGGAAGTGGTTTGGGTCAACGGCGCGGTTGATTTGGACTATTTTGGGCTGTTTGCGGGTGCTCCCGACTGTCGGCTTTCCGGCGGTCCAGCTCAACCCGATTCTCCAGTCGTTGATCGCCGTCGGAATCGTACCCAATGCCGACATCGGCACTCGAGTTGAGCGGTCGTTCGTAGGCACGGTCCGGGATACCAATGCATGCGTCCAAGTTGATTGCGCCGATCACTCGAAACATATTTGCAAAACGTACCAATTTTGGTACAATTTCACATGGAAAGAAAGACAACTCCAATGCTAGGAGCGCGATTCTTTAAGACGGACGCCGGGGGTGAGCCGCTGCGCGACTGGTTGAAAGGCCTGCCTGTCATCGATCGCAAGGCGATCGGTGAGGACATCAAGACTGTTCAATTCGGATGGCCATTGGGGATGCCGTTGGTTGACCACCTGGAAAGTGGTATTTGGGAGGTTCGCAGTAGGCTTGGCACCCGCATCGCTCGCGTGCTATTTGCACTCGATGGTGACACCATGGTGTTGTTGCATGGCTTCATCAAGAAAGAACAAAAGACGCCGAGGCAGGAATTGGATTTGGCGAAGGATCGACTCAAACAACTGAAGAGGGCGAAATGACAAAACAAAATCTGGGCAGCGACTTCGATGACTTCCTCGCCGAGGGGGGCATGCTTGAAGAAGTCACGGCCGTGGCGGTAAAGCGGGTGATCGCTTGGCAAATCGAGCGAGAAATGAGCGCTCAGAAGATGACGAAGACTGCAATGGCCAAAAAGATGAGGACCAGTCGCGCGTCTCTGAACCGCTTGCTTGACGAGAACGATACAAGCCTGACTTTGACCACATTGGCCGGTGCGGCTGCCGCGCTCGGTCGTCGAATCAAGCTGGAGTTGGCTCCAGTGTGATCGCTTCCGTTGAACGTCCAGGCATCCGTCCCCTTCAGAACTGACTGACTGCTGCGGAGCAATCTGGCTGGTGTATGGCCGTCTTTCCTTACTCGGACCGGCCCACCCACCGGCAGGCACGAAGAGTCAAGCAACTAACCAGGCGTTTTAGTGCGCCCGCATCTTGGCGCGCAGGCGCGCAATCGACTGGCTGTGCAATTGGCAGATGCGGGACTCGGTCACGTCCAGCACTGCGGCAATTTCTTTCAGATTCATGTCCTGCTCGTAATACATGCTCATGATGTATTGCTCGCGCTCGGGTAACAGTTTGATGGCCGCTACCAGTGCTTCGCGCAACTTCTGGTCGCGCAGCATATTCAGCGGGTCAGAAGCGCTGTCGGCCACATGGCGATCGAGGTAGGTGTCGTCGTCTTCGTTGTTGCGCGACATGTCTTCCAGATACATCAGCTGCGTGCCGCGCACCTTGCCTAGCAGGGTTTGGTAATCGACCAGGCTGATACCCATCTCGGCAGCAATTTCTGACTCCTTGGGTGTGTGGCCCAGGCGGTGTTCGACACGGCGCATGGCCGTCTCGATGTCTTTCTGGCTCTTGCGCGAACCGCGTGACATCCAGTCGTTTTCACGCAGTTCATCAAGCATTGCGCCACGGATACGCTGGGTGGCAAAGGTCTCGAACTGCACGCCTTGTGAGGCTTCGTAACGGGTGAGGGCATCGGCCAGGCCGATAAGGCCGACCTGTATCAGGTCATCAACCTCCACGCTGGGGGGCAATTTCGCCATCATGTGGTGCGCCAGACGGCGTACCAAGGGCTGGTATTGCTTGATCAGCGCGTTACGGTCGAGTTGACCTTTGGCCGTGTACATCAATGGCTCCTGCTCAATTCCTTAAAACCCGAGGCCTCAAAGCCACTGCTGGTCGGCGCCGGCCTTTTCAATTCCAGGGCGTTCTCCAGTAAGCGGGTTGCCAAGTGTCGCATTTCTATGTTGAACTGCGACTCTGCCTGTGATGGATCGATACGAATGGTGTTTATCTCATAGCTCAGGAAAGTTCTGGCGCACTCGCTCAAAGCATGGGCCACACCTGCAGCGCCGCCGCCCTTCCCCTCTTTAGCCTGCTCCATCATATTCAAAATTGTCGGCTCCAAGCGCGCTTTGCGCAAGAGACGTTTCAAAGCCAGATAACTGGTCAACAGTGAGCTTTTTCCGCTGGAAACGCTCAACAGGGGTCGCATTTCAGAGTCGGGCAGCAGCTTCACCAAATAATCCACGCCGGCATACAGCACGATGACGCCATTCGTTGGAAATGTCTGGCCCAGCCGCTGCAGGCTGTGCCCCGGTCGGGTACCTAGCGCACAGAGAGATTGCAAGCCCAGTGCAGCCGGCAGCACATTCCATGCGGGACCATCATCTCCGTTTGCGCTGTTGCCGAATTCATAGTCCAGCAAATGCTGCAATCCCGGATTGTGGTCGGACTCGTTGACGGTGGCATCCAGTACCGTGACACCGTATCCCAGTTCAGTTAGCGCGCTGCTCAGTTGCCAGAGCAGGGGCTGCTCGCTGCGCGCATCTCCGTGGGCCACCACAGCCAAAAGCTGTGGTGCTTCGGGAGCCGCCAGGCCCAACAGGCCAACGGCCTGGTTCATGGGCAAATCATGCATGGAACAGGCCTTGTGCTGAGTGTGTTGCGCCGGATTGGCTGAAGATAAATCCGAGGTCGGCGATCTTGGGGTCATAGGCCGAGTTTCCCACCGAGCGCATCGAGGCCCGCACCAGTTTCGTCGCAACTGCGGCTTCCCAGTCTTCAGGCACACGCTGCCCGGTCGTCACGCCGCGCAGCACCAGTTGGTGGCGTATCGCTGCGTCAAGGGCCGGCCCGAGTTTGACGGCCTCGTCAATCTTGGACAGGATGACCTGTTGCCCCACGGGTTGCTTGAAGTGGGCCACCGTGTCTTCCAGTGTGTCGCCATGGCCGCCGGCATTGAGCACCAGCAGGCGTTTGACTTTGGGGAGGTCCAGCAGGTCCATCATCTCGCGCTTGCGCGGGTCACGCGGGGCCAGGCCGGTGGTGTCAATCAGCACCATTTTCTTGTTCGACAGCAGGCCCAGCAGGTCCTGCAAAGCCGCGCGGTCATGCGCCAGGTGGGCGACTATGCCGAGCATCTTGCCGTAGGCACGCAGTTGCTCCTGAGCGCCAACACGGTACGAGTCCAGCGTGATCAGGCCCACACTGGTGGGGCCGTGGGTGCGGGCGCATAGGCCGGCCAGCTTGGCCGCCGTGGTGGTTTTGCCGACGCCGGTGGCGCCGACCAGCGCGAACACGCCACCCTCCTGATGCAATGCAACGCCGTTGGCATCGGTGTGCAGATTGCGTTCCAGCACATCCATCACCCATTGCAGGGATTGCGCGGGATCGGCGGCTTCGGGCAAGCGTTCCAGAATGGTCCGCGACAAGGTGGGTGAGTAGCCCGAGCGAATCAGCTTGAGCATCAGATTGGCCTGAATCGGGTTCTGGCGCGCCTGGCCCAGCCAGTTCAGGGTATTGAAGCGGTCTTCAATCAAATCCTTCATGGCGTTGAGTTCGCGGCTGATACTGGGCGACAGTACCAGCGGTGCCGTTGACTCGGGTTCCTGTCGGGCTGGGGGACTGACCTTGATCACCTGTGGCAATGGCTCAGAAGCGGCCTGCTGCTGCGGGGCCTTCATGGGGCGGGGTTCGGCGGGACGCGTTGTGGGAGCCTCATCGCGCGGGATGTGGATCAGCTTGCTTTCGACGCCAGCCTCCTGACGGCGGCGAGCCATGCGTTCGCGCACATAGTCTTGAAAGGACAGCGTGCTCATCGCCAATTGGTTGGCATCTTCTTCAACTTGGTTGGCCACTTCTTTGAAGCTGGGCTCAGCATTGCGCTGCTGCGGTGCCGACTGTTTGCTTTGGCCGAAGCCACTGTTGCTGCCCTGGTCCAAAGCGGCCAGGCTGTCTTCGCCGGTGGCTACCACTTCGACTCCGTTTTCAATCGGACGGTTCGACAAAATCAGCGTGCCATCACCAAAGGTCATGCGTGCCTTCGACAGGGCTTCCCGGGAAGTGGCTGCGGTAAAGCGTTGGATGTTCATGTTGCACCTCTAAGAATCGGACCAATGCGGATGGTGTGGGTTTCAGGAATTTCGCTGTGTCCCAGCACTTGCAGGCGGGGCGCCACCCGGCGCAGCAGGCGGGCAACCGAAGCGCGAATTTGATCGGGCACCAGCAGACAGGCTGGCAAGCCAATTTCTTCCTGCTTCATGGCGGTCTCGGCGGCAGTCTTGGAAAGCATGTCGGCCACACCGGGGTCCAGAGCCGGACCGGCTGTATTGCCCAGGGCCTGCACCAGCAACCGCTCCAGGCTGGGGTCGATGGCGATCACGTTGAGTTCACGTGTGGGGCCATAAATTTGCTGCACGATGGCTGGTGACAGGGCAATACGTACGCGCTTGGCCAGTTCGACCGGATCGGTGGTGGTGGTGGCGTGTTCGGCTATCGATTCGATGATGGTGCGGATGTCGCGGATGTGCACGGCCTCGTCCAGCAGCAATTGCAGAACCTTTTGGAAAACGGCGATGGAAACCATTTTGGGCACGACTTCTTCGATCAGTTTTGGGGCCAGTTTGGCAACGTGTTCCACGAGTTGTTGGGTCTCTGTGCGGCTGAGTAATTTGGAAGCTTGAACCTGCATCAAGTGTGACAAATGGGTGGCCATGACGGTCTCGGAATCAACCACGGTAAAGCCCGCCATTTGCGCCGCTTCCTTCTGCTTGTCGTCTATCCAGTGGGCGGGCAAGCCAAAGGCCGGGTCGGTGGTGGCCGTGCCGATGAGCGGCGTCGTAATGCCACCCGGGTTGATGGCCAGGAACATGCTGGGGAAGGCCTCACCCTCACCCACGATGACGCCGCGCAGCGTGATCCGGTAAGCACTGGGCTTGAGTTCGAGGTTGTCGCGCACATGCACGGGCGGGGGTAAAAAGCCCACTTCTTGCGCAAACTTGCGACGCACGCCTTTGATGCGGTTGAGCAAGTCGCCCTGGCGCGTTTTGTCGACCAGGGCAATCAGGCGATAGCCCAGTTCCAGGCCGAGCTGGTCGACCGGTTGCAAGTCGTCCCAGGTGGCTTCTCCATCGGGGTTGACCACAGGTGCCACAGCTTCCACCTCGGTGATAACCGGCCGGTTGGCCAGTGCCCATGCGCCATAAAACAGCACGGCAGCGATGGACAAAAACACAAAGTGCGGCATGTTGGGGATGATGCCCAGGATGAGCATGATCGCGCCGGTAATCGCCAGCACCCGCGGTGAGGTAAACATCTGGCCAACGATCTGCTTGCCGATGTCGGTGTCCTTACCCACGCGCGACACCACCATGGCGGCCGCCACCGAAATCAACAGGCCGGGAATTTGCGCGACCAGCGCATCACCCACTGCCAAAAGGATGTAGGTGTTGGCAGCTTCCGAGGCGCTCAGGTCATGCTGCAGCACGCCTACCGTCAGGCCGCCAAAGATGTTGATCAGCAGAATCAAAATACCGGCCATGGCATCGCCGCGGACAAACTTGGAGGCACCGTCCATGGAGCCGAAGAAGTCGGCTTCCTCGCCGATTTCGGCACGACGGCGCTTGGCTTCCTTCTCGTCAATCAGTCCGGCGTTAAGGTCGGCGTCTACCGCCATCTGCTTACCGGGCATCGCGTCCAGGGTGAAGCGGGCGGAAACTTCGGCAATACGCTCGGAGCCCTTGGTCACCACGACAAAGTTGATCACCACCAAAATCGCAAACACGATCAGACCGACAGCAAAGTTGCCACCAATCAAAAAGTGGCCAAAGGCCTCGATCACGGCGCCCGCGGCGCCGGGGCCGGTATGGCCTTCCAGCAGCACCACGCGGGTGGATGCCACGTTGAGCGACAGGCGCATCAAGGTGGTCAACAGCAGCACGCTGGGGAAGGCGGCAAAGTCCAGCGGGCGCACCATGTAGGCGGCCACCATCATCACCATCAAGGCGACGGCGATGTTGATGGTGAAGAATGTGTCCAGCACAAAAGGCGGCAGCGGCAGCACCATCATGGCCAAAATGGCCACCACCAGCATCGGGGCGGCAGCGCCCTGGACTACTCCGGCGTTATTGCGGTACCAGTTTTGCAGGTTTTGTAGTTGGGCGTTCATGCAATGGCCGCCTTAAGGGTTTTTGATTGCGGGTCGAGTTCCGGTGGCACAAAAGGTTGTGGCACTTCATCGGGCATCGGGCCTTCGCCCTTCATGGCGGCGCGCAGTCGGTACACATAGGCCAGCACCTGGGCCACGGCGGTGTAAAGCGCGGAGGGAATGTCTTTGTCCAACTCGGCATTGGCATACAGGGCACGCGCCAACATGGGTGACTGCAGCACGGGGATCGAATGGTTCTTGGCAAGGTCGCGAATCTTCAGGGCCATCAAATCAGCGCCCTTGGAAATCACGCGGGGAGCGGCCATGGTCTTTTCGTCGTATTGAATAGCCACGGCAAAGTGGGTCGGGTTCATGACTACAAAGTCAGCCTTGGGGACGGCGGTAACGCTGCTCTTTTGCGCCATGTCACGCATTTTTTGCCGCATCTTTTGTTTCATTTGCGGATTGCCGTCGTTTTCTTTGCCTTCCTGCTTCACTTCCTGGAACGACATCTTCATTTCGCCTTTGTGCAAAAAGCTTTGCAAGGGCACGTCCACCATGGCTGCCAGCAGCAGCACTAGCAGCATGAGGCCGAGGCCGCCGGTAATCCATTGCGTCAAATGGGCAATGGCCGAACTGGAGGGTTGTAGTTCCAGGGCGGCAATCGGCACCAGGCCATTGCGCAAGAAGATTCCTGCAATGGCAAACAGGATGGTCGTAATGAGCAGCATCTTGGCCGTGGTAATGAGCTTCTTCTTGCTTACCAGATTACCAAAACCTTTGAGTGGATTGAGGCGGCTGAAGTCGGGCATGAGCGGGGTCAAACTGGTGACCCAGCCACCAGATGCCACAGATGAGAGGATCACGGCGGCAATGATGATGGCCGCAAAGGCCGCGCAACCCGCCAAGCCGACCGTAACGGCGTCGTTCAGTCGGGTTAATACGGTGAGGGTGGACTTGATCGTGGTCGCGTCAAAGCTGAGTTGACGTCCCATGTCCAGACGCAAATGGTCAAAAAGACGCGGTGCCAGCACCAATACAGCCAAACCCCCAGTGCCCAAAACGGCGAGGTGGTTCAGGTCTTCCGAACGGCTGACCTGGCCGTCTTCACGCGCTTTTTGGAGCTTGCGTTGTGAGGCGGGTAAGTTGCGATCTTGGCTTCCGGAATCCATGGTGTGAACGTTGAGTGGTTCAGACCATTGTCGCGAGCGACCCCCAGAACTAAAGGCCAAATAGCGGGTAGAAAACCCGCTTGTTTAAATATCTCTAGAACCCCAGGCTGGCCAACAAATCATCAACTTCGGACTGGTTGGTGACCACATCCGGATTTTCTTCCGTACTCACCACCGGACCGTCCAGCGCCGGGGTGTAGTGCTCATGGACTGCAGGCGCTTTGACGACCGCGTCAGCCGGGGCAGTCTGGATCAGCAATTGCACCAGTTGCTCTTCAATCGTGGCGGCCAGGTTCACCACCTTGGCAATCACCTGGCCGGTCAGGTCGTGAAAGTCCTGGGCCATCATGATGGCTGTCAGGTGCTGGTCCACGGCGCGGCTGGCTTTATCCACGTCTTCGATAAAGTTCATCACATGGCCCTTGGCCACGGCAGCCACCGGGTCTTTGACAATCAACTGGCCGATACGGTGGGTCTCGGAGGCAATGAAGTCGTGCTTGGCCTTGGCCTGATCCACTTCATTGAGCACCTTTTCCGCCGCTTCGCCAGTCAGGCGGGCGATGTAGGACAGGCGGCTCTTGGCGTCGGGCAGTTCGCCCGCCCAGTTCTGCACCTTGGCAGTCAGGCCCAGGCCGTTAAGCGAATCATGCAACTGCCGCGTCAGGGCGCCAATTTGCTGGTGAACGTCCGCCGCAGCGGACTCAGCATCGACTGGTGAGGAGTCCTGTGTCGCCATGCTTATTTCAGGCCGAGTTTGGTCAGGATGTGGTTGACCTTGTCTTCCAGTGTGGCCTTGGTAAAAGGTTTGACGATGTAACCCGCAGCACCTTGCTGGGCTGCCATCACGATGTCTTCCTTGCGGGCCTCGGCGGTGACCATCAGCACCGGCAGGTGCTTGAGTTTTTCGTCTTTCTTGATTTCGGCAAGCAACTGAAAGCCGTTCATGTTCGGCATATTGATGTCGCTAACCACAAAGTCAAACGTGCTGTTGCGCAGCTTTTGCAAGGCATTAACGCCGTCTTCAGCTTCATCTGCTTCGGCGTACCCACTTTCTTTCAGCAGGTTGCGCACGATTCGACGCATGGTTGAGAAGTCATCAACGATTAAAAAACGTAATTCTTTGGACATGACAAGCTCTTTCGCGGGCGAATTTTCTGTTAGCCAAGAGTATGACCGAAATTCCTCGGCATTAAGGCGCCGATTTTGCTGCGGACGCATCCGTAGCGGACTCAGCGTTGAGGGCTATTTCGGGGCGCGTAATTCCCAGCAGGCGCTCTTCCGCCTCGCGGGTCATGACCAGCAACGTGATGCGCCGGTTGCTCGGAGCTTTGGGATTTTCGGGGTCATAAGGAAGGCTGGAGCCCATGCCGACCACCCTTGCCAGCTTGTCTTCGGGCATGCCGGCTGCCATCAATTCACGGCGCGTGGCATTGGCACGGTCGGCCGAAAGCTCCCAGTTGCTGTAACCCAACGGGCTGCCGTAGGCGGAACGGTCGGTGTGACCGTCCAGGCTGATCTTGTTTTCCACGTCCATCAGAGTGACGCCGATTTCCCGCAGGATATCCCGCATATAGGGCTTTACCGACGCACTGCCGATGTCAAACATGGGTCGTTTCTGGTCGTCCACAATCTGGATTTGCAGGCCATCCGGTGTGATTTGCAGTTTGATCTGCGACGCGAAGTCGGACAGTTTGCTGTTGTTGGAAATGGCTGCAGCGATCTTGGCGCTCAGGGCAGAGAGTCTGCGCGAGTCGGCTTTAGCTTCGGACTGACGAAATTGCTCGGTTGCAACCCGCTTGGTACGTTTGGATTCGGCATCCGATTTGGCCGACTGACCAGAGGTTTGTGAAATGTCGTTGCCGCCGCCATTGATCAGGCTGTTGCTGGCGCCCGCACCACTGCCGCCGGCCAGGGCCACCTTGAGTGGCGACTGGAAATAGTCGGAAAGGCCTTTTTTGTCGCCCTCGGAGGTGCTGCCCAGTAGCCACATCAGCAGAAAAAAGGCCATCATGGCGGTCACGAAGTCGGCATAGGCAATCTTCCAGGCACCACCATGCACCGCGTGGCCAGCTTTTTTGACCCGCTTGATGATGATTGGCTGTAGCTTTTTGGCGTCCCCTGCCATAGTTAGACTTCCATAGTCTTACTTCTTCTTCACGAAGGCTTCGAGTTCAACAAAGGTTGGGCGTTCAGTGGAGTACAGCACTTTGCGGCCAAATTCGATGGCGGTCGAAGGGTTGTAGCCCTGCATGCTGGCCAGTAGCGTGGTTTTGATGCATTGCAATTCCTTGCCGCCTTCTTCTACCTTTTGCTCCAGAATGCCTGCCAGTGGTTCCGCAAAGGCATACGCGAGCAAGATTCCCAAGAAAGTACCAACCAGTGCCGAACCGATCATGCCGCCCAGCACCGCCGGGGGTTGACCCACCGAGCCCATGGTGTTCACCACACCCAGCACCGCCGCCACAATACCAAAGGCCGGTAAGCCGCCAGCGACGCGTTGTAAGGCCGCTACAGCGGCGTGTTCCTCGTGGTGGTGGGTTTCGATTTCGCTGTCCATGAGCGACTCGATCTCGTGGGCATTGAGATTGCCCGAGACCATCATGCGCAGGTAATCGGTGATGAATTCGACCACATGGTGGTCATGGCCGACGGTGGGGTATTTCTTGAAGATGGCGGATTCGTGTGGGTTTTCCACATCGTTTTCAATCGCCATCAGCCCTTCTTTTCGGGCCTTTTGCAGTATGTCGTACATCAAAGCCATCAGGTCCATGTAGCGCGCTTTGCTGTATTTGCTGCCTTTGAAGCAGGAGCCAAGCCCCTTCATGGTGGCTTTAATCACCTTCATCTGGTTGTTGGCTACAAAGGCGCCCGCCGTGGCTCCACCAATGGTGATCAATTCAAAGGGAAGGGCGTGAAGCACCACTCCGATGTTTCCGCCGTGCGCAATGAACACGCCAAATACGCACCCGATAACGACGACCCAGCCAACGATT
>CAIQYP010000262.1 GCA_903876045.1 uncultured beta proteobacterium | reverse complement strand
GAGAGGATTTGGCAAACGACTGCTTCTCCGCGCTTTCGTTGTTGGACGCTGGTGATTCTTCCAAATCTCATGCCGTTGACTCTGGCGGGCTGGAAGGAGCCGTTCCCCAAAAAACCGGGGGCCATATAGAAATTGGGATAGCGGACGTACGATTTCTCTGAAAGCAGTCGCTCAAAATATGGAATGAAAATCGTGAAGCCGCTATTCCCTCTGGTCTCCTTGCTGCCCTTGGTTGCCGGAATGCGGTTAACGGCATCGCATGACGTACACACTGCGTGAAGATGTCTTTGCATTGGGGCTCCGACCTTAGACTATGATGAAGCATACCCATTGGGGTATGCTTGGTTATCCCACATATTTGATCCTGATACGTCTATTTCAAGGCAAGCATTTTCAGCATGACCCATTCAAGCGAAACACCCTTTATCAATCCCGCGCAGACCTGGAATGCGCGCTTTGCCAAGGACGGCTATGTCTTCGGCACCGAGCCCAATGAATGGCTGCAGCGCAATGCATCCATGTGGAAACCGGGCTCTCGAATTCTTAGCGTGGCCGATGGTGAAGGACGCAACAGCGTGTGGTTGGCAAAACAAGGTCACCAAGTGGACGCTTTTGATATTTCGGATGTGGGCGTAGCTAAGGCCAAGCGCCTTGCGGAGGATAGCCATGTCGGCGTGAACTTTACCGTCGCCACTTGTGACGACTTCGTCTGGCCGCAGGATCATTACGACGGTATCGCCACCATCTTTGTGCAGTTTGCCGATCCGCAGCTTCGCGCCAGGCTTTTTGGCAACATGGTTCACAGCCTCAAGCCCGGTGGCTCACTCATTTTGCTGGGCTACACGCCCAAGCAACTGGAATACCGCACCGGTGGGCCGTCCGTACCCTCGCATTTGTACACGGAGGGCCTGCTGCGTGAGGCGTTTGGCGATTTAGACATTCAAGTCATGGATGAATACGAGACCGTGCTGACAGAGGGTGACGGCCATAAAGGCCAATCCGCAGTCATTGGTCTGGTTGGAGTGCGGCGCTAGACTCCGTGGTGAAAAATAGCTTGCCGAAACTGAGGACAGTTCCATGGGAATTTTGAACGCAGTCGCCATCGCCGCTATAGCCGTGGCTTGCACCGTTGGTGCACAAACGATGGATGAACAGATGATGGACCATCAAAATATGGACCATGCAGCCCACATGAAAATGATGGCTGAATCCCAACGGCAGGCTGAAGTCTCGCAGCGCGGCAAGGACGTGATGCCGTTTAGCCTGTCCGCAACCACCCATATTTTCGCAAAGGGCGATACCGGAGGCGTTCAGCAAGTGGTCGCCAAGGTTGCAGGGGACGAGGCACAAACTAAGCTGATTCAGCAGCATCTGAAGGAGATTCAGGCGCAATTTTTGAAAGGTGATTTTTCCGGCCCTACCCATATTCATGGGCAGTCAATGCCAGGGCTAGCTGAACTCAAAGCTGCTAAGCCTGGTCAGATTGCAATCGTGTATCGCGATATCAAGGATGGTGCCGAATTGACCTACGATACAGCGAACATCAAGCTGGTGGCAGCTTTGCACAAGTGGTTCGATGCCCAGTTGTCGGACCACGGAAAAGACGCAATGGAAGGCCACGCGCATCACAAAGAAATGAAGATGCCGTAATCGTCAACCGTCCCATGAAGCACCATCGATGTACATATGACATGTTTAACCAGCGCCTGGGCTTTGCACGAACCTGAACTGCGCGGGTGGGCAAGGCATCGCCTAGGCAACGCTGAGGACGCGGAAGATCTCTTGCAAGATCTTTTCCTGAAGGCGCTGCGCCAAGGCGAACGATTTTGCTCAGTGCACAACGCACGCGCCTGGCTGTTTGAGGTGGCGCGCAATACCCTGGCAGACCGCCTGCGTGTGGCGCGAGACGCCGTGGAACTTCCGGATGACCTGGCCTATCTGGTCGACGAAACAGACACCGTCGATAACCTCACAGCTTGCCTACCCAGGGTTTTGTCTGAGCTCGCCGACGAAGACCGCGAAGCCATCAGCCTGTGTGACTTGCAAGGCATGTCGCAGGGAGATTTTGCTCAGTTAAAAGGTCTGACCTTGAGTGCCGCCAAATCGCGCCTGCAGCGCGCACGCGTGCGCATGAAGCAGCAAATGACGCTGGCCTGTCAGGTTCAAATCGACCCCAAGGGGCATGTGTTGGACTTCGTTCCACGCCAATAACCAAGTCGAACGATCGGACGTTGAGATTTTTTTTGGGTTTACTGCGTCTTTTGCGCAGGTCGTTCGTCTTCACTTGTATGAACACGTTAACTCTTTCGCAAAAGCCTTGGCCCTTGCGTCAGCCCATTGCCTTCTTGTTCCTGGCCGCCATTGTGTGGCTCGGCCTGTACCAGACGCTCAACCCTGCAGCTGAAGCGCTTGTCGCCGCCTTACCGGTTGATCGCAACAGCCACTTGGGCGGGGCTATCCAGTTCTTCCTATACGACACGCCCAAAGTGTTGATGTTGCTCACAGGCGTGGTGTTTGTGATGGGTATGGTCAACAGCTACTTCACCCCTGAGCGCACCCGAGCGATGCTGGCCGGACGCACCGAGGGCGTCGCCAATGTCATGGCTGCCAGCCTAGGCATAGTCACCCCGTTTTGCTCTTGCTCGGCCGTGCCTTTGTTTATCGGCTTTGTGCAGGCCGGTGTGCCGCTGGGGGTTACCTTCTCTTTCTTGATCTCTGCGCCCATGGTCAACGAGGTGGCGCTGACCTTGCTATTTGGCATGTTCGGCTGGAAGGTTGCGCTGCTTTACATGGGTCTAGGATTGAGTGTGGCGATCGTCGCCGGCTGGATCATTGGGCGCCTGAAGATGGAAGCCTATCTAGAGGACTGGGTGCGGGGAATGCCCAAGATGTCCGCCAGATTTGAGGACATGGGGGCCACCTTGGCGGACCGCATTGAAGCTGGGTTTTCCTCCGTTCGCGAAATTGTGGGTAAGGTCTGGCCGTACATATTGGTCGGCATCGCCGTCGGCGCAGGTATCCACAGCTATGTCCCCGAGGACTTCATGGCCAGTTTCATGGGCAAGGAAGCCTGGTGGTCGGTGCCCCTAGCGGTGTTGATTGGCGTGCCCTTGTATTCCAATGCCGCAGGCGTAATCCCCATCGTTCAGGCACTGCTGGCCAAAGGTGCAGCGCTGGGCACAGTACTGGCATTCATGATGAGCGTGATTGCCCTATCACTTCCGGAAATGATCATCCTGCGCAAGGTGCTCAAAGTCCGATTGATCGCCACCTTTGCCGGTGTAGTGGCCACTGGCATTCTCGTGGTGGGATATGTCTTCAATGCGGTTTTGTAGCTTATGCCGCCGTCACTTTTAACGCAAGGAAATATCATGGATATCAAGGTACTCGGCACCGGCTGTGCGAATTGTAAAAACACCATTGCGCTAATTGATCAAGTGGCCAAAGCCAAAGGTGTCACCGTCAAACTGGAAAAGATTGAAGAACTGCGCGACATCATGGGCTATGGCGTCATGAGCACTCCGGGCGTCGTGGTCAACGGCAAGGTGGTACACGCTGGCGGTGTACCAAGTCGCGACAAGATTGAGCAGTGGCTGGCAGCAGCCTGAGTTGGCATCTGGAGTAGCGGTATGAATCCACAGAAGAAATTTCACCTTGTGTTCTCCTCCGTCATGGGTGCCATGATGATTTCCATCATGACCTTCGTCATCTCATTGGTGAATGTGGGATGGGGCGATCACTTCTTCCAGACCTGGATGAAGGCCTTCGGCATCGCCTATGTCGTTGGCGTCCCGGTCATATTTCTGTTGGCACCAGTCGCGCGAAAAATCACAGCACGCCTGCTTGGTGTGGCGCCCTAGCCGCTGACGCCAGCATCCACCGCAAATCGAAACTTGAATCCCTAAAGGAATGTCCATGTTGCAAGAAGCGAAAGAAGTTTGCCCCACAACCACCTGCCGTTTAATTGGCGAGGGTGCGCTGCTAGTCGATGTCCGTGAGCCTCGCGAGGTGCAAGCGCTGGCCTTCGATGTGCCTGACATTTTTTACATCCCCTTGTCTGAGCTGGAGGCCCGCTGGAGTGAAATCCCCAAAGACCGTGAAGTGGTGATGGTTTGTCTTGGCGGTGAGCGCAGTCTCAAGGCAACCTACTATATGCAGTACCACGGTTACTCGCAGGTCAGCAACATGGCGGGCGGCATTGAGAAGTGGGTAAAGAAGGGGTTTCCAGTCAAGGGCCAACTCCCAACCACTGGTGCGTGCGCCACTGGCTGCTGTGGCCCGGAGTGCGTGTCGATCGGTGCTAACGCAAGTGCGTCTCAAAATACGAGCTGCTGCTAACCCATGGCAGGCGGATCCTTGAAGCCAGTTGTATTTTTTAACGGGCAAGCCGATGCAGTAGTGGCGAGGTGCCGCATGCAAATCACGGATTGTTTGCGCCATCGCAGCAACCGGGTTGGGAATGTGGTCGTATGCGATGAGCCCTTCGGGAGTCAGCGATAAGAACTCGAGTGCCAAGGTTGTGGCGTCACCTGATGCTGTATCCAAAATATTGTCGGCAGGCGAGCCCACGCGTTACCTATAGACCCTGAATTGGTCATCGTGTGCCAGACCGGGGAGAAAAGCCAAATTGCAACCGAATTTCTATTTGCCAAAGGATTGACCAGGGTCAGCACCATGCGTGGTGGCGTCTTGCTTTGGATGCAAAAGGGCTACCCTGTGACCGGTAGGCGCTTCACCACCCTTAACAAGGACCGCGCGCTATGACCGCAGCACCACCAAAAATAAATCCGTCCGTTATGAAATCCTCGTGGCTCCGGGCACGGAATTAAACGGTGTCATGCATCGGCGCTGAAGCCGAATGAAAAACCTTAAGACCATCCCCGTGGAGTTGCGTTCATTTTTCGGTGTGGTCGAACACAGAACAGCAGGCTTTTGAATCTTGAATGGATGTAGACCATCTACAAATGTATGTGACTGAAAAGCTTTCCATTGAACTCGCAGTCGTACTCCCAGGTATCCCTGACGAGCGGGATGCCTGCATCGAGCGCCTCACCGCTCTGCTGCTTGAAGAAGGCATGGAAAAGGTCCATGTGGTTCCAAAGGATGGAAAGCCCTGTCTCTGCCTTCACTACGATCCGGCGCATTTCAAACTCCAGCAAGTACGCAGCTTGGCACAGGCAGCAGGAGTACAGCTCAGTGCACGTTACCAGCACGAGTTGATGCGAATTGACGGGATGGATTGCTCAACCTGCGCCACCGTGATTGAACATGCATTGCTTCGCCTGGACGGTGTAACAGAAGCATCAGTGAGCTATGCAGCCGAGAGAATGCGCCCGGAATATGACACCGATCGCGTCTCTCGCAAAGCCATCGTGCATCGATTAGAGGCTCTGGGCTACACACTAGTGGAAGCAGGCAGCGAAGTTACCTGGTGGGTAACGTACCGCGAACTGATTGTCAGCGCCATCGCCGGCGCCTTGCTGCTCTCTGGCTGGCTCGTCGGGCTTCACGATACTGACCAATGGCGCTGGATTTCAGTGGGGTTGCTAGGGGGCTCTATTCTGATTGGTGGCTACTATGCCATGCGTGATGCGTGGCAAAGCATCCGCGAGCGCGAACTCGATATTGATGTGTTGATGGTTGTTGCAGCCATAGGCGCTGCAGCTTTGGGCCAGTGGGCTGAAGGCGCATTGCTTCTCGTGCTCTTCAGCCTCGGCCATGCGCTGGAACATTTAGCTATGGACCGTGCGCGTCATGCCATTGAAGCGTTGGCGGACCTGGCACCCAAGACGGCACTGGTCTTACGTACCGGTAAAGAAATTGAAGTGCGGGTTGAAGACCTGCAGCGTGGAGATCGGGTATTGGTGAGCCCAGGACAGCGTATTCCGGCCGACGGTAAGGTGCTGGACGGCACTTCTGCAGTGGATCAGTCGGCTATCACCGGCGAATCTATGCCAGTGGACAAGGCGACCAATTCGCAAGTATTCGCTGGCACTGTGAATGGTGAGGGGCTGTTAACCGTTGAAGTTTCCAAGCTCTCAAAGGAAAGCTCCTTGGCTCGCATGGTGCAACTGGTGGCCGAAGCGCAGACCGAGAAATCTCCCACCCAGCGATTCGTGACAAAGTTTGAGAAGGTTTTTGTACCGCTGGTGCTCATTGGAGTGGTCGCACTCATCGTGATACCGCCAGCGTTGGGTATGCCGTTTGCCGAATCTTTCTACCGGGCCATGGCTGTACTGGTAGCCGCCTCGCCTTGTGCATTGGCTATTGCTACACCCTCCGCAGTGCTGGCCGGGGTAGCGCGGGCAGCGCGTGGCGGTGTGCTTATCAAGGGCGGCGCACATCTGGAGAATTTACGCAGTCTCAAGGTAATCGCGTTCGATAAGACAGGCACGATTACGACCGGCAAACCCAGCGTCACCGATATTGTTGTTTTCAAAGGAGACGAAGCTGCATTGCTGGCCATCGCTGCCAGCGTTGAAAGCCGCAGCGCGCATCCATTGGCCCAGGCAGTGGTAAACGCGGCGCGTGCACGCAAGCTGGAATGGGAGGATGCCAGCGAGGTGCAATCCGTGACTGGTAAGGGCATGCATGCCAAGGTGCATTCAGCGCAGGTAAGTATTGGCAATTTGCGGCTTTTCGAACTGGAGGGCGTTCCCGACGCGGTGAGCAGTCAGGTACACCGGATGGAGTCTCTTGGAAAAACCATCATGCTTGTACGCTCCAACGGTGAGTTCTTGGGGCTGATGGCACTGGCGGATACTCCGCGCCCCGGTATGCAAGAGGTATTCACCCGACTGACTGGTTTAGGAATTCAACAGGCCGTTATGCTGACGGGCGACAACGCACAAGTGGCCAACGCTGTGGCTCTGGCCGTTGGCATCACCGATGTGCGCGCTGGGCTGCTGCCGGAAGACAAGCTCAATGTCATTGATGAACTGTTGAAAGTTCACGGGTTGGTTGCGATGGTCGGTGATGGCGTGAATGACGCACCTGCCATGGCCCGCGCCACCATGGGTATTGCCATGGGAGGCGCAGGAACCGATGTAGCGCTGGAAACGGCGGATGTGGCGTTGATGGCCGATGACCTATCGCGTTTGCCCTTTGCCATCGAGCTGAGTCGGGCATCGCACACCGTCATCCAACAGAACCTGTGGGCCGCGTTTGGAGTTGTCGCACTTCTTATTCCGGCCACACTCTTTGGTTGGGCCAGCATGGGCATTGCTGTTCTCATCCACGAAGGAGCGACTGTGCTTGTCGTGCTCAATGCCTTGCGCCTATTGCGCTTCGTTGATCACACTCAATCTGAGTTGCAAACTCGGCCTATGTAATGACTCTCACAAGAAATGAGAGTGAACCCAGTGCCCACAACGCATCACTTCAGCATCAATGATGCTAATCAGGGGGTCGCAGACGTTGGATGCCCTTTAAGAACGGCGAGATGGTCACTGTCCGTGACGGAGCCGTTTTCACCTTGGCGGAAATTTTGCGATGCGGCATGTTAGACCTCAATCAGCAGTTGAATTGTGCTCGCCACCCTACGCATCCTTCCGTTTGGTTTGCGAATATTGAATGGGTTCGTTTCTGTTTTAGAAGTTGATGGAGTCGCTATGAAAGTTCTTGTTTTGGGATCCGGTTGTTCAAAGTGCCTGGCCACTACCGCCATGATTGAGCGGGTAGCTAAAGATTTTGGGGTGGCGATAGAACTCGAAAAAATCACCGACCCTGACCAGATCCATAGCCTGGGCGTGCACAGCACGCCGGCAGTCATGGTGGACGGCCAATTGGTCCATAGTGGCGGCATTCCTTCGCATCAGGCCGTGGAACTTTGGCTTAAACCCAAACCACTGACTTTGCTGAACCATCCTTCGCGCCACCTTTTCTTTACTGGCAAGGGAGGGGTTGGCAAAACCTCGCTTTCCACGGCAGTGGCGCTGTACCTGGCCGACAGCGGTAAAAGGGTGTTGTTGGTCAGCACCGACACCGCCACCAACCTGGACGAAATGTTGGGTGTGGAACTAAAGAACACACCGGTACCGGTTCCTCGGGTGCCGGGCCTGTCGGTGCTCAACATTGACCCCGACAATGCCGCCGAGGCTTACCGCCAGCGTGTTGTGGCGCAAATGGCGGTCGGCACCAGCGACGAGGAACTGGCTACGGTGCGCGAGCAATTGTCCGGGGCCTGCACCACCGAGATCGCCTCCTTTGACGAGTTCGCCGCGCTCTTGTCGGACAAGGACCAGGCCTGGGACCATATCGTGTTCGATACCGCGCCCACTGGCCATACCTTGCGCTTACTCAGCCTGCCAAAAGCCTGGAGTGGCTTTCTGGCGGGCAATGACCGGGGTGCCTCATGTCTCGGGCCGCACTCAGGGCTGAAGATGCAGGAGGTTCGTTTCAAGGCCGCACTGGACGCATTGAGCGACCCCACGCAAACCACCGTGGTACTGGTGACGCGGCCAGATGTTGGTGCCATTGCCGAGGCTTCGCGTACGTCGGAGGAGCTTAAGGATCTGGGCCTGTCTAACCAGCGTCTGATTGTTAACGGCGTCTTCCATGCCAGCTCGCGTAAGGATGCAATTGCTTG